>JAITJZ010000131.1 GCA_031278655.1 Bifidobacteriaceae bacterium
GTGTGCTCTTCCGATCTCGACTTCGGTCCTGGCCTGGGGACCGGCCTGGGCTTCGCGCTCGACCGCTCGGGCGGCGCCGGCTTGGGCCTCAGCGGCGCGCGTCAGCTCGGCTTCGAGTCCGTCCAGGCGCTCGGCGGCGGATCGGTGCGCGAGGGCGGCCTCGGCCAGGGCGCGGGCGGCGGTCAGCCGATCAGCCGCCCGGCGCTCGCTCGACTGCGCTTCCTCGAGCGCCGCCTGACAGGGCGCCTCGTCGATCGAGCCCTCCGGCAAGCCGACGGCGACGGCTTCGGCGCGGGCCCGGTCCAGTTCGCGGGCCGCCGCCGCGGCCGAGTCCAACAGCGCCGATATGGGCCCGGCGCGCCGGGCCTCGGCCAACCGCCGCTCAGTCTCCCGCCGGCGCGGCCGGTCGGATTCAAGATCGGCCAGGCGCAAGCTCAGGCGTCGCTTGGCGGCGGCCGCCTCGGCCGCCGCCTGGGCCCGGTCAGCCTCGGCCTTCAGCCGCCGGGCCAAGTCCCCGGCCTGGTCAGAGGCAGCCGCCAACTCCCCGGAACGAGCCTCGACCGCGCTCCTGACCTGGTTCGACAACTCGACCAAAGGACTGTCTTGCCCCTCCTGCGCGGCGGCGTCAGCGGCATCGGACAGGTTGTCGGCCGTCTCTTGCGGCAGGTCGGCCACCCTCGCCAGGGCGGCCACGGCCATTCGCAAATGGTTGCCCAGGCGCTGGAGGGCGGCCTCGGCGGCGGCGCGCCGAGCCCTCAACTGCTCCGCCAGGCGCTGGTACAACTCACTGCCGAAAATGCGTTGCAGCAGCGTGCGGCGCTGCTCATTGTCGGCCTTGAGGAAGGCCGCGAACTGGCCCTGGGGCAGGACCACCGTCTGCGTGAACTGCTCGCGGCTGAGCCCCACGTCGCGCAGGACCTCGGCTGAGGCCTCCTCCACCTTGGTGGCGACGACTTCGCCGGCGACCGCGTCCGGGCTGGCCAGACGCCAGAGCCGGGCGGTGCTCTGCTTCAGTGTGACGCCCTCGCCGCGCCGGCGCGGCCGCTCATAATGCGGCGTCCGCCTGATCCGGTAGACGCCGCCGCCAACCTCGTAAACCAGGTCCACGAAAGACTCGTCCTCGGCTCGCGCGTAATCCGAGCGCAGGCGGTCGTAGGCGCCGGCTTCCCCGATCGAGCCGTAGAGCGCGAACACCAGCGCGTCGATGATCGTCGACTTGCCGGCCCCGGTCGGGCCCTCGAGTAAGAACAGCCCGGAAGCCGTCAAGTCTGAGAAATCGATCACGTGCGAGCCGGCGAAGGGGCCGATCCCCCCGAACTCCAGCCGGTGGAACCTCATCGCCCCTCCCCTCCCCGGCGGGCGGCCTCGAGCGCCCGCCCGACCTCGCCCAACTCGGCCTCGGTGGGCGGCGCGCCGCCCGCGAACTCGATGAACTCAGCGACCACCCGACTGGGGTCGCTGGCGGCGGTGACCGGTCGCCCGGGTCCGCCCAGCGCCGGACCGCTGGGCAGATGGCGGATCACCAAGGCGTGGGGGAAGCGTCGGCGCAGGCGTTGGACGAGGTCTTCGGGGCGGCTCGGATCGGTCACCGTGACCCGCAGCCAGTGGTCGGCCAGGTCGTCGAACCGACGCGACTCCAAGTCCGCGATCATGCCCTCCACCTGCGACAACGGCCTGGGCACCGGCGCCGGGACGAGTTCCGCCGCAGGGCTGGCGCCGCCCAGGGTGACGACCGCCGTGGACTTGGTTTGGCCCGTCTCGGAGAAGGAGAAGGCCAGCGGCGAGCCGCTGTAGCGGATCAATTGCGGCTCCGGGGCGGCGATCCGCTGCGGGCCGTGCAGATGGCCCAGGGCCACATAATCGATTCCGGCGAACACCCCGACTGGCACCGTGGCCACGCCCCCCACGGTCAAGTCGCGCTCCGATTCGCTGGCCGCGCCGCCCACCACGAAGGCGTGGCCCATCACGACGGTCGCCGGCCGGCCGTTCGCTGCCCGGCTCTGCCGGTTGGCGGCGTCGGCCGCCTTGTCCGATGCCGCCGGGTCGCCGCCCGCCACGCCGCCCAGTCCGCGCCGGGCCAGGTCGAGCCGCACCCGGCCGAGCGCGGCCGCCGTCACGGCCTCGTGCGACCTGGCGACCGGATTGTCCTGGTCGGAGAAATAATCCGCCGCCGCGTAGGCGTCGAGGAACGGCGCCGGGTAGATCAGCGCGCCGGGTCCGCCGTCCGGATCGGCCACTTCGACGGCGCGGCCGATTTGATCCAGGCGGGTGACCAGCTTGATCTCGGGGCGCATTAGCCCGGCGGCGAAGCCGAGCCGAGTGGCCGAGTCGTGGTTGCCGGAGATCACGATCACCTGGGTCAGTTCCGCCAGCCGCGTCAAGGATTCCTCCAACAACTGGACCGCCCCGACCGGCGGGACGGCCCGGTCGTAAACGTCGCCCGCGACCAGCGTCGCCGCCGGCCGCACCTGGCGGGCCAGATCGACCAGGTGGTCGAGGTAAGCCGCCAGCCCTTCGGTCAAGTCGACACCGTGCAATGACCGGCCCAAATGCCAGTCCGACGTGTGCAGCAATCTCACGCTCAAAAACCCTAGTGCCCCCCTCTGACAGCGTTCCCGCGGGACCCGCCCAACGGCATCGGAACCCCTCCCGGCCCACCGCGACGGGTTGGTGACCGACTGGACGTGCCCCGCAGATGCGGCCGTGCGATGCTTAGACCGTCTAAACTGTGCTCCAACAGGCAGCGTGCGAAGGACGGTGAAAATGTCGTTTCCGCTGAGATTGGCCTCGGTGCTGACTGGTGCGTCGCCGCGGCAACTCCGGAACTGGGCGAATCAGGGAATCCTTGTCCCTGAAGATCACCCGTCGCGGCCGATGGTCTATTCGTTCCGCGATCTGGTGGCGCTGCGTTCCGTGGTCAGCCTGCGCGCTGTCGCCTCGCTCCAAAGGATTCGCAAGGCACTGGAGAATCTCAGGATGTTCGACTTCGCCGAGCACCTGTCTGAGTATCGGTTCGCCGCCCATGGCAAATCAATTGTGGTTGAGGGCGAAGATGGTTTCATGGACCTGGTCCGATCGCCGGGTCAATATGAACTCATGACCCTGGGCGACATTTATGCGCCATTCACGCGCTGGGACGGACGCGAGGTGGCCGCCTTCTCGCGGCCTCGACCGCGCCTTCAAGTCAACGCGCGACGACTGGGCGGATGGCCAACTCTTGAGGACACGCGGATCGGCTATGACACGGTGGCTCTGGCCCTCGCCGATGGCACCATTCCTATCAGCGCCATCGGTCGCTATTATCCGGGCGCGACCGAGGCGGCGGCCGAGGACGCGGTCCTTTTCGACCGCGAAGTGCGGGCCGTCCGGGCATGAGATTCTTAGTCGACGAGAACGTCAACTATCAGGTGACCGTGGCCCTGAGGGCGGTTTACGGGCAGCACGAATTCCGCGCGGTCACCGACGAAGGCTGGTCCGGCTTGGAGGATATTGAGCTGTTCACCCGCGCCCGAGCATCTCGGTGCGCGGCGCTCATCAGGCAAGACAAGGCACAGCTCCGGAACGAACGTGAGCGAGGTGCCTTGCGTTCAAACAGGCTCCATTGGGTTGGCTATGAGCAAAAAGGGCTGGCGGGAATTCAAGGTGTGGCCGTGGAGACGGCCACGGTGATCGCGGGGCTCGCGTACGTAATATCCGAAATCACGGATGCGCCGATGGCCTTTCGCATCAAGGGGATTCCGAGCGAACGCGGTCAGCGGATCAGCGCTGAGCCTGTGTGACCGGCGCTCGAAGCGTGGCTTGACCCCCGGCTTCCTTCCGCACCGGTGTCGGGGGGATTGGCCGCGCGTGTTCGTCGGCGCCCGGGTAGGGGTGGAGGCGCCGCCGGGCGCATAACGGCAAGGGTGCGTCTACGAGGAGGAGGCCGAGCGGAGTTGATCGCGCAGCAACGGCATGGCGAACCGGACCAAGCCGCGCCCGGCGGGCTCGATGAGTTGGGCGGCTATGAGGCGGGCGCGATACTTGGCGACGACACCGCGGCTGGCTCCGAGCCGTTCGGCCAACGCTGAGACCGGCACCGCGCCTTCTGGTTCGGCGGCCATGGCCGCCAAGAACTGGCGGTCCCGCCCCGACAAGTCATTCAAGGCGGGCTCAAGCACCAAGCGGCCCGCCGTCCGAGCGGCGCGGGCCAGTGCCAACGCCGCCCCGTCCGCATCGATCTGTGGGCGCAGCGGAGCTGCTTCCCACAGCTCAAAGCCGACCACTTGGACCATGAACGGATATCCCCGGATCGCGTCGACCGCCAAGTCGAGAGCGTCAGCTGTGATCTGGCGACCCGCCTGAACCACCGGCGTCTGGATCGCCGCGCGCACCAGATGGTCCGGCAACGGCCCCAGGACGAACCGCTCGGCACGGCGCAGATAGGTGATGACGTCCGCGTTCAGCAGGTCGTCAATGGCGGACGGGAGGCCCGCCGCCGCGAACGCGACCGGCAGCCCGCGCCGCAAACAGTGCTGGATGGCGTGGAAAAGGACCTTGAGTTCGCCGATCTCGGCCCGATGGACCTCATCGAGGCTGATGAACACTCCCCGGCCCTGCTTCAATGCCAGCGCCGCCAGGCCCTCTAATTGTTGGCGCAGAGATGGGGAGACGGGGTGGCGTTCGCTGACCTGGCGCCCAACTGACCCGCCGATGCCGAGCACGGAGCCGGACAGGGACGTGACGGCAGCGTTGTGGGTCGCCGGGTCCGCCTGCGCGAGCAACTGGGGGAAAACAGTCCGTGTGAGGTCATCGGCCAGTCCGCTGTGGACCGTTTCAGAGGCGACCAGCCAGTCGAGGCTGGCGGCGGCGTCCTCCAGAGCGTTCAGGAGCACAGTCTTCCCGATCCCTCTTGGGCCTGTCAGCAGCACCGTCCGCGCCGGGTCGCCCGGGCTTCGCCGCAAGGCCCG
>JAITJZ010000054.1 GCA_031278655.1 Bifidobacteriaceae bacterium
TCTCCCAGGGCGCTCCGGGCGCCTGCGGGAGTTTCCGTGGCCACCGGCGGTGACGCTTCATGGCCACCAGCCCAGACTTTCGATGGCCACCCACCGGGACTTTTTGGCGGCCATCGTCAGGCGGGCTCGTTTGTGTGGGTCTATGTCAAATTCGGTGGGCGGGGTTGGCATTGTTAGTTGTCCTCCGCCGGGTCGAGTCGGCCCGGGAAGCGTATGGCGAACGCGTTCAAGGCTGGTTTCCAGCGGTTGATCCAGCGTTTGCGTCCTTTGCCTGTGGGGTCTAGTGAGCGGGTCACTAGGTAGAGGCATTTCAGGGCGGCGGTGTCGTTCGGGAAGTGGCCTCTGGCCCTCACCGCCCGCCGGTAGCGGGCGTTCAACGACTCGATCGCGTTCGTGGTGCAGATGATCTTGCGGATCTCCACGTCCCACGCTAGGAACGGGATGAACTCCTCCCAGGCTGCTTCCCACAGTTTGACCACCGCCGGGTACTTCTTGCCCCACGCCTCGCCGAACTCCAGCCACCGCTCCTCCGCCGCCTCGACCGTGGCCGCCTGGTAGACCGGGCGCAGCGCCTTGGAGATCGCGTCCCAGTCCTTGCGCGAGGCATACTTGAACGTGTTCCTGAGTAGGTGGATGCTATGCCGACGTCGGCATAGTGTTCATTATGCCGACTCGTCGGCTATGCCGATGTGGGGGGTGGCCTGGCCGGTGGGGGCCTACGCGATGTCGGCATAGTTGCGGTTGGGCGGGATCATTTTCTTTGTCATCTTCGACAAGGAAAAGGAGACTGTGATGACGACGCGATTGTCTGCCAGGGCGCCTGAGGGGCCGTTGGTTGGATTGGTGGAAGGGTTCCGCTGCCGGCTGCTGGCGGAGGGCTATGCAGAGGGCACGGCCGCCGCGCATGTTCTGGGGCTGAGGCATCTTGATGTTTGGCTTAGCGGGCGGGATGGTTGGCAGGGGGTGGTGACCGGTGCCGACCTGGACGAGTTCTACTTGTGCCGCAAGGCGCTGGGTCGGGTGTGGCCGAAGGCGCGTTCCGGGCTTGGGCTGGTTGAGCGGTACCTGGGGTCGGTGGGTTTGTTCGAGCCCGGGGCCCCTGGGCCGATGGCTCCGTTGGACGGGCTGATGGCGGACTTCGAGGAGCATTTGAGGCGGGGCCGGGGCGTGGGTCCGGTGACGGCCGCGAACTATGTCCGTTGGGTCAGGCCTTTCGCGGCGGGTTTGGCGGACGGGTCGGGCGCGTTTGATTGGAGCCTGGCGGACGTTGAGCGGGTCCATTCGTGGATGCGGGGACGGGCGCAGGGGCGAAGGCCGGGGTCGGTGCGGCTGATCGTGTGCTCGACCCGGGCTTTCCTGCGGTGGGCGCATTTGCGCGGCTGGGTGGGCGCTGATGTCGCGGGCGCGGTGATGAGCGCCAGAGCCGGTCGCCCCGAGCCGGGTCGGATGGTGACCGCAGAGGAGGTGGATCGCCTGGTGGGGGGCGTGTGCGCGGATGGCGAGCAGGGCAAGAGAGATGTCGCGGTGCTGCTGCTGCTGGCTCGTTTGGGGATGCGCGCCGGGGAGGTCGCCGGCCTGGGGCTCGACGACATCGACTGGGAGCGGGGGACGGTCACCGCGCGCGGCAAAGGCCGGTCGTTGACGCTGCCGCTGCCAGTGGATGTGGGCGCCGCTTTGGCCTCCTACCTCCAGTGCCGCTCCCATGGGGATGGCAGAGCGGTGTTCACTGCGGTCAGGGCGCCGTTCAAGGCGCTGACGGCCGGCAGGGTGACGATGATCGTGGCGGACAGGGCCGAGGCCGCCGGGTTGGGGCGGTTCCACGCGCACCGGCTGCGTCATGCGGCGGCCTGTCGTGTTATCGAGGCGGGCGGCGGCCTGGAGGACGTGGCGCGGTTGTTGGGCCACGCCTGTGTGTCCACGTCCGCGATCTACTCGGCTGTGGCGCTCGAGCGGCTCGCGGCTCTGGTCAGGCCCTGGCCGGGAGCGGCGCTATGAGCGGGCTTGTGGGCCACCTGGACGGCTATCTGGCCGTCCGGCGCGCGTTGGGGTTCGGGCTCGCGAGGGACGAGAAGTTGTTGCGGCAGTTCTGCGGCTGGTTGGCCGCCCGGGGAAAGGAGTCGTTCACAGCTGCGGACGCCGTCGCCTGGGCTCAAATGCCGCAAGGCGCGCCATCGTGGCACGCCTGGAGGCTGTCCGTGGCCCGCAGTTTCGCCCGATACCTCGTCGGGGTGGGCTGGCAGGCCGACCTGGTTCCCGCGGGTTTGCTGCGCGGCGGCGCGAGCCGGGCCGTCCCGTTCATCTACACAGACGCCGAGATTGAGGCGCTCATGGAGGCATGCGGAGCGGTGTTCCGCGACGAGCTGCGGCGGCTCTCGATGCGGGCCTTGATCGGCCTGCTGGCCGTGACCGGCGCGAGGGTCGGGGAGGCGATCGCGTTGGACGCGGCCGATTTCGACGCGGCCGCTGGAACGGTCTCGCTGCGGACAAGCAAGTCCGGAGGCGGCAGGAAACTGCCGCTCCACCCCACCTCCACCGCCGCGCTCGAAGACTACCTGGCGGACACGTCCGCGATCACCGGCAGGCGGCGGCGCCCGGACGAGTCTTTGTTCCTGTCCGCCGCCGCTACCCGGCCGATCTACTGCAACGTCCAGAACGGATTCCACAAACTGACCCTGGCCTGCGGAATCGCACCCCGGGGAGGAGCCAAACCCAGGCTCCACGATTTGCGCCACGCCATGGCCACGAAGACCATAGTCCGGGCGTACCAGGCCGGCGAGGACCCCGGCCACGCGCTGGCGGTCCTGTCCGCGTGGCTGGGGCACGCCGCCCCAGCCCACACCTACTGGTACGTGGACCAGTCCCAGGAGTTGCTGGCCGAGGCCGTCGCCAAACTGGAAAACCCGTCGCCGCGGCACGCCTCCGCGCTGCTGCCCGAACGCGGAAGGAGGCGGCCATGACACTGATCGCGCCCACGCTGCAAGCGTTCTTCGCCGACCACCTGGCCCGGGCGCGGGCCTGCTCCCAGAACACAATCGCCTCCTACAGGGACGCCTGGACCTTGTTCCTCGGCTTCGTCTCCGCCCAGAACAGCGTGCCCTGCTCGCGGATCGATTTCGCGATGATCGACTCCGACTGCTTGGCCGCGTTCCTGGACTGGCTGGAAACCGAACGCGGCTCCGCGCCGAAGACCCGCAACCTGAGGCTGACCGCGATCCGGTCGCTGCTCGCCTACGCGGCGCCCCGCCACCCGGAGCACGCCGACACCATCGCCAGGGCGCTGTCTGTGCCGCCGAAAAAACACGATCGCCCCGAACTGGTCTACCTCTCCCCCGAGGAGACAGACGCGCTGGTCGCGGCACCCGACACCGCCACCCCAACCGGGAGGCGGGACAAAGCCATGCTCGCCCTGGCGGCGCAAACCGGCCTGCGGATCAGCGAACTCGCGAACCTCCGAATCGAAGACGTCGACATCGCCCGGCGGCGCGTGTCCTGCGTCGGCAAGGGACGCAAACACCGCGCCACCCCGATGACCAAACCAGTCGCAGCGGTCATGGGCGCCTGGATGGAGGAACGCGCGACGCGCCCGGGACAAGCCGCGTTCCCCAACCGGGAAGGCGGAACACTCTCCCGCGACGCCATAGAACACCGCCTCGCCGCCCACCTGCGAACAGCCTCAAAGAACTGCCCATCACTCGCCGGAAAACACGTCACGATGCACGCGCTGCGCCGCACGGCCGCGATGAGACTGCTCGAGGCCGGCGTGGACATAGCCGTCATAGCGCTGTTCTTGGGACACGAGTCCACAGCCACGACCCTCGTCTACCTCCACGCCGACATGAAACTCAAACAGACCGCCGTGGACCTGGCCCAACCCATCAGCGCCGACCCGGGCCGCTACAAACCCGGCGACCCCCTCCTGGCCTGGCTCAAAGCCCTGTGACTATGCCGACATCGCGTAGGCCCCCACCGGCCAGGCCACCCCCCACATCGGCATAGCCGACGAGTCGGCATAATGGATGACACACGTCTGGACGGTCGCGTCCGCCCAGACGGCGTTGATCGCCTCGGGCAGCCCGCGCAGCCCGTCGCACACGGTGATCAGGACGTCTTGGACGCCGCGGTTCTTGATCTCCGTCAAGACGTTCATCCAGTACTTCGCGCCCTCCCCGGCGCCGCCCGGCCCGGCCCAGATCCCCAAGATGTCCCGCTCCCCGTTGACGGTCACCCCGACCGCAGCATAGAACGGCTTGTTGGAGACCTGACCGTCACGGACCTTGACATGGATCGCGTCGATGAACACCACCGGGTAGACCCGGTCCAGGGGCCGGTTCTGCCACTGGGCCATCTCGTCTATCACTTTGTCGGTGATCCTCGAGATCGTCTCCTTCGACACGCTTGTCCCATACACCTCGGCGAGGTGGGCGGCGATCTCCCCGCTGGTCAAACCCCTCGCGGTCAACGACAACACGATCTCATCAACCCCGGTCAGCCGGCGCTGCCGCTTCTTGACCATCACCGGCTCGAAGCTCGACTCCCGGTCCCTCGGCAC
>JAITJZ010000061.1 GCA_031278655.1 Bifidobacteriaceae bacterium
CGCGGCGGACGGCGGGGCGGACGGCGCGGCGCTTGAGTTGGGCGCGGGCGGGGACGATTGGGCGGCGGCCGGGCCGGGCGATCACCGAGCCGTCGACCGGCGGGCGGCCGAGCGGGAAGTGACGGCCGGGGCGAACCGGGCGCACGGCATCGGCGGCGTGGTCACTGGCGGCGTTCGAGGCGCGACGGGGACCGCCGAGGCCGGGCGGGAGCGGCCATGATCCGGGTGGTGCTGGCCGACGATCAGCCGCTGGTGCGCGACGGCCTGGCCATCCTGTTGGCCTCGTCGGGCGAGATCGAGGTTGTGGGCGAGGCCGGCGACGGCCTGGCCGCCCTCGCCGTCGCCGCCGAAACCCGCCCGGATGTGGTGGTCATGGACATACGGATGCCGCGGATGGACGGGCTGGAGGCGACCGCGCGGCTGACCCAGGCGAAGGCGACGCCGCAGGCCAAGCCGGGCGTCCTGATCCTGACGACCTTCGACCACGACGACCACGTCTACGGCGCGCTGGCGGCCGGGGCGGCCGGGTTCCTGCTCAAGGACGCCTCCGTGCGCGAGTTGATCGAGGCCGTGAAGATTGTGGACCGGGGCGACGCCCTGCTGGCGCCATCGGTCACCCGGCGCCTGATCGCGGACAACGCCTTCGCGCGGCGCCGGGCCGGGCCCGCATCCAAAGCGGCTGGCGCCGCGGCGGCGTCCCTGACCCCGCGCGAATTGGACGTCCTCGGGCTGATCGCCAAGGGGCTGTCGAACGCGGAGATCGCGCGCTCGCTGGTGGTCTCCGAGCAGACAGTCAAGACGCATGTGGCGCACATCCTGGGCAAACTCGGGGTCCGCGACCGCACCCAGGCGGTCGTGTTCGCCTTCGAGAACGGGCTCGCGGCCGCGCCGTGACGGCGGCCGCGCCGCGCCGGGACGGGGGCGAGGCGGCGCCGGGACCGGGGCGGGGCGGCGCCGGGACCGGCTCGGGGCGGCCTGATCTCACCCGAACGGGTGAGCCGCATTTCGTCCCTGTCGGGGACGCGGCGCCCGGGCGCCCACGCATAGGTTCTTTGGCATGGCAATTAGGCGGTGGACCTGTTCGGCATTGATCGTGTTGGGGGCGATCCTGCTCGCTGTCAACGCGCAGTTGAACGCGTGGGCTTGGGCCAGGGATGGGCTGGTGCGCGCGGGCTCGTCAGCCGCGCCGACGGCGTGGTTCACGATGCCGCGCGACAGCGATTCGTTGTTGGCGGCGGGCAGCGATCCGCGCCTGCGGGTGACGGTTGACGGCGATCTGGCGACAGCCAAGCACATCGCGGTGCTGGTGCCAGGCGTGGACACGAACCTGGCGCAGTTTGATCAGGCGCTTGGCGCCGGGGGCGAATGGGCGCCGGCCTCGGGCTCGGCCCAGGTCGCTGTTTCGATCCCGGAACCTGTCCCTGTCCCGGCTTCGGACGGGGCCGCCGGGGCTTCGGCTTCGGGCGGGGCCGCGGTCTGGTGGCGCACGATGCCGGGTTGGGCGCGCTCACTCCGGCTGGCGGCCGCCGAGTCCACAAGCGCGGGCTCGGCCGGCGTTTCTGGCATCGCGGGCGCGGCCGATGTCGCGGTCGTGGCCTGGCTCGGATACGCGCCGCCCACTGTCTGGGCCGGCGCCACCGCCGACGCCATGAGGCAAGGCGCCTCGAACCTCGTCGCCTTCGACCAGTTCTTGCGCTCGGCGCGTCCCGACGCCGATGTCACCTGGATCTGCCATTCCTACGGCTCGCTGGTCTGCGCCTCTGCCCTGGTCAGCGCCGACCCTGAGGCCTTGATCCTGCTCGGGAGCCCCGGCGTGGGCGTGGACCAAGTCGCCCAGTTGGCCACCGACGCGCCGGTCTGGGCCGGCCAAACCGGCCAGGACCTGATCTGGTTGACCCGCCTGACTGGCGCCTTCGGCGGGGCCTTCGGCGAGTTGCCGTCATCGGACGCCTTCGGCGCCCGTCTCCTCCCCGGCGACTCGGCCGACGGCCACTCCGACTACTTCCGGCCTGGTTCCTCCCAGGTCGCGGCCATGGCCTCGATAATCCTGGGCCACCGCTGACTCCCGCCCGCCCGATCGCGGCGAAGGCGGCGGCCGCGACCGCAGCGCACCCCCACGCGAGCGCCGCGACAGCGCTTTGGCCACCGCCGCGCCGGTGCGCTAGGGTGGAACGCGCTGCCGCAGGCGGGACGCCAGGTCCCGCCACGGTGCCCGGCCGCCTTAGCTCAGTCGGCAGAGCGATTCACTCGTAATGAATAGGTCTGGGGTTCGATTCCCCAAGGCGGCTCCACCAAATGTGACCTGAACAGCAAGTACGCGGACCCCAGGGACCTCGAAAGCCTCTCATTGCCGAAGTGCCCCACGGAAACCCCACGGATTGAACCGAGCGACGCCTTGGGTGAGTAACCCTGCGCGTTGCCCACCTCAGTTCGCCGGTGACTGCAGCTTGTCAAGGAAGGCCCGATTGCGTTCGTTCGCCGCCTTGAGTAGGCCATCGAACGAGATCACTTCCACCCACGCCGACCGGGCCTCGTTGAAGCCGAAGAAGGACATTCCGTCTTGCGCCATGCGCAGGTTCGCGTTCGCGCAACAGTTCCTCATCGGTTCTGTTAGGTCTGCGAGGACGTAGCAGAATGCAGGCACATCTGCGGAAGGGGGGATCGGTCTACCCGCCACCGTTTTCACGCCGCCCGCGCGGATCCGAGCCACGTATTCAAGCGCCTGGTGGATCGGATTCTTCTCGTCGCTTGCCATTCCCCCAAGGCCCGGACGCTTGATCTCAACGACCACGATCGATGCCAGCGGGAATCTGGATCCCTCCGCAGCGAGGAATGCAGTTTGCTGGGTACTACGAAACGCGAGCAAATCAGGCCGCGTGGTTGAGTCTGATCCCGTGATTGGGGCGCTCTTCAGTGTCTTGTCGGTCAAGTCCCGTGAAGTGGTGTATGGGTTTTCCTTCGAGTTTGGCTGGTCAGAGGGGTTGTTCGGGTTTGTAGGCGGCTTTGGCGTCGGCGGCTGAGGGGCGGCCGGTGAGCTCGGCGCCACGGCGCCGCCTCGACGCTGTTGTGCGCGCAGCTCGCCCCCGACCAGTGGCGCGACCGGGTAGAGGAGAAAATCCTCGCTGACGCGATCATCGACCGGATCACCGCCGGCGCCGTGGTCGCAACACTCGACAGCGACCAATCCCTGCGGCGGCATTTCGCTGACGCCGCTCGCTGAACGAGCCAACCAGGGGCGGGCGGCCCACACCGCCCGCCCCGCCCAACACCCCGGTGGCTCACCTCGTCGCGGAACGATGGCTCAACTCGCGTGGACTGACGGCTCAGTCAGACCGAAATATGCACGAACCTCTTCCTGCGTCCGTTCTTGCAGGTAAACGGTCTGACTGGGCCTTCCAAGTGGTGGTGATTCGCCGCCACCGTCGCCCCCCCATCGCCAACGGCTCCGCCGATTCGGCGGTCCCGTCCACCCCGGCCGGAGCCGAGCGCGTGACAGCGACGGAGGAACTCATCTACCAACGGTGCGCCTCGTTTGATGAGACGTCAAGGACTAGCTTGCTGCGGCCATCGCGTGGTGAGCAGACGTTCGCGCTCAGCGGCCACGATTCCTCGGGCGATCTCCGCATCCGATATGTCGAATGCTTCGGGCGCGCTCTTGGCGGTCTCGGACGGACGCGCGAACTCGTCGAACAACTCGCTCTTGCGATCGAGTATCTCGATGATCCTCTGGTCGACGCCGTCCTCCGACAAGAGCCGGTGAACCTGCACCGATTCAAGTTGCCCCATCCGTCGGGACCGCGCGATGGCTTGCCATTCGGTTGTCGGCTTCAACTGCGGCTCACAGATCACGACGACGGACGCCGCTTGGACGTTCAGGCCCACGCCGCCTGCCACGATCTGCGCAACGAGCACGGCACCATGTCCTGCTTGCGAGAACTCGTCGACCATCTGTTGCCGTTTGACAGCGGGAACCGATCCGGTGAGCGGGCCGTACACCTTGCCAGGCAGTATTGCTGCGATGTCGTCGAGGGCGCCACGAAAGTAGGAGAAGACCAGGACTCGGCGCTCGTTGTCTTTCGCCTCCTCGACGATTTCCACCAGCCGCTGCATCTTCTGTGAGTGCTTGCGCGCTCTTAGCGCGGCTTGGCGCATGGCCATGAAGTTTCCTTCCCTGACTGCGGCGCGATAGTGCTGCTCATCGGCGGCTGAGAGTGGCATCCATTCATCGACCTCAACGAGTTGGGGGAGTTCGGTGAGGACTTCTTCTTGGTTGCGGCGTAGGTACACCGGGGCGACTTGCTTGCGGAACTGACGCGGCGCGAACTCGGTGGCCGTGACCGTGAGGTCGGGCCGCAGGTAGCCGACGAGATTGCGAAACTCCTCGATCCGGTTCTCCAGGGGGGGTGCCCGTCAGCAGGATGGATCGTTCGCAGTCTCGGATGAGTGCGAGGGAGCGGCGGGTGCGGTGGGTGCCGGAATTCTTGATGTAGTGCGCCTCGTCGAACACCAGACAGGCTGGCGCGGTTCCACTGGGGATCTGGCCTTCCAACCACCCGAGGCTGTCGTATGTGGTGACGGCGACACCGCCGTTCCGTATCCACGACGTCAACGCGCTGTCGCGTCCGGCGCCGTAAATCCGATGCGCTCGCAGGTCGGACTTCATCGTCACCTCGCGTATCCAGTTGGTGACGACCGCGGCTGGACAGATGACGAGGAAGTGGTGGGCGCCCTTGGCTCGCAGGTGCGTCAGAACGGCCAGTGATTCGACGGTCTTGCCGAGGCCCATCTCGTCGCCGATGATCACTTTCCGCTGCACGACCGCGAACCGAGCACCGAAGGACTGGTAGCCACGCAGCGAGGCCTTGAGGTACGTGGTATCAAGTTTGAGATCGCGGATCGCTTCCAGAATCTCGGCGGGGAGATCGCCCGTGCTCTTCTCCTCGTCAGCGGAGAGAAAACCCAGCTCCGAGAGCATGGCGTAGTAGTCGGCCGGGCGCGCCATGAAGTCGTCCCACGGGTCTCTGACCCCAGCGGCGCTACCCACGGTGAGTAGCGACGCACGGTGTTCAACGGCAGCGACCGCAACGCGCAGATCGGCGATCGAGCGACCTTCCGGGATCACGATGACGTGGGAAACCCCGGCGCCCAGCGATGCCGTGAGCGTCCTCAGGGACTGCGCGGCCTCCAAGTCACTGGTCGCGTTCCTGATGGATCGTGCTGCGTCCCACGCGCGCAGCGCCGCGAGCAGTTTCGTTGACTCGGCTGATCGGCTCTTGACGTCGATCCGGACCGGCATCTCGTCGACTGTGGTCTGCCAGATCGTGCGCGCTGCCCCGATCATGCGGTTCGCGGTGGTCTCGCCGACACTCGGCAGGGCCACGATGCCGCCGGCATAATCGAGAACCTGTTGGACGCTCGTGAAGCCTGCGGCCGTGAGCGCATTGATGCGCAGTTGACCGCTGGTGGCTTCTTTGAGCTTCTCCACCGGCATCTGGGCCACGAGTTTCCGGGCTTCGGTCTGCCGAACCGTGTTGCCTGCTGTCGTGACCGCCGCGCGGAACTCGCTCTCCTGGTGAAGCGCGCGGTCGATGGACACAATCGACATGGCGGCACCAGTGAGTTCGGAACGGTCGATGAGAACGGCGTCATAGCCCGCAGCCATGAACCCGACCTGTTCTGACAGAATCGACGAGACACTCAACACAGGCCCAGGTGTCCTGTGCCACCCCTCAAGCGCCGCCAGCGCAGCGCCGAAACCCGAGGCGTAGAGCCAGTTGTGGAAGCCGGTAAGCCACTCGACGGCTTTGACGCCGGCGTCCTTCCTGCCCTTGCCCGAGAACATGCGACGTGCACCGAGGACCGACTTCGCATCGCTCAACGCCCAAGCCAATCCCTCACCGCCGAGTTCGTCGATCACGTGCCGGGTCTCGGGCGACAACGGTGGGAGTCGGTGGCCGCGAGCCATTGCCGTGACCAACAGGTCATCTCTGGGATCGAGGTTGAGCGCTCGCCAGAAAACCTGCTGGTCGATGCCGTGGGGTGTCAGCCTGTCGAGGAGGTAGTGGGTCGCCTGCGCCTGCGCGCCTGCGATGTGGCCGCGTTCCTGGGTCAGCTTTGCGGCGCGCTGCACGAAGGCACCGACGTCGTCGACCACGCCCTTGGCGCGCTGGCGTTCCTCTCGATCCATGGCTCCCGCTGACTCACCTCGATTGCTGAGAATATTAGTGCCAGCGGCCGACGGAACTGCTGCGAGCCGGAAAGCGTCGGCCCTCACCGATAGTGTTGAAGGACACTCAAACGAGGAGGTGTGCCGATGCGGCTGGAGGAACTGAAGCCCGGACTGCGGATCGACGGCTTGATCCCCACGGAGGTGATCACGGTGATCGCCGCGCAGTGGCACGGCGCCGACGCGCTTGAGTTGACGTACAAGTCCGCCTCCGGCGGACTCGGGCACCGGGTGGTGTTCCGCAAGGATGAGCGAGACCTCTTGATCGCCCAGAGCGGAAGCAGGGCCTTCGACGCGGCCGCGAGCGACTTCAAACTCGTGGCCGAGGCGCAACGCATCTCACTGGCGGGCCTGTTCGACCCCATGCTGGCGGTCGCCACGAGCGACCTGCAGCCGCTGCCGCATCAGATCCGCGCCGTGTACGGCGAACTCCTTCCCCGCACCCCGCTGCGGTTCCTGCTCGCCGACGACCCCGGGGCGGGCAAGACGATCATGGCCGGCCTGTATGTCAAGGAATTGTTGCTGCGCGACGACGTCAAGCAGTGCTTGATCATCGCCCCCGGCGGCTTGGTCGAGCAATGGCAGGACGAACTCTTCTTCAAGTTCGGGCTCCGGTTCGACCTGCTGACCAATCAGCGGATCGACGCCCAGGTCAACTCCAATGTCTTCAAGACGAACCCACTACTCATCGCGCGCATGGACCAGCTCTCACGCAACGAGGAACTCCAGGATCAGCTCAAAGAGATCGAGTGGGACCTGATCATCGTTGACGAAGCACACCGGATGGGTGCCCACTACTTCGGCGGTGAACTCCGCAAGACCAAGCGGTTCCTGCTCGGCGAGACGCTCAGCCAGATTACCCGCCACCTGCTCCTCATGACGGCCACCCCGCACTCGGGAAAGGAAGAGGACTTCCAACTGTTCCTCACCCTCCTCGACCGCGATCGCTTCGAGGGCAAGCAGAAGAAGAGCACCGACGTCAGTGGCGTCATGCGCCGCATGATCAAGGAAGACCTCCTGACCTTCGACGGCAAAAAGCTCTTCCCCGAGCGCATCGCCGAGACCGTCCCCTACGAACTCACCGCCTTGGAGTACGACCTCTACGAGGACGTCACCCACTACGTGCGTGAGGGTATGAACCGGGCTGACCGCATTGGCGGCAAACGCAAGAACACCGTCGGTTTCGCGCTGACCGTTCTGCAGCGGCGCCTAGCTTCCAGTCCGGAGGCCATCTACAAGAGCCTCGTGCGCCGTGCCGAGCGTCTGGAGCGCAAAAAGGTCGAGATCGAGAACGGCACCTACCGGCAGACCGAGCCCACCGTTGACCTCGATGACCTCGACAGCGACGAGCTCAACGCCGAGGAGTTGGAGCAGCTCGAAGAAGACGTGATGGACGCCGCCACAGCGGCCCAGACCGTCGAAGAGCTCAACGCCGAACTCCTCGAACTCGCCGACCTCATCAAGACCGCACGGCGGGTCCGCGAAGCTGGCACCGACCGGAAGTGGACCGAGCTGTCCACCATCCTTCAAGACAACGCATTGGTGACCGACGAGAACGGCTGGCCGCGCAAGTTCATCATCTTCACCGAGCACCGCGACACCCTCGGCTACCTGCAAGGCAAGATCGGCTCACTCCTCGGCAGGCCCGATGCGGTGCGCGCTATCCACGGTGGCGTACGTCGCGCTCAGCGCCGCCAGATCACCGAGGAGTTCACCAAGAACCGTGACTGCCAGATCCTCCTTGCCACCGACGCAGCGGGGGAGGGCCTGAACCTCCAAGCGGCCCACCTCATGGTCAACTACGACCTCCCGTGGAACCCGAACCGCATCGAGCAACGCTTCGGCCGTGTCCACCGCATCGGCCAAGAAGAAGTCTGCCGCCTCTGGAACCTCGTCGCTTCCAACACGCGTGAGGGCGAGGTGTTCACCCGTCTGCTTGAGAAGCTCGACCAGATGCGCGAGACGTACGGCGGGAAGGTCTTCGACGTCCTTGGTGAAGCGTTTTCGGAGACCCCGTTGCGGAATCTGCTGCTTGACGCGATTCAATACGGGGAACGTGCTGACGTGAAGGCCAAGATGCACGAGGTCATCGACGCTTCGATCGGCGACGGGCTCAAGGATCTTCTCGACGAGCGGGCACTCGCCTCCGAGCATCTTGCCGATGCCGACCTCCACGCTCTGCGTGCGGCGATGGACGACGCCCGCGCTCGTCGGCTCCAACCGCACTACATCGAGCTCGCGTTCAAAGCCGCGTTCACCAAACTGGGCGGGCGCATCGTCAAGCGTGAGCAGGGCCGCTACGAGATCGCCAACGTCCCTCAAAACATCCGCTCCGCGGGCAAGGGACCGATCGCGACCAAGTACGACCGAGTCGCCTTCGACCTGAGCCACGTCCAACCCGGTGATCTCGCCCGCGCCGATCTGCTGGCCCCGGGGCACCCGTTGCACGAAGCCGTCATGAGTGAGGCGATTCGGAACTTCGGCGGTGCTCTCAATCAAGGCGCCGTCTTGGTCTCGTCCACCCTCGACGAACCACAACTGCTCGTGGGTGTCGTGGAGGAGGTGGCTGACGCTACCGGCGAGTCAGTCGCACGGCGCTTCGGCTACGCCTACGTCGACAGCTTCGGCACCGTCAGCCCCGCCGGCCCCGCGCCCTATCTCGACTGCGTTGCCGCGCCCGCGAGCCCGGCCGTCGACACCGCCCGCAGCCTGCCCTGGCTCGGCGACGCCGAAGACCGGGCCATGAGCTGGATCATCGCCAACCAACTTCTCGAATATCTTGCCGAGGTCCAGCCCCGTCGGCTGGGCGAACTCACCAAGGCGCGCGACCTGGTCACCAAACGGCTCACCGCCGAGAGCGAGCGGCTGCTCCTCGAAGCCGCAGTGGCCTCGGAGAAGGAGCGGAAAGGCGAGAAGCCGAACGAGTCCTCCGAGAGCCTCAACCGCAAGGCGGCCGAACTCGACTCGCGACTCCGCAAGCGCCTTGCGCTCCTCGACCAGCAGCAACTCATGTCGACCAAGCCGCCCCACATCGTGACCGCCGCGCTCGTGCTCCCTATTGCGATGCTCGAAGGCGAGATCCCTGCGTCAGCACCCATCCACGCCAAGGAGACCAAAGAGGTCGAACGCCGTGGCGTCGACATGGTCATGGCCTGCGAACGCGAGTTGGGCCGCAAGCCCGTCGAGCAGGTGTTCAACAACAAGGGTTTCGACATCCTCTCCACAGACGCGGCCGGCGACACCTATCGGATCGAGGTCAAAGCTCGGATCGAGGGTGCGACCGACTTCTTCGTCACGCACAACGAGGTAATGACCGGCAAGAACGCCGTCCCGCACTACCGCCTCGCCCTCGTCGAGGTCGACCCCTGCGGCGCCCAGCACGACGAGGTCCGCTACCTCGACGACCCTTTCGCCGCCACCGACCTCGGCGACTTCGACGCCACCGGTATCCGAGGCGACTGGGCGAAGCAGTGGGCCAAGGGGAAGCCCCCGTTCTGATGGTCGCTCCTCAGTTTGAAATCGTCACCGGCGAGAAGCTCTCCTGGATTCACGGCAGCATCGACAGTGTCGAGGTGACGCGGGCAAGTTTCAAGGAGTGCGACTGGATATTTCGCTTCTCGGGAGCCGCGTGTCCATGGTTGGTGAGCCACTGGTCCACGGGCGTTGAGCCGCTAGTCCACGCGGACTGAGCCATCGTTCCGCGGCGGTTCCGCGGAGGCGATAGCCCGCCTCGCGGTCGGCACGCGCATCCTCAAACGCCAAAACGTCATCATCCAGGGCCCCACCGGGTCCGGGAAGACCCATGTCGCGTGCGCGCTCGGGAACAAAGCCTGCCAGCAGCGCAAACGCGTCGTTTGCCTGCCCGCCGGGGAGTTGTTCGACCGGCTGGTGGTCGCGGACAGGGCCGGCCGGCGCCGGGCCGAGGTCGACTCCCTCGCCAAAGCCGATCTCCTCATCATCGATGACTGGTTCCTCACCGCCCCAACCCGGGAGCACGTCCAGCTAGTCCACCCGCTGATCGACCGGCGCCACGGCGCCGCCTCGACGCTGTTGTGCGCGCAGCTCGCCCCCGACCAGTGGCGCGACCGGGTAGAGGAGAAAATCCTCGCTGACGCGATCATCG
>JAITJZ010000151.1 GCA_031278655.1 Bifidobacteriaceae bacterium
ACCCCGACCAGCTGGCCCGCGAGTCCGCCGGGCTGTCCTCCGGTGAGCGGATCGTGGCCAGGGTGGTGGCCAACCTGGTGGACGACCAAACCCCGGTCGCTTTGGCGGACCTGTCCCGCCTCGACACTAGTGCGCTGGGTCTGCGTCATCGTGCTCCACCTGGGCGTCTGGCGTTTTCGAGGACGCGGGAAAGCGAAACGCGATGGCGGCCGCCAAGCAGGGAATGGCGAAGACGACCGTGCATCGGAACACATTGGCAAGGCCCGTGTCCGCGACTGCGGTCATAACCCCTGAGCCCAAGGTGTTGGCGACGGCGGCGCCGAAGGCGAGCAACCCCACGCCGGAACTCACTTGGGCCGCAGGGAGCGCGGCCATCGCGAACGTGTATGGGACGACCATCATCGGAGTCAATGCCAGTCCCAGCAGCGATGATGAGCCCACCACCGCCATCAAGGTGGTGTGCGCGCCGAACGAAGCGTAAACGGCTGTGACGGCTGTAACCGCCAGCGCCCAGAAGGCCACCGCGCCTTTGAAACGCTGGGTCGCCGCGAGCCGCCGGCCGAGCAGCGCCGCCCCCACTGCGGAAACCACCAAACCGGGCGCGGACACAATTCCTGAGGCGGTGGCCGAGGCGCCAATCTCTTCCTGCACAAACGCGGGAAGAAAGTTGCCCGCGCTGCCGACCATAGCGGAGAAGAACGAGATGGCGAACACGGTCCTGAAGGCTCTGTGAGACAGCACATCGGCGGGAAAGATGGGCACAGACGCTTTGGACTCCACCCGCGCCAACGCCGCGAGGCCGACTGCGGCCAGGCCCGCCAGCAAGTAGATCGCGACGGAGTTCCACGGCAGTGACCGACCACCCCATGCCATGGCCAGCGTGAATGGGGTGAGAACTGCGGCCAAGAGCAGTAGGCCGCCGATGTCGACCACGCCGGTCCGCGCTTGGTTCGATGCTTGCAGGCACCGAGAGGCGAGCGTGTACGCGATGCCCAGCAGGGGGACCGCCACGCCAAGGGCGAGCCGCCAAGTCAGCCAGTCGGCGCACAACCCCGCGAGGGGCGGCCCGGCCAGCATCGCCGCTGTTCCCGCCGCCTGCGCGTAACCTGTGCGGCGGGCGCCGCTCCTGGCCCCGTAGGTGTCGTTGATCAGGGCGAAGCCGTTCGCCAGGAACAAGCCCCAGGCGAAACCCATGGCTGTGCGCCCCGCCAGGAACAGTGCGGCGTTCGGCGCGACCGCGCATGCCAGTGTCGAGCAAAGGAAGGCCGCGACTCCGACCAGGAAGATGCGGCGCCGCCCGAAGCGGTCGCCCAGATTCGCCGCGACGGGCAGCATCAGGCAGCGCCCGAGGCCCTCCAAGGTGAAGGTCAAGCCAAGGAGGGCCTCGGAGCCGAACGCCGCTAACGCGCTGGCCGTGTAGACCCCGGCACCCGCAACCAGGAAACTAGCCGCGCAATTGGCCAGCAATATCCCGACGAACGCGCCGTTGAGCGAACGTCTGTCGGTATCAGCTGCGGGCGAGGCATTCATTGGCCGCCCTCGTGAAGAGACAGGCCGTTGGAGCGAATGACGTCGCGGTACCACCGGAAACTCTTCTTCCGATACCGCTCCAGGGTTCCTGTGCCGTCGTCATGCCGGTCCACGTAGATAAACCCGTACCTCTTGTCCATCTGCGAGGTGGAGGCGCTCACCAGGTCTATGCAGCCCCAGGCGGTGTATCCCATCACGGGCACGCCGTCCTCGATGGCTTGCTCGACTTGCAGGAGGTGCGCCTTGAGGTAGTCGATGCGATAGTCGTCGTCCACGCTGGGCTCGCCGTCCTGCCCAAGGACCAACTCGTCTTTGGCGCCGAGGCCGTTCTCCGCGACGAACAACGGTAGCTGGTAGCGGTCGTAAAGCTGGTTCATGACGTAGCGCAAGCCGCGGGGGTCTACCGGCCAATCCCATGCGGTGACGTCCAGGTAGGGGTTCGGCGCCGACCGGACCAGATTGCCGGCCCCTAGCGCGTCCTGTCTAGCGGACACGCAGGCGCTCATGTAATAGCTGAAGGAGACGAAGTCCACGGTGTTCGCCAGGATGCCGTCGTCTCCCGGCGCGGTGCGCAGCGTTACGCCCTCATCGCGCAACCAGCGGTGGTAGTAGCCCGGGTAACGGCCGCGCGCTTGAACATCGGAGAAGACGAGGTTGCGGTGGTCGAACTCCATGGCTTTGATAATGTCGGCCGGGTTGGGCGTGAGCGGGTAGACGGGCAGCGCGAGCACCATACAGCCGATCCGGAAAGCGGGATTGATCGCCCGGGCGGCTTTGGTGGCGAGAGCCGAGGCGACCAGCTCGTGGTGGACGGTTTGGAGCCGGTCTGCCAGGGTCAGCTGGCTTGGGGGCGTCAGGACGCCGCCGCTCAGCAGCGGCTCTGCCAGCACCGAGTTGATCTCGTTGAAGGTCAGCCAGTAGGTCACCTTGTCCTTGAACCGGCGCATGACGGTCGCGGCGAAGCGGGCGAAGTGCCCCACAGTTTGACGGCCGCGGAAGCCGTCGTATGCCCGCGCCAGGTGGAGGGGCGTCTCGTAATGCGACAGCGTGACCAGCGGCTCGATGCCGTGCGACAGGCACTCGTCGATAACGCGCTCGTAGAACAGCAGACCGGCCTCGTTGGGGTGTTCTTCGTCGCCTCGGGGGAAGATCCGGCTCCAGGCGATTGAGAAGCGGAACACCTTGAAACCGAGTTCGGCGAATAACCCGATGTCTTGTCGGTACCGGTGGTAGAAGTCGATGGCGACGTTCTTCAGGTTGTCCGGGACGGGGTGGGCGACTGGCGGCTCGGTGATGCCGCGCGGCATGAGATCTTGGATCGACAGGCCCTTGCCTCCCTCGTCGATCCCTCCTTCGGCCTGGTTGGCGGCTATCGCGCCGCCCCAGAGGAAATCAGGCGGGAACACGGACAGTGCCAGCTTCGCAGTCGGGGGCGGCCGGTTCGGCGAACTGGACCAGGTGATGATAGACGGCGCCGATCAAGTTGGTTCGCGCGCCGTGGACGCACGGCACGATCTCAGCCCGCAGGGCGTCCCCGATGCCGATCGCCTGGTAGTAGCCATCCAGCGCGGAGCGCACGTCGTCTATCACGCCGGGGCCGCGGCTCAGTCCGCCGCCGAGGGCGATAGCCTCCGGCGCGAAGATCACCTGAATGTTGTTCACCAGCGCGGCCACGTTGTCGATCAGGTCGCGGTAGAGCGCGGCGGCGGCGGCATCGCCCGCGGCGACCCAGGCAAGGAACTGCTTGCCGTCCACAACGATCTGAGCGCGCTCGCCCTGCGCCTGGCCCGTGTTGTCTCCGAGATGCTTGTCCAATTCGACCAGCGAGGGGCCGGAATCCTGGATCGCGAGGTCGATGCCCTTGGCTCGGCACAGCTTGTAGGTGATGCCGATCATCCCGGTCGTCATGACGAAGCTGCTCATCAGGTCTCGGTTGCCGGGGCGGCTCATCATGTAGGAGAACTCTCCCGCGGCGCCCCCCCGCCCTCGGTGGACGCGCTTGTCTTTGACGATGCCGCCGGCTGTCCCGCTGCCCAGGATTATGACCGCCCCATCCCTCGCATCGGCGAGGGCGCCGTTCCAGGCTTCGGCCAGAGCGGCGCACTTGCCGTCGTTCTCGACCGAGATGTTCGTGGGACAGCGATGGCGGAGGAGTTCCGGCAGGCTGGCGCCCCACAGAGCGGTGTACGCGCCGGAGCTGATGAGGGTGCCCGTTTCAGAGTCAACGTACCCCGGGATTGAGAGCGCCACACCGGCCACGCCGCGATGCCTGTCGAACAAGTTCCCCACCGCTTCGACGAACTCTTCGCGGCTCGCGAGCGGCGCCGGCCTTTGGCCGAAATGCGACGCCGTTCCGTGTTCGTCGACCAGGGCGTGCTTGAGCGAACTGCCGCCCAGGTCGCAGGCCAGGTATTGCATCTATTGTCTCCTTCCCGATTGGCGGGTCGCCGGCCATCGTCTCGCCCGATGGCGTTCCTCCGCGGCGCCTCGGGCGGCGCCGCGGAGGAGGCGGCGGTTAGCGCGGCTGTCTACGCCCGTGCGGGGTCTGGATCGTCCACCTCGACCAGCGGCAGCGTCTGCTCGCGGGTGCGCCGCAGCACTGTCAGCGACGCGACTAGGGCGATGGCGAGGAGCGCCACCATGAACACCGCGTTGAGGCGGAAAGCGTGGGCGCTGTACGCGATGGCCTCGTCTGTGATGTTGGCGTTGGCGTTGAGAATGACGTACATCAAGATTGGCACTATGGAGCCGAATATGGACGTGCCAGTCTGCACCATGGATACCGTTGTGGCGCGAGTTTCCCTGGTGGCGCCGGCCAGCGCGAGCGTGGGGATGGCGCCGTAGGACATCCCGTTGCCGACGCCGAAGAGCAGTCCGCTGGCCAATAGCAATGGGTGGGACGTTCCGACCACGAACCCGACCATCAGACACGAGCCGATCAGAAAGACGAGGCCGATCTGCATCACCACCAGCGCGCCCGTCTTCTTGGCCAGCGCCCCGGCAACCATGCCGAACACCACCGTGGTGAGCGTTTGCGGCACGATCACCCAGGCGTAGGCGGACGCCGTGAGGCCAACGCCGTAGTCGCCGCCCAGTTCGATCGGGGTCTGACCGATGAGCGAAGACATGATGGAGTAGCCGGACACAACCGCTGTCGCCATGCAGCCGGTCGTGAGCGCGACCAGCACTGGGCGCGTCTTGAAGACGCGGACGTCGATGACTGGCTCCGCGACGCGCCTCGAGTAGACGCCGAACACGACCAGCAGGACAATACCGCCGGCGATGGCCGCGACGGTCCGGCCGTCAAGCCAGCCCCATTGCCCGCTGCCGAGACTGATGCCGGCCAGTACGCCACCCACGCCGAGTGTGATCAACAGCGCCCCGAAGCCATCGACCCGCATGCGGTTCCGGATGTCTGTCTCGGGTATGGCGTACCGCAAGATTGGGATCAACGCGGCGATCCAGACAATGTCGAGAGCGAACAGCGCCCTGAACCCGTAGCCGTCCAACAGCCATCCCAGGAGAGCCGGAAAACCCACCGCGAAGACCCCGGTCCCTGTCATAGTGATGGCCGTGACGATAGGCACGGCGGCCTTCGGGAAGACATCGCGGACCAGCGAGTACGCCATGAACATTGTCGGTCCGACTACCCCTTGGAGGATGCGTCCCACGATGAGTACCGCCATGCTCGGCGACCACGTCGCGAGTATGGCTCCCACCAGTCCAATTGAGAGGCAGTACAGCATGATCCGGCGCTTGCCGTACGTGTCGCCGAGCTTGCCCACCAGCGGCGCGATGACTGCCCCTGACAGGGTGTAGGCCGTGATCAGCCAGCCGCCCTGGGTGGTGTGAAGGTCCTGGGTGATGTACGGCAACGCGTAGCTCACAAGGCTGTATCCGAGGACGGCGCCTTCGCTGATGAACACCAGAATGATTGTCGCGAAGATCACTCGGGGGCTGCGGGCGCTCATCGAGCGGAATCTCTCGGCGGGGGTCTGTCCCGGATCGGG
>JAITJZ010000122.1 GCA_031278655.1 Bifidobacteriaceae bacterium
CCCCCCCCCCCCGGGGCCGGTCCCGGGGGGGGGCGCCCCCTCCGCGCCCCCCGCCCGGAACGCGCCCAACTAGCGCCCACCCAACATTCACAACCCCGGAACCACTGAGGAAGGCGAACAATGAGCCGGACGGCAAGTCTTTGCCGAGGCGCTTTGCGCGTCGCGGACAAGACCCTGAACTGGGCTGTGCTCGCGGCGCTCATGGCCGTCGCCACCATCGGCGCTTACGCGCTGTGGGATTCCGGCGCCGTCCACGCCGCCGGCTCAGTCGAACGCTATCAGGAGCACAAACCCGCCCAGGACGGCTCGGCGGCGGGCTTCGCCCAACTCCAGGCCCAAAACCCAGAAGTCGTCGCCTGGCTGACCGTCTACGGCACCAACATCGACTTCCCGGTGACCCGCGGCCCGGACAACATGAAATACGTCAACACCGACGCGACCGGCGAATACGCGGCATCGGGCGCTGTGTTCCTAGACGCGGCCAACGCCGCCGACTTCACCGACTTCAACTCGATCCTCTACGGGCACCACATGGAGAAACGCGCCATGTTCGGGGACCTGGGAGACTTCGCCGAGCCCGGCTTCTTCGACGCCCGGGCCTACGGCGCCCTATACGCGGACGGCCAGTGGCGCGGCCTCGAGTTTTTCGCCTTCACCAGGGCCGATGCCGCCGCCCCGGCCGTGTTCACGCCGGCCGTCAAGAGCGACGAGGCCAGGCAACAGTATTTGGACGGGCTGCTCGGCGCCGCCCTCCACACCCGGCCGGTCGGGGCCTCGACGGCGGACCGGCTGGTGTTGCTGTCAACCTGCTCGACGCAGACCACCAACGGGCGCGACATCCTGGTAGGGCGGATCACCGACAGCCCGCCGCCCGATCCGTTCGTCGCCGCCGCCCCGGCGGCCGACCCGAGTTGGTGGTCACAGGCGCCCCTGTGGCTGCGAGTGGCGCTGATCGCGGCCCCGCTGGCGGGGCTGATCTGGTTCGTCGTCACGCGGGCCCGGCGCCGCTCGGCGGCCAGGGCCGCGACCGTCGGCCTGTCGGTCTTGGCGCTGGTCGGGGTGCTGTGCGGCCTGCCCGGGCAGACGGCATCGGCGGCTGTGGCGGCGCCCGCGAAAACAGCCACCATCACCATCAACCAAGAATTCGCGGACCTGCTCCAAGGCGCGCCGGACGGCGACTTCCTCTACGAACTCGCCCCGGCCGAGCCCGGCGGCGGCCCGACAGCCCAGGCCACGCTCGTCGGGACGCGGCAGGGCGTGATCGCGGTCGCGGCCGCGGGCCGGGCGGGCTCCGCCTTCTACACCTTGCGCTGCGTCACGGCCGACAAACTCGGCTACGTCATTGACCGGCGGGTTTACACCGTCGAGGTGGCCGAAGACGGCCTCGGCGTGACCGCCGTCGTGGTGCGCAACCCCGATGGCGAGAAAACCGCCGCGCCCACCTTCGAACACTATTACGGGCTCGGCCTGGGGCCCTGGCCCGCGGCCGAAGCCAGCGCCATGGTCGAGTCGCGGATTTCGGTGAGCGTCACCGGCGAGCCCGAGGAAGACGCCCTGTTCGCCTTCGAATTGCGTTCCGCGGAGGTCGAACTCCCCGCGGCGGCCGCCGGATTCGCGTCCGCTGGAGGCGCGTCCGTTAGATTTGCGTCCGCTGAGCTGGCCGGCGGCGGATCAGTCGCTTGGGCGGCTGGCCCGGCTGGCGCAGCAGGCCCGGCTGGCGCGGCTGCCAGGCGCCTTGAGATTGTGGGCGCGGGCGAGGGCCTGTTCGATCCGTGGGCCTACAACACCTCCGGCATCTACCGGCACACGATTCAACAAGTCGACTTGGGCCACCCCAGCTACCTCTACGACTCGGAGGTCTTCACCGTCACCGACGTGGTGGGACGGGCCGGCGGCAGCTTGGTGGCCACGCGCACCATTGTCGACTCGACCGGACGCCAGGTCACGAAGCTGTCCTTCGCCAACCACTACATCAAGGGCGGCGCCGGGACGCCGTCCCCCCGCCCCTCCCCCAGCCAATCTGGCGCGGGGTCCGGCGCCTCGGGCGGGTCGGGCGCCTCGGCTTTGCCGTTCACCGGCGCCAACTCGCTGCCCGTGCTCGGCCTGGCCGTGCTCACCTGCGGGACCGGCCTGTGGTTCCTCCTCGCCCGCAAGCGTCGGCAAGACCGGGCCGGCGAGCGCTAGCGCCACCGGGTCGCAGATTCCGGGCGGCCGTCAGGCGACTTGGTCAGGTTCGCCCGGCAAGGACCCAGAAAAGACAGGTGCCCGATGCCGATGGGCCGGCGGCCGCGCGGCATCGTCCCCTGTTTGCGGCACCACCGCGCGGCTAGCCACCCGCCGCCGCCCGAGCACCCGCCGCCGCTGCCGCGCCCCTGACCAGCGGCATCAGGTAATGCTCCGCCAGCCAGGCGACAACCGGCACCGCCACCGCGTCGCCAAAGCCGAACAGCGCCTGGTTGGCGCGCGCCGCGCTGAGGTCGTAACCGCCCGCGCCCATCAGGCGGGCGCACTCGCGCGGCGTCATCCAACGGGCCTGGAGCCGCCCGTCCCCGAGGCGCACCACGGCCTGCTTCGACGAGCCGCCGCGGGCGGTGCGCAGGCAGCCGGCCAGATCGTCCGCGCGCACCTCCCAGACCGCCGCCCCGCCGCGCGTGCGCCGGTAGGCCGTCCGATGCCGCGCCCCCGCCGCCCGGCGCAGCGCCTCCACCCGCTCGCGCTGGGTTTGGGAGAGCGAAGCCATGAAGGCTTCGGTCCTATCGTGGTCCCACCACCTGTCGTCATCGGGCGGGATGTCTTCAACCAGGTCGCCCAGGCCGGTGAGCTTCGGCGCGGGCGCGGCGGGCAGCGCGGCCCGGTGCGTGCGCAGGGTCTTGTCCTCGTGCACCCACTGCAGCCAGCCGGGCCTCAGTTCGCCGGCCGGCCCGGGGGCGGCCTCGGGAGGGTTCTTCGCACCGACCAGAAACAGGCGCAGCCGGGATTGGGGCACGAACCGGCGCGCGTCGATGGCGAGCACGTCCACGGAGTAGCCCAGGCCGTTGAAGGCGCGGATCGCCGCTTTGATGTCCTCGCCGCCGTGGGAGGTCGCCAGTCCGATGACGTTCTCCAGGACCACAGCGCCGGGGGCGTCACCGTCGAGCCCCTTCAGCAGCCTGATGAAATGCCAGAAGGCGCCCGAATGGGCGCCCGCCAGACCGGCGCGGCCGCCAGCCAGCGACAGATCGGTGCACGGCGACGAGGCCCAAGCCAGCGATGCGCCCCGAGGCAGGTCGTCCGCCCTCACCTGGCCGATGTCGCCAAGCGCGAACTCGTGATCCGCCGATGCCGGGAACTGCGTTCCGTACATGGCCGCCTTGTTCGGCTCTGAGTCGTTGGCCCAGACCACCCTGAACCCCGCCGCCTCCAGGCCCATCCGGGCCAGCCCAATCCCCGCGAAGAACTCCAGAACCCCAGGGCGGCCGCCGCCGGCGCCCGTGACTTGTCCCATGCCGGCCAGCGTAACGCCACCCGTCAGGTCGGGGGCAAGAGCTACCGCCCGCTGCCCGGCTTCGTGTCTTCATGTCGCTCATCTCTCGGACTGTCGGTGGCGACCCGTAGACTGGCTGCGTCAGCAGGAGGGACAGGAGTCCAATGGCCATCACTCACAGCAAAGAGACCTTTGAGGCTTCTGTGCAACGGCTTCACTCTGGGGAGCCGCGGTGCCTATTTCGTGGATCGCTCTAGCACCAAGAACATCCAGTTTCCCTACGCCTCCTACGCTGCTCACTACTCTCTCGGCATCATCTATGACAGAGCCGGCGACGCGACAATCGACGAGACCGCTGTGTACGAGATCGATCAACTGGAGAGCATCACTTCCGTCATCTCCAATCTTCAGTTCTTCGTCGCAGGGTCTCGTGAGAAAGCGTGCGACCCACCATGGAGGTAACGATGAGTGACGACGGTTGCCCCGTCTTTGTTCCCCCGATCAAGTCGCAAGGCATCAAGACGAAGCTGGTGCCCTGGATTCAGACTCTGATGCCGCAGGATTTCGCGGGACGCTGGATCGAGCCCTTCATGGGTACTGGAGTCGTCGGTCTCAACCTGGCACGGCGCAGTGCGCTGCTGGCAGACACCAACCCTTACGTCATTGCCCTGTACCAGGCGGTCGGCGACAAGGCCATCTCCGGGCGGATGGTCAAGAGTTACCTCATCAAGGAAGGTGGGCTGCTTCGGAGCAAGGGCGAGGATCACTATTACGCCGTGAGAGACAGATTCAACACTGCTCACGATCCGCTGGACTTTCTTTTCTTGAGCCGGGCCGGGTTCAATGGCATGATTCGCTTCAACCGAAAAGGGGGCTACAACATACCGTTCTGCCGCAAACCCGACAGGTTCAGCCAGGCCTACGTCACCCGAATCGTCAACCAGGTGAACAGATTGGCGGCGGTGCTGAGTGAAGGCGACTTTGAGTTCAAAGTGCAGGACTACCAAGTCACCATTGCGCAGGCGGAAACAGGAGATCTCATCTACTGTGATCCGCCGTACGCCGGACGGCACACGGACTACTACAACGGTTGGGATGAGGGGGATGAGGCAGTCCTCAACAGGCTGCTCCGGGAGACTCCGGCATCGTTCGTGTACTCGACTTGGCTGAGCACGCGATTCAGGAGCAACGAGCTGGCCGAGAAGTACTGGAGTGCGTTTCCGCACATGACCCAGGATCACTTCTATCACGTCGGAGGAAGCCTCGATAACCGGCACGGTGTGGTCGAGGCCCTCATTCACTCTGTGGACTTGTCGTCTCAGGCTCGTGTGCCACTGGCACGCGAGTTGGAACTGACTCTTTTCTAACCGGCCGGAGGTGGCGATGGCCAACGATCTGGCGGAAGGCAGCCCTCGTTTTGGCTGGATGGCGGGCGGCGACCGAGAGACACGGCCGATTCCCGGAGGGTCTTGTATTCAACGACTCGTCTGCTCGCGTCGGCCGGGGCCGTCGGCTCGTGAGATGCTGGGGCGGTGATTGAAACCGCTGAACCTGAGGCGATGGTCCGCCTGCGCGTCAACCTTGAGGGCGCCGAAACCCCTGTCTGGCGCGTGATCGAGGTTGGCGGCCACCTCACGCTCGCCGACTTGCACGCGATCATCCAGCGGGCGATGGGCTGGACCGACTCGCATTTGCACGCCTTTAGCGAGCACGGCCCCTACGGCCACGAGCCGGGGTCGCCGCGGCGCTGGGAGACGAAGGACCTCGCGGTTGAGCCCGACGATGAGGCCGATGACGAAGCCGAGACGTTGGTCGGCGAGGTTCTGAACCAGCGCGCCAGGCGCCTGTTCTATGAGTACGACTTCGGCGACCGCTGGATCCACCGCCTCGAATGGATCGCCCAGTCACCGCGCGGGCCGGGGGACGCAGGCCTGGCCCGGGTGCTCGACGGCGCTGGGCGGTGCCCGCTGGAGGACTCCGGCGGGGTGGGCGGTTGGGCCGCGCTGGCGCGGGTGATCGCCGACCGCCACTCCCCGGAGCGCGAGCAGATGCTGTTCTGGGCGGCGGACGGCATCGGGCATGATGGCCTGCTCGACGTCGCCAGCTTCGACCTCAAGACCGCCAACCGGGCCGTGCATGACCTGTCTGTGCTGGCCAGACGGTTCCGGGGGATTGAGGGCGGCGCTGTCAAAGCCACCGCCCTGGACGAACTGTTGATGCGGTTGCCGCTGCCCGTGGCGATGCGTTTCGCCGACCGGGCGGGCTTGCCGGTCGACTTCCTGGCCGACCCTGGCGCGCCGGATTGGGGGCGCGTCGACCCGGAATCAGCCGCGGCGACGCTGCGGCCGCTCATCTGGCTGCTGGAGCGGATCGGCCCGCGCGGCCTGACACTCACCCAGGCCGGCTGGCTGCCCCCAAACCTGCTCGATGAGGCGCTCGACGCGTTCGACCTCGACCGCCGGTGGCTCCCGCGGCGGCTCTCGGAGTCAAGGCTCCCGCCTTTGGCGCAACTGCGCCGCCTGGCCGAGGAACTGGGCCTGATCCGCAAGAGCCGGGGCCGCCTCTCCTTGACAAAGAGCGCGTTGGCGGCCGTCGCGGACCCGGTCGCCCTTTGGGAGTTGGTGGCCCTCCGCCTGGGCACGCGCAAGTTCGGCCCCGCCCAGCACGATGCCGTCATCCTGGCCGCGGTGGGCGCCGCCTTCATGGACGAGCGGCCCACCGACGAGTTCTGGATGGACATGGCCGATGCCCTGACCGCGTTGGGATGGGTGGCCGGAAACAGCTTTGGCGTCAGCCCAGGCATCGCCGCCGATTTGGCCCAGCCAGCCATAACGCTGTTCGAGCGCACCGGCGCGCTGCAGCCTTTCAGCAGCGGCGTCCCCTTCGGCGACCGCGCCGGCGCCCCGGCCCGTGTTCCCGCCAGCGCCCACGCCGGCGCCTGGAAACATGTCTTCGTCGCCCAGCCGGGCCTGCGCGAGCTGGCCCGCTCGGTCCTGGCCGCTCCAGCCCCCGCCGCCCGCCCGGAGATGTGACGGCATCGTCCAATTTGTGCGCCCAAACGCACCGCCGCCCGCCGCCCGCCGCCCGCCCCGACACGTGGCGGCGAGCCAGGTTCTCTCTGGCGCGCGGCGAGTAGGCGGCCAGCGCGACCAGTGTCGAGCGGCCCGCGTCGTCCTGCACAGCCACGGGTCAATCCTCTCACCGAGGTGCAAGCGCCACCCCAACGGAAAGGGGCGGAAAAACATCGCAGCTCGGTAATCACCCGGCGGCGATTCGGTTGCGGGCGGGGAGGCGGACTTGGGCTCGCAGGCCGCCGGACGGCATCGGCGTCAGGGCTACGCGGCCGTCGTGGGCTTGGACGATGCTCTTGACGATGGCGAGGCCCAAACCGGTTCCGGCGTGTGTGCCGCGGATGCGCTGGCCGCGCTGGAACGGCTCGGTCAGCGTGGCCACCAACTCGGGGGCGAGAACGAGGTTTTGCCTGGTGGCTCCGACCGGATTCGAACCGGCGTTACCGCCTTGAGAGCTTGACCGGGGCTCCGTTTAGACCGCTGGCAGGCCGCGTATGCGCTGGTCAGCGCTGCATTGGGGCGTTGGCGCCGTTGGCTGGGAACGGGGAATTTCGGGGAGAGTGGTACCTAAATGTTCCCTTGCGGGGCGGGTGGTAGCCGGTCGCGGGGGGTGGGGATACAGAGAACCCTCTAACGACTCATTTGCCGAAGGTGGCGCCGTCAAGCCCCCGCAGCGCCAGGCTCCTCGTCAAGGGCAGCCATCAGTGTGCCAATCGGCATGTCCAGCGCCCAGGCCAATGCCCACCAGGTGTCTAGACGCCCGCACTCGATCCGGCCCCGTCCGTTGAGCAGGTCGAGCACTGCGGTGCGGGACAGCCCGCTGCGCATCACCAGGTCGTTGACGGACAGGCCGCGTTCGACCCGAGTGGCCCTGGCAAGGGCCCGCAGACGGCCCATCGGGACGGGCGGGGGTGGGCACATGCCCGGCAGAGCCGACCGGTACGCATTTGCCA
>JAITJZ010000126.1 GCA_031278655.1 Bifidobacteriaceae bacterium
CAGCATCGCCGCCGCGTCGGCGGGGCTGACCTCGCGCCAACCTTGGGCCACCACCACCTCGCCGCCTTGGGCCTCGGCGTCGATCCACCGCGCCACCCGTTCCAGGGACTCGCGGGACAGGCGCACCGTCAACTCGTCGCCGTCCGCCTCCAAGGCGCGTCGGATCCGTTTCGAATCTTCGACCAGTATCGGAGACACACCCACACCTCTATCTGTCGTAGCTGTTGTAACTGTCACACTTGCCGCAAGTCTACACCGTTGGCCTCAGGGCCCGCACTTGCACCTGAGCCGAAGCTCGTCTACTCGGGGCCCGAAGCAAAATCTCGGAGCGAAGCGGAGGGAGTTTGCGGGGTGCCTCTAGGCGGCCTCCGAACGGCGCGTACCTCAGGCGGCCCAGAAGGCGCGCCGCCGGCCGTCGATCCGGCCACCCCTCCCGATGGTCACCACTCCCTGCAAGCGCAAGTCGTCCGATGACGCCCCCACCAGTATGTCTATCTCGCCCGGTTCGACCATCCAGTCCCCGTCCGCGCCGATGAACGCCAACTGGCTGGCCCGCAGAGCGAAGCGCACCTCTTGGGACTCGCCCGGCTCGAGGGCGACCCGCCGGAACCCGGCCAGTTCAAGCGCGGGCCGGCTGACCTGGGCGTAACGGTCGCGGACATAAAGCTGCGCCACCTCTGTGCCAGCCACCTGCCCGGCGTTGGCGAGGCGGAAGGCGACCTCGACGGCATCGTCCATCATGATGGTCTCCGCAGACAGCCGTAGCTGCGAATACTCGAACGCGGTGTAGGACAGGCCGTGGCCGAAGTGGTAGCGCGGCCAGTGCGGGCAGTCGACGTAATCCGGGAAGCCGACGCTCTCGCCCTGGTGCCAGCTGGAGCCGTTCGGGTGGGAGTGGTAGACGGGCGCCTGGCCGGCGTTGCGGGCGACGCAGACCGGCAGCTTGCCCGCGGGGTTGTGCTCGCCGAGCAGCACATCCGCGATCGCTTGCGCACCGGCTTCAGCCGGGCTCCACGCCTCGACGATGGCGTTCAAGCACCGGTCGGCCGCGTCGCTCGAGATGGGCCGCCCGTCGAGGTGGACGCCGATCAGCGGCTTGCCGAGCGCGGCCAATTTGGCGATCAGGGTCTCCTGGCAGGGGGGCAGGTTGATGTGGGTGGCGTCGACGCCCTCGCCCATCGACGCGATGGAGGACGTGCCGTGCTTGCCGCCCAAGGTCATGATCACCACGTCCGCCGCTTCGGCCAGTGTGATCGCTTCGGCGTGGCCCGACTCGTCCGGCCCGGCGATCGGATAGCCGTAGGCCCAGCCGACCTCCGCGGCGGGGAGGCGGGCAGCGAGTTCCTCGAACAGGTTGCGGATGCCGGGCTGCTGGCGGGCGAGCAGGGCGTCGAAGATGGGGGCGTCATCGGCCTGTATGGCGGTGCCCGGCACGTTGCGGACCGGCGGCGCGCCTGCGCCCGGGCCAGCCGCGCCGTCCGCGCCGGTGTCCGCGGCGGTGACCAGGCCCGCCATCGAGGAGCGGGCGGCCAGGGAGCCCTCGGCCATCGACAGGTGGGTGTAACCGCCGAAGAAGAAGCGCGCGTTGGCCGCGTGGCAGCCGATCACGGCGATCTTGGCGACGCCGCCGGCCAGGGGCAGGGCGCCGTCGTTGCGCAGCAGCACAATCGACTCCCTGGACGAGCGCAACGCCACCGGCTTGTCCTCGGCCTGGTGGAAGCTGCCCCGCAGCGCTGGCCCCTCCAACGCGAAGGGATGCTCGAACAGGCCCATGCGGAACTTGGCGGTCAGCAGGCGCAGCACCGCCTGGTCGAGCAGCGCGACCTCCACCTTGCCGCTGGCGAACCAGTCCCTCAGCGCTTCCCCATAAGCCTCCCGGAGGTGCAATTCGACATCCAGGCCGGCGCTCATGGCCATCAGGCCGGCGTCAGCCAGCGACTCCGCCACCTTTTGGACGGTGTGGAGGTTGGCGATGGCGCTGTAGTCCGAGACGACCACCCCGTCGAAGCCCATCTCCTCGCGCAGCAGCCCGGTCAGCAGCCGCCGCGACCCGGATACCGGCTCGCCGCCGAGCGACCCGTAGCAGGGCATGATCCCGCGCAGTCCCGCGTGGGTGATGGCAGCCTGGAACGGTTTGGCGTAGACCTCCCGCAGGGACCGCTCCGGGATGTCGCAGTGGGCGCCGTGGATGCCGCCGGAACTGGCGTGGAAACCCAAGAAGTGCTTGGCGACCGCCTCGGAGCGCAGCCCGCCGCGGTCGCCGCCCTGCAGCCCCTCGGTGTAGGCCGCGCCCATCGCAGCCGCCAAGGTCGCGTCCTCGCCGTAAGATTCGCCGTGCCGTCCCATCCTCGGGTCGCGGGACACGTCCAGAACCGGCGCCAGGGTGTGCGTGATGCCGACCGCCCGCTCCTGGCGGCCCACCACAGCCCCGATCTCCCGCTCCAATTCCGGGTCGAAGCTGGCCGCGCGCGCCAGCCCCGACGGGAAACTGGTGGCGCCGGGCAGGTACGCCCCGCACAGGCCTTCCATGTGGAAGATCGCGGGGATGCCGCTGGCGGCCAGGGCCGCCTCCTGGACGCGCCGTTGGAACGCCGCGACATCGTCCAGGCTCTCGGCCATTCGCGCCTCCAGGCACGAGACCTCCCCGACCCCGTGCGGGTACCGCTCGGCGAAGTCCGCCGTGTCCGTCACGTCGGTTGGGAAGTAGCAGGACACCTGCGCCATCTTCTGGTCCAACGTCAACGTGTCCAACAGCGCCCGCGCGCGAGCCCCAGGTCCGAGCGCAGAGTCCCGGTGGTCGGCGCCCCGGCCTTTGTCTAGGTTAGCCATCTGCCCTCACATCCCTTCTCAAGCGGCCCGGCGAAGCCCAGCCTAGCACCGGCGTAGAACGTTCTTCACTCGTGGTTTGGTGTGTTATTCGCGGCCACTTGCCTGGACGCTAAGGTTGTGGGTTGTGATGGCCGAGTTTCCCGAGAGATCCGCTGCTGGTCCGGCGCGGCCGGCGCGGCGGGCGACCATCAAGGACGTGGCCGCCGAGGCGGGCGTGTCGGTGGCAGCCGTCTCGAAGGTGGTGCGCTCCGCCTACGGAGTCAGCCCAGAAATGAAGTCGCGCGTCCAAGCCGCTATCGACAAGCTCGGCTACCGCCCCGATGTCGGCGCGCGGGCGATGCGCGGGCACTCCTACACCATCGGCGTGGTCGCGCCGGAGCTGTCCAGCTTCTTCGTCACAGAGGTGATCGACGCCATCGTCAGCCAATTCGAGGGGACCGCTTACGGCGTCACTGTGATGCTGGCCGGCGCGGACGCGGACCGCCAGCGCCGCGCCGTCCACGGGCTGATTGACCGTAAGGTCGACGGCCTGGTCCTGGTGGCGCCGTGGACTCCTTTCCGCTGGATTGAGAAGGTGGCGCGGTCGGTGCCGACCGTGGCTGTGGCCCGCCACGGCGCCAGCCAGGATTGCGACACCGTGGTCTCCGACGACGAGCAGGGCGCCCGCCTGGCGGTCGACCACCTGGTCGGCCTGGGCCACCGGCGGATCGCGCACATCGGCCAAGCGGCCGGCCCGGATGACTCGCACCCCCTCTCACATGTGGTCCGCCAGCGCGGCTACGAGGCGGCGATGCGCGCCCACGGCCTTGAGCCGGACGTGATTGTGGGCGCCTACTCAGACCGCGGCGGCTATGACGCCGCCCGGACCGCGCTCGCGCGGGCGGAGACGCCGACCGCGATTTTCGCAGGGGCGGATGTCGCCGCTTTGGGCGCCCTGCGCGCCATCGAGGACGCCGGCGCGCGCGTGCCGGGAGACATCAGCCTGGTCGGCTACGACAACATCTGGCTGGCCGGCGTCAAACGGATCTGGCTCACCACCGTGGACGAGTCCAGCCAGCTGACCGGCGAGGCCGCCGCCCGGCTCCTGCGTGAGCGCTTGGATGAGGGCCGTACCCGGGCCGCCCGCCACACGCTCGCCCCGAGCTTGATAGTGCGGGGCACCACGGCGCCGCCGCCCCAGGGATCGCGCCTCCCCGCAGATTGACCCGACCGGGGCCGGCCAGTCTTGGGGGCTTGACTCGGTCGGGCCCAACTCATTCCGCGACGCCATGAGCCTCGCCATCGCCGGCGGCGCGCGGGTCAGGCCGCGCCCGCCACCGCGCCGTCTGCGGTGCAGCCGCCGGCCCCGCGTACACTGCCATTTGGCATACTACGCTTCCCAGAAAATCTATACTGGACTTCCCAAGTGTTCTATACTGTGCCTGTTTGACGATGCTTGGAGGCACTGTGGCACTGACGCGAGACGGATACATCCCGCGACTTGCGGACGAGCGGCTGGCCGAAGACCTGGCCACCTTCGGGGCGGTCTTGGTGGTCGGGCCTAAGTGGTGCGGGAAGACCTGGACCTGCCTGAACCAGGCGGAGTCCGCCTTCTACCTGATGGACCCGTCCGGGGGATACGCCAACCGGGAGTTGGCACTCCTCGACCCGACGGCGGCCTTGGCGGGGCCGCGGCCCCGCCTGGTCGATGAATGGCAGGAGGCCGTCCAGCTCTGGGACACGGTGCGTTTCGAGGTTGACCGGACTGCGGCGCGTGGCCAATTCTTGCTCACCGGCTCGACCAAGCCCCGCTCCGATCAGCCGGCGCACTCCGGGGTGGGGCGCATCGCGGAGCGCAGGATGCGTCCGATGACGTTGGTCGAGTCTGGCGAATCAGACGGCTCGGTCTCGTTGCGCGCCCTTGGGGATGGCGCCACCGTGCGCCCAGCCCGGGGCGCCCTCTCGCTGGACCAGGTGATCGCGCTCTGCTGCCGGGGTGGTTGGCCGGGGGCGTTGGCTGTGGGCGCGGCACGATCACGACGACTTGCCGCCAGCTACCTGGAGCGGCTCGGATCGGCGGAGATGTCGGTTGCCGGCGCGGTGGAGCGGAACCCGGCCAAGACCGGGCCGTTTCTCAGATCCCTGGCACGCCACAGCGCCCAACCTGTGAGCGTGGCGGCGATCAGGCGGGACATGGTCGAGGTGTTCGGAGTCTCAGCCACCGATGTCACCGTCAACGCCTACCTCGACTCTCTGCGGCGACTGTACGTGCTCGAGGAGATCCCACCGTGGTCGCCGCGCCTGCGGTCCCGCACGCCGCTGCGCAAGACTCCGAAACGGCTCCTCGCGGATCCGTCGCTGACGGTGGCCGGAATGGGTGCCACGCCAGCGGCCCTGAAGGCGGATCTGCGGACTCTCGGCCTTGTTTTTGAGACGATGGTCCTGCGCGACCTGCTGGTGTTCGCGGACGCGATGGGGGCGTCCCTGGCGTATTACCGCGACAGCGCCGGGTTGGAGGCGGACGCGGTTCTGGCGCTGGCGGACGGGCGCTGGGCGGCACTGGAGATCAAGCTGGGCTTCAACCAGGTGGACAAGGCGGCCGCCGCCCTGGTGGACTTAGGCCGCCGGGTGGCGGGAGCCGGCGGGAGCGCGCCGGCCTTCTCGGCAGTTCTGGTCGGGGTGGGCGCGGTGGCGCGCACGCGGGCGGACGGAGTGCATGTGGTTCCGGTCGACCTGCTCGGACCGTGACCGGTTCCCTCCCCCGCCCCGGCGCGTAGGCGACGCGGCGGGGGCCGTCCGAGGACTCCCGCGAGAGCCGCGCCGTCAACTCGTCGCCGTCCGCTCCGGCGCTCACCCCGTCTTCGACGCCGAGACTGTTCGGGGACGGGCGGGGGCTCGACACTGCGGGATCTCCGGGATAAGGTACTGTCAAACGTTCTCTGTAGAACGTTTGACACAGACTGTCGCTCAACGTGCGAGACAAAGGAGTCCAAATGCGAAGAAGGAACAGCAGGCACCGCGCGCCGACGGGGCGCACCACAGTTCGGCGACGTTCGGGGGCGCTCCTGGCAGCGTCCGCGCTAGCCGCCGCCATCGGCTTTCAGGGTCTTCCCGCCCAATCGGCGCCAGCCGCCGACGCCTCGTTCGACATCCCCGCCGCCGCGCTGACCAGGCCCCTCGGCGAGATCGTCGCGGGCGGCTGCGGGATCCTCATCATGCCCATGTGTAATCCGGGCGTGGCCTCGTTCATGCCCTACACGACACCTGGCCTCGGCATCCCGTTGGGCGGGATCGGCGCCGGCTCGTTCATGGTGAACCAATCTGGCACCTTCGGCCCGTGGTACTTCGGCGGCTCGCAGTCCACATCCTGGGAGGTGCGCGCCCTGCCGCAAGCCGCCTTCCACGTCCGCGAGCAGGTGGGCTCCGGCGCCGCGCAGACCCGGACATTGGCCACGGACGGGCCCGACGACGCGGTACTGCCCGCCGTCCGCTCGTGGGAGGACCCGCTTGCGGCCTGGAACAGCCTCGACGCGGGCGACGCGGATTACGCCGCGCTCTACCCGTTCGGCTGGATGACCTACGCCGATGACGTCTTCTCCACCGACGTCGCCATGCGCTTCTACTCCCCGATCATCGCCGGCGAAGAGGAGCGCACGTCGCTGCCGGTGGCTTACTTCGACCTCCAGATCGCCAACCACACGGCCGATGCCGCCGAGGTTTCGGCCATGTTCACCATGCCCAACGTGGGCGCCCACGTCGGACGCCAGCCAGCCACCGTGCGCGAGGGGCTGTCCAGCCAATACCGCCGTGACGCGGCCACCGGCGTCCACGCGGTGACGCTCTCAGCCGATTCCGAGTCGAACACCCCAGACGCCTACAAATCGGAGTGGACCATCGCCGCCGCGCTCGGCGAGGGCCAGACTTTCAGCTATCTGACCTCCTGGGACGCCAGCGGCGACGGCTCGGACGTGTACGCCGAGTTCACCGACGACGGCCTGCTCGCCAACGCCGGGCTCGACACGTCGGCATCGGCCGGGGCCATCGCGGTCTCAGCGGAACTGGCGCCCGGCGAGTCGGTCACCATCCCGTTCGCTCTCACCTGGGACTTCCCGCAGGTGGCGTTCGCGGACAACAACACCGTCTGGATGCGGCGCTACACCGAGTTCTACGGCGCCCAGACCACCGCGAACAACGACTACATCCCTGGCTCCTACCCGTTCCACCAGAGCTACAACATCGCCAAGGACGCGCTGGTGGGCCGCGACGACGCGCTGAGGGACGTGCTGGCATGGTGGGAGCCCATTGTGGAATCCGACGCGATTCCAGCCGATGTCTCCGCCGCCGCCATGAACCACTTGGCGAACGTCACCTTCCACACGCTGGTTTGGGAGAACGGCCTGGTGCGCAACTCGGTGCCCGTGACAAAGGGCGGTGAGCGGATCGGTGTGGCGGTGCCGGGAACACACAATTACCTGGGCACCGACTCGAACGCCGGCGGCCAGTCCACGCTGGGGCAGGGCGGCGAGATCGGCATCTATAGCTACAACGTCTACGCCGACCTGTTCCCGTTCATTGAGCGCGACCGCATGCGCGCCAAAGTGGAGCAGATTCTAGCTTCGGACGATGGCGACCCGATGGACTTCGGGGTGACCGGCTCGACTGATCTGGCCGTCTACGGCCTGGACGGCGACCCGTTCATCACCTGGAACCCGCACAACCAGTCCGCCAATGACTCGACCGCCGGCGCGGGCCTGACGCCCGCTCCGGGGACCATGTCGTTCCTGGACCGAGCCGCCAACAACATTTACCGGATGTACGACTACGCCCAGCGCAACTCGGACTTGGAGTTCTTGGAGTTCGCCTATCCCGCCATGAAACGGGTATTGGACCTGCTCGAGAAGACGATCCCAGCGGACTTGCCGTTACCCGAGCCGACATCGGCCTCCAACCCTCAGCCGGGCAACGTGCAACAGATGGCGAACCTGTACAACATGATGCCGACCGACCGGTTCGACTCCTACACCTCGGGGCTCTACCTGCTGGCGCTGGAGGCGATGATCGCGTCTGGCGAGCTGTTGGGGGATTTCGACGCCCAAGTCTCGACCTGGCAGGCGCAACTGGATCAGGCCAAGAGCGCCTATGAGGATGTCTTCTGGAATGAGGACCAGGGCTATTACCGCTACACGCTGGCGCAGGACGGCGTTGACACGGTGATGCTCAACACCCTGCTCCCGCAGTACCTGGCGGAACGCGCGGGGCTGGCGGACATAGTCGACCCGGACCGCTACCAGCGGCACCTGGTCAGCATGTATCCGCTGGTCGCGGGAGACAACGGTCCCAAGTTGCTGGGGTTGCCCCCCGGCCAGACGGAGTATCCGCTGCTCGGCTCGATGGGCGCCATCTACGAGGTCAACGTCATCCCGGGGGCCGTCTACTCGGCGGCGGCGAACTACGCGGCGGCCGGCGAGCGCTTCGCCAACCCGGAGCTGACGCAGAAGGGTTTGAATCTGGCGCAGGCCACGATCGAGCAGCTCTGGCGCACGCCTGCCAACGGCTATGAGTTCGACACGCCGTACCTATACAGCTCGGCCGACCCCAGCCGGTGGATCTATCCGTCGTTTGAGAACAACCTCTCGATCTGGCAGCTGGTCGACGCCCTGTCACCCGACCCGAAGCCAGACAAATCGGCGCTTGCGGACGCCCTGGAGCAGGCGGCGGCGCTGGATGAGTCCGCGCACACGACCAGTTCGTGGTCCGTGCTGGCGGACGGAGTCGCGGGGGCCCAAGACACGATGGACAACGCGGACGCGGAGGAAGCCGAGATCGCGGCGGCGGTCGAAGCCATCCTCCAAGCCATCGCGGGCCTGGAGCGACGCGGCGACACAACCGAACTGGCCGCCCTCTTGGAGACAGTCGACGGTCTGACCCTTGCCGACTACACCGAGGAAAGCCTGGCCGCCTTGGAGGCCGCCTTGCAGGCGGCCGAGGCCTTGGTGGCTGACAACTCGGACGCCACCGAGGCGCACGTCGCCCAGGCGGTAGCCGCCCTGCAAGCAGCCATCGACGGTCTGGTCAAGGCTCCTCAGGCGTCCCCGACCCCAAGCGGGTCAACGGCGCCGCCAGCCGGCGGCGAATCGGCCGGTTCGCTGCCGGTGACCGGCGCCAACTCCGGCCTGCTGGGGCTGGCCGCGCTGGCGCTGGCAGGCGCGGGCACGGCGCTCGCCCGCGCGGCTCGCCGGCGGACCGCCCCGACTGGCCCGACCCCATAGGGCACCTGGGCGGGGACGGCCACCGGGCTCGCCCAGGCCGTTCCCGCCCAGCCCACGTCCAACAACCGCAAAAGCAAGGAAGAAGGTGGGTCGGATGCGCGACTCGTTTACCCCAGGCCAGGTCTGGCTGGACAACAATGGGGCGCGCATCCACGCCCACGGCGGCTCGATCATCCAGGTCGCAGAGCGGTTTTATTGGTACGGCGAGAACAAGGAGCGGTCCACTCCGGGGAGCGGGATCTGGCATTGGGGAGTGCGCTGCTACTCCTCGACGGACCTGTACAACTGGGACGACGAGGGCGTCGTCATCCCGCCCGAGCCGCACGACCCGGCTTCGCCGATGCACCCGTCCAAGGGCATGGACCGGCCTCACATCATCTACAACGCGCCTAGCCGCAAGTTTGTCTGCTGGGTCAAGGTAATGGACGGCGCGCGACAACGCTCCTCCGTGTTCACAGCCGATTCGATCCTGGGGCCCTACCAGCGGACGCGGACCGACCTGAAACCGCTGGGCATGAACGCCGGGGACTTCGACCTGGTGGTCAGCCCCAGCGACGCCAAGGCCTACTACTACTTCGAACGGGTCCACTCCGAACTGATCTGCGCCGACTTGACGGACGACTACACCGATGTCGCCGGCTACTACTCGACCCACTTCCCGGCGGCACAACCGCCCTTCACGCGGGAAGCCCCAGCCTATTTTCACCGCGCCGGCCTGCACTACCTGATCACCTCGGGAACCACCGGCTACTACCCGAACCCCTCCGAGGCGGCGGTCGCGCCGACCTTCCACGGGCCGTGGCGGGTGCTGGGCGACCCGCACCCCGGCGACCCGAGCCGCACCTCATTCCACTCCCAGATCTCGTCTGTCTTCAAACACCCAGCGAAGCAGGACCTCTACATCGCTTTGGCAGACCGTTGGTTGCCACGCTACCGCGCGGACAGCGCCGAAGCCCTCAAACTCCACCAAGACGCCTTCTGGCCTGGCTCCGGCAACGACCACCACGCGATCGGCGACCTGACCGAGGTGGACACGTCGATCGCCGATTACGTCTGGCTGCCCATCCGCTTCGAGGGCCAGCGCCCCTACCTGGACTGGCGCGACGAATGGCGCGTCGAGGACTACCGGTGAGGCGGGCGTGATGCCGCAGCGGGCCGTCCTCGCCATCGACCAGGGGACCACCAACACCAAGGCGCTGCTGGTGGCGGCCGACGGGAAGGTCCTGGGGTCCGCGGCTGCGCCGGTCAAGCTGCGCAACCCCCGCCCCGGCTGGTTCGAACAAGACCCCGAGGACCTGTGGGCGTCGGTCCTGCGGGCGGTGGCCGCCTGCCTGGCCGCCGGCGGCCACCCCAAGACAGCGGCGGTGGCGATCTCGAATCAGCGCGAGTCCGTGCTCGCCTGGGAGCGGCGCGGCGGGCAACCCCGCTCGCCGGTGCTGGGCTGGCAGGACGCCCGGACAGCCGACTTCTGCCGCCAAATCGCGGACCAGGCCGCCGTCATCAGGCGGCGCACCGGGCTGGCGCTCAGCCCGATGTTCTCCGCCCCCAAACTGCGCTGGCTGGCGGACCACGCGTTCCTAGACCAGGCCGATCTGCAGGCGGGCACCGTCGACGCTTATCTGCTGGCCAGGATCACCGGGCGGGGCGCCACCGAGCCTGGCAACGCCTCCCGCACGCTGCTGGTCGACCTGGCCCGGGCGGACTGGTCTGAGGAACTGCTTGGCGTGTTCGGCCTGCCCGCCCGCATTCTGCCCGGGATCCGGCCCTCGGACGCGGAGTTCGGCCGGGTCCTGGACGGCTTGCCGATCCCGGCCGGCACTCCGGTGCGGGCCGTCCTGGGAGACTCACACGCCGCGCTCTACGCCCACGGCATCGGCGACCCGGGCCAGGTCAAGGCCACCTACGGGACCGGGTCCTCGGTCATGGCGCCGCTGGCCGCCCCGCCCGCCGAGCTGGGCCGGGTCGCCGCGACCATCGCCTGGCAGGCCGCGGACCAGGTGGTATACGCGCTGGAAGGCAACATCTTGGCCACCGGCGCGGCCTTGGACACGATGGCGCGGATCCTCGGGTTGCGCGATGTCGCCGCGCTGACCGCCTTGGCCGCCCAGGCCGAGCCGAGCCGACTCAGCGTTGTCCCGGCCTTCGCCGGGCTGGGGGCGCCCCACTGGCGGCCGGACGCCATCGGACTTGTCTGCGGGCTGGCCCGCGACACGACACCCGCCCAGGTGGCCCACGCGGCGATGGACTGCGTGGCGCAACAGATCTGCGACGTGCTGGACGGCATCGGGCAAACCGGGCAAACCGGGCAGGCCGGCCACCGGGTGACAGCGCTGGCGGCCGACGGCGGCCCGAGCGCCAACCCTGTCCTGATGCAACTCCAAGCCGATCTGGCAGGCGTGCCGGTGGCGGTGGCCGGGCGGGCCGAACTGTCCGCCCTGGGCGTCGCCAAACTGGCGTGGCGCGCCCTCGGCGAGCCGGCCGACTGGGACCTGAACCGCCGCGTCCACGAGCCGGGACGCACGCCCGAGTGGCGCGCCGAGCAGCGCGCCCGCTGGGCCGACGCCCTCGGCCGGTCTTGGACCCACGACCCGCAACCGCCGCCAGAAACCCAACCAGAAACCCAACCAGGAACCCAACCGCAACCGCGAACACAACGACAACAACCGCAACCGGAATGGAGCACGCCATGACCACCTATCCGCCCTTCGGCGCCGGCCTTTGGAACTTCGCCGCCTACGTGGACCGCTACGCCACCGACGGCTACGGCGATCCGCGCGGCACCTTGGAGCAGATCCGGCTCGCGGGCGAAGTCGGCGAACTCAGCTTCGTGGACCTGAACTACCCGTTCAGCCCCGGCGTGACCACCGACGCGGTGGCGCGGGCCCTGGCCGAGGCGGGCCTGCGCGCCATCGGCGTCACCCCGGACATCTACCTGCGCGAGCACGCCAAGGGCGCATTCACAAACCCCGATGGGGCCAAACGGGCCTCGGCCAGGGCCATCATGGACGGCGCCGCCGATGCCGTCCGCGCGCTCGGCGCCAAATACGTCAAGATCTGGCCCGGCCAAGACGGCTTCGACTACCCCTTCCAGGCCGATTACGCCGAGCTCAGCCGTCTCGCGGTCGACGGCATGGCCGACCTGGCCAACGCCCACTCGGACCTCAAGTTCGTCATCGAGTACAAACCGCGCGAGCCGCGCACGCACATGTTCTGGGGGTCGGCCGCCAAGACGATCCTCGGGATCCAACGCATGGGCGTCGGAAACGTCGGCGTGCTGCTCGACTTCGGCCACGCCATGTTCGGCGGCGAATCCCCCGCAGAGTCCGCCCAACTGCTGATCGACCACGGCCTTTTGTGGGGCATGGACGTCAACGACAACTACCGCGGCTGGGACGACGACATGATGGTCGGCTCCCTGCACTGGGTCGAGGCGCTCGAGTTCTTCCACGTCCTGCGGAAGAACCGTTGGGAGGGCGTGTGGCAACTCGACCAGTTCCCGTTCAGAGAAGAACCAGTCGAGAACGCGCGCCTGTCGATCCGTTTCCTGAAGACCTTGTGGCGGGCGCTGGACGCTTTGGACGATGCCGCGTTGGCGGCCGCCCAGGAACGCCAAGACGCGCTGGCGGCGACACGGATCGCCCAAGACGCCATCTTCGCGGCCGGAGCGGGGGGCAACTGACGTGAACCAGCCACCGACCCTTCCAGTGTTCGGCCCCATCCCGCGCGGCACGCCGCCGGACGAGGCGGCCGCCCGGCTCGCCGAGATCGCCCGGGCGATCCGGCGGCGCGACGTCCTGGTGATCGCCGGGGCGGGCCAAGGCCACATCGGGGGCGACTTCTCCGCCATAGACATCCTCGCCACCTTGTACTTCGCGGTGCTGAACCTGGACCCGGCCGACCCGGCCGACCCGGAACGCGACCGGTTCGTCTTGTCGAAAGGGCACTGCTCAGCCGCCCTTTACACCACCTTGGCGGCCTTCGGGCTGCTCGAGGCGGCCGCCCTGGACACGTATATGCGGCCCGGCTCGAAGCTGAACGGCCACCCGGACCGCAACAAGGTGACCGGCGTCGAGGCCAACACCGGGACGCTGGGCCACGGCCTGCCGGTCGCGGCCGGCTTCGCGTTGGCCGCGAAGCTGGACGCCTCGCCGCGCCGCACGTTCGTGTTGACCGGGGACGGCGAGTTGGAGGAAGGCTCCAACTGGGAAGCCATGATGACCGCCGCCCACCACGGCCTGGAGAACCTGACCGTGATAGCCGACGTCAACGGGCTGCAGCAAGGCGCCACCACCGTGGCGACCACCGCGCTGGCGCCCCTGGCGGACAAAGCCAACGCCTTCGGCCTGGAAGTGGTGGAAGTCTCCGGACATGACCACCGGGCGCTGCTGGAGACGTTCAACGCGCCCCCGACCGGCAAGCCGAGGTTTGTGTTGGCCCACACCGTCAAGGGCTATCCGATCAGTTTCATGTCCGGCAACGTCGCGTGGCACCACAAGGTGCCCGGTCCCGCCCAGGTCGCCCAAATCTTGGAGGAGTTGTCATGAACGCCGAACTGTTCGACTGCCGGGTCGCTTTCGCCGAGACCCTGATCGAGTTGGCGGAGACCGACGAGCGGGTAGTCGTAGTGGTCAACGACTCCGTGGGCTCTTCCAACCTGGCGGAGTTCCAAAGGAGGTTCCCGGAGCGGACCATCAACGTCGGCATCGCCGAACAGACAATGGTCGGCGTGGGCGCCGGGCTGGCGCTGTCTGGACGGATCCCGTTCGTCTCGGCGGCGGCCAGCTTCTTGACCGGCCGGGCGACCGAGCAGATCAAAGTCGACGCGGCCTACGCCAACACCAATGTCAAACTGTGCGGCCAGTCGCCTGGGATGGGCTATGGCGCGCTGGGCGCCACCCACCACTCGATCGAGGACATCTCATGGCTGCGCGCCTTGCCGGGCCTCACGATCATCGTTCCCGCCGACCCGGCCGAGACGTCCGCCGCGGTGCGCTGGATGGCCGCCCACGAGGGACCCGTGTACCTGCGCGTCTCGCGCCTTCCCGTGCCGAACATCTTCGACCAGACCTACCGGTTCTCGCCGGGCCGCGGGCGGGTGGTGCGCGACGGCCCGGCCGCGACCGTCGTCGCCAACGGCGTCTGCCTGACCAGGGCGCTTGAGGCCGCGAACCTGCTGGCCGAGCAGGGCGTGGAGATCCGCGTGGTGTCGATGCCGAGCGTCCAACCGTTGGACGAGGACCTGGTCCTGGCTTGCGCGGCCGCCACCGGCCGCTTGGTCACAGTCGAGGAGGGCCAGGTCAGCGGCGGTCTGGGCGCGGCGGTGGCGTCTCTGCTGGCGGTCAAGCGGCCCACCCCGATGCGGATCTTGGGCGTGCCCGGCGTGTTCGCCCCGACCGGCTCCGAACCGTGGCTGCTCGACCACTTCGGGATGGACCCGGCCGGAATCGCCGCGGCCGTGCGCGAACTACTCTGACCCGCGACCCGAACCAGGTCCGGACCCGGGCGGTCATAGGGCCGCCCAGGCCGAGGCCTCAGCCGGAAGAGTTAAGCCGGGCCCACCACGACCCGGGCGCGGGCCAGGTTTTGGACCCGGCAATGGCGCGAGGCTTGCTCGCCGGTCCGCTGGGCGGTGACCTTGACGGCCGGGAAGTAGACGCCGGGGGCGCCGTAAACCACGGTGCGCGACGCCTCGGCACCAGGCCCGGGCTCATCGAGCGGTACCGACTCCCAAACGCCGGTGCCGCTCGCGTCCCAGGCCAGTCCCACCAGCAGCCCCACCGGCGCCTCCGCCCGCACGTGGAGATTCACCGGTTGTCCGATGCCGACCGCAGCCGCTCCCAGCACCGTCAACGTCGCGGTCGGTTGGATTCCCTTGCGCTCGGCGGCCGCGTCCGGCACGGTCACTTGCGCGCCCTGGACCGTGTAGCGGGTCGAGGGCGGGGCCGCGACCCCGTGTTCAACCCATTCGACCAGGTCGGCGAGGGCTTGCTCCACGGTCGGCATGTAGTCGACCAAATGCGTCGCCCGGTAACCCCGCACGGTCTGCTCGTGGTGGTCGGAGTTCTCCTGGTAGTAGACCCGGAACTGGTTGTCGAACTCCTCCCCCAGCGCCGCGCGGGCCCGTTTGGCGTACCAATCGGCGTGCCAGGGCAGCGCGTCCGAGTCGCCCAGCGCGTCCACCACCACGCACTTGCCGTGGAACCGGCCGCTGTAAGTCGCCCCGCCGGTGGTTTGGGCGGCCATCAGCGGGCCGACCAGCGGCCGCTGCGGATACCTCGGGGTCCCGTCAGGATTGCGCAAGCCGTTGAACCCGTACCAGTCCGGTTCTTCCGGCACCTGGTGGCGGTAGTAGGACGGCAGCGCCAGCGCCCACCGGTTCTCCTCGGTGTCGTCTTGGGCGAGCAGCGCCCGCATCCGCTCGCCCAGGGGGGAGTCTTCCGCGCCCAGGTAGCCCGGCCGCGTCCAGAAATCGGCCGCGTAAGTTGGGTCCATTTGCCGCACTACCGGCCCGAAGTCCATCAAACCGCCGCCCGCCTGCCCGTGCAGATCGGTGATCCCCAGCAGGTAGTCGGGGCTCGCCCAGGCGCCAAGCGGGGCGCCGTAGGCGAGCAGTTCCGCCAGCATGGCGGACTCGGCCTGGTCCAAGCCGGCGAACGGGTCGCCCGCGCCGCCCGGCCGGATCGCGTCCGCTATCTGCTCGGCTTTGCCAGCCAGGATCAGCCGGGCCTGCTCCCGGATGAAGAAGCTGCCCGGTATCGAAATCGGAGTGCCCAACACGGTTGGGACAAACCCGTCCCAGATCCCCTCGGTCTGCTCCATCGCCCCGACCGTCTGGAACGAGCCGCCGCTCGGGCCGTGCAGGTAGCCGAAAACCCGGCCAACGTGGCCGTAGTAGTCGGCGGCCAGCGAGCGGGCGAACTCGGCGGCCGCCGCAGCGTGCCGGAACCCGAGGACGGTCTCGGCAGCGGAACCCGCCTGCACCGCGTGGCCGCCGTGGGCCAGCGCGAAGGAAATGGCCCGCTCGGTCGCGTCCGGTCCCTCCCACACCCCTGGGATCGGCATCGGATACGTGTACTGGAAGAACCGCCCCTGCCACACCTCGGGGGGCGGCAGGTACACGCAGAAGCCGACCGCCGTGCCGTCGAAATGACCGGTCACGCGCCGGTGGCGGGCCGGGGCTGCGACTTCTGCGACGGCATCGACCACCGGGTTGTGGTACGGCTCAAACATCACCTCACCCCCTTGATGCGCACGATGGCGACCACCCCGAGCAGGGAGTCGAAATGACCGGCCACGCGCCGGTGGCGGGCCGGGCTGCGACTTCCGCGACGGAATCGACCACCGGGTTGTGGTACGGCTCAAACATCACCTCACCCCCTTGATGCGCACGATGGCGACCACCCCAAGCAGGGAGGCGACCGCCCCCACCACCATCATCGCCGCGTAGGTGCCGGACACAGCCAGGATCAGCGTCCCGAGGGCCGGGGCGAGCATCTGGGGAAGCTGGTTGCTCAACTGGTAGAAGCCGATGTCTTGGCCGAAGTCCTGGCCGTCCGGCAGCACGTCCGCCGCCAGCGGCAACTGCGCCCCCATGAACAATCCGGCGCCAAGGCAGACCACCGAGTAGGCCCCCAGGAACACGCCCGGGTTGTGGGTTGTGAGCACGAACAGCAAGCCTCCCGCCTGCACCACGCCGCCGGCGTACATGAACGGGCGCCGTCCGAGCTTGTCCGACAGCGGCCCGACTGCGACCATCGCCACCATCTGAGCCAGGCCGCCCACAGCGACCGCCGCGGCCGTGGTGTCGGCGGCGGCCTGCAACTCGAGGTCGAACCAGGCCTGGCAGAAGTAGACCGCCCGGCTCAAAATGAACTGGTAGGCCAGAGTCATGCAGGCGATCCCGATCCACATCCACCGGTAGTTGCGGTTCTTGAACGCCGACACGAAATCGGCGAAACTGAACCCCTTCCGCGACTCACCGGCGGCGCCCAGGCCCTTCGAGGACCGCATCGGGGCCAACACCACGAAGCAGACCGCCCCGACCAGGCACAGCCCGCCCATCAAGAACATGCCCACCACGACGTTGGAGATGAACGCCGCCCCGATGAATGACGCGGTCAGCGCCGCGCCGACAGCCACCAGCGCGGTCACGCCAGTGACCAGGCCGCGTTTCTTCAGCGGCACGCGCTCCGGCAGCACCGTGTTGGTCGCCATCGTGATCGCCATGTAGGCGGCCTGCTGCAAGCACCAAGCCACCAGCAGAGTGATCGACTGGGTGAACAGGCCCACCATCGCGTAGGCAACCGCCGCCCCGGCCGCGCCGGCCAGCAGCCACGGGGCGCGCCGCCCGAGCCGGCTGCGCGTGCGGTCGGACCAGCGACCGACCAGCGGGCTGAAGACGATCCCGACCGCCGTGCCGACCGTGGTGATGATCCCGATCCAGGTCTCTTTGTTGGCCTCTCCGACCGCGGCGATGATCTGCACCGGCAGCAGGATGGTCGCGGTCGCCACCCAAGCGACCCGGGTCAGCGCGTTGACGACCGCCAGCGCCGTCACTATCCGCGGCAAACCCACCCGGTCCCCTTGGCGCTCCGCCTCGCCCGCCGCCTCCGTGGAGTCCGTCCCTGGGGAATCCGCGATCGGTGCGTCCGGCGCCGCCGGATCAGTGTGTTCGTCGCTCATTTCGACCTCCTTGTCGTGACCGGTGGCCCGCTTCGACCGCCCGCTAAAACCGAGTCAACCACGAGATTAGGGTGGCGTCAAGCTTCGCCCAATGGGTTTCCCCCCGAGGCGCGAGACCCGGATCTGACGGGAGGACTCGCCGCCCAAGCTGGTCATGGGCGCCCGCCGCCCGGCGGTCACAGCGGCGGCGCAACCCGGCCGAGCCTGATCCAAAAGACGTTTAGTTCAAGGAGCTGACCCGCGCGGACGAATCGCTCTCAACCCGGAACCCACTCAGCCCCGCCCCATCGCCCAGATCCGGCCCCACGTGATGGCCAGCGAACCGACTGAGGCCGCCAACAACGCCAGCTACAACGTAGTCGGGACGGCCGGGGCCGTGTGGGCAAGCGGCCGGCGGGGCTCACGAATCCCGAGGCGCTCCCGTCAACCGCAGCACGGCATCGGCCAGCAGGTCACCCAAACGCAGGCCGCGCTCACCCCACCCCGACGGCTCAGCGATCGCGAACGTCGAGAAGCCCTCCAACACGGCGATCAGCTGCCAGGCCACCGCCTCCGGATCCAACGACGGATCCGCCAACCCCGCCCGCTGGCGGTTCGCCACAATCTGGCTCCAGGCCCGCAACGCGCGCCGATTGCGCTCCGCGATGAAGCCGTGCGCCGGATGGTCCGGATCTGTCGCCGCGGCCCGCATCGCGGCGTCCAGCCGCTGCCGGTTGCGGCTCTGCCATTGCGGACCGAGGCCCTGATCGCGCATGACGTCAAGGTCCAAGGCGATGTTCGCTGACTCCGCGCCGGTCGCCTCCGCCACCTCGTCATCGGCCAGGCCGAGCGCCGCCAACAGCAAGTCGTCCTTGGTCGGGTAATGATAGAGCAGGCTCGGCTCCGGCATGCCGGCCGCCTCCGCCACCCCCGCCACCGTCACAGCCTCCGGCCCGGCCGCGTCCACGATGCCCAGCACCGCCCGCGCGATCCACTCCCGGCGGTCACGCGACTTGCGATACAGGCCCCGCTTACCCCTGACTTCCGCCACAACCG
>JAITJZ010000039.1 GCA_031278655.1 Bifidobacteriaceae bacterium
CGCGCCCGTAGCTGCGTCCCAGCACCCACCACAGCTCCACCAGGACCGTTGTGGTGACATAGCCCGGTTTGGCGGGGGTCAGACCGCCGATCAGCGCGTCCGCCAGGTCGGTTTGCGCCTGGTCATCACGAATGATGTAGCGGACCAGGACGTTGGTGTCGAGGCCGATCACAACGCGCCCGCCGCCGCTTGGGCGATGTCGCGGTTCATCTGCTCGATGCCGACCGGCGGGCCTTGGTGCGGTCCGAAGAAGCCCGCCAGGCGGCTGACCGGCCGGGCCGGGGCTGTGACCAGGAAACCGCCTTCCACCTGGGTGAACTCGACCCGCTGGCCGCGGCTGAGCCCGAGGGCTCGGCGCACCTCGGCCGGCAAGGTGATTTGGCCTTTCGACGTCAGCGTCGCAGTGGGCACCGGGCTCTCCTTACTAGGTAGTCTGCCTTACGGTTATCAATTCCTTACTAGGATACGTTCCGGCAGCCAAAACGGGCAACCGGCGATGCCGTGCGCCTGGCGCCCAGCGGTCGACGCCCCCAGCGGTCGACGCGCCCACCCGGTCGACCCGGCGCCTTGTTACGCCTGACGGGTCGCGGCTCAGGTGTCGCCCTGAGCGGGCGGCTGGCCCTCGAAGACCACATCCTCGATCCACGTGGCGGACCGCCAAGTGGTGCCGCTGCCGGACGAGGCTGACGGCACCACCGCCACCTGCGAGACGGTCCGGGCCCCGAAGGTGACCTCTGCGACAGTCGACTCCTGGCCGCCGAGCGACAACGAGCCGACCTTCTCCCAGCCGCCGGAGGCCCCCAGGGCATAGACGTCGAAGCTGCCCGAGCGCAACTCGGACAAGTAGGCCGAGCTGGAGGCCTCGCCCACGCCGTAGCCGATCGTCAGGCCGACGCAGTTGGGCACGGCCGTGGCGAAGACCGTCGGCGTGACCGAATAGGGCGTGCCGGGTATGTCCGACGGCTCGCCGGCGGCGTTGGCCTCGTAGGGGTTCACCACCCGCAAGTCGAATTCGGCCGAGGGACCCTCCGGTGATGACACGGTGATGGTCACCGACCGGTCGCCCAGGGCCGTCCAGGGCGCGAACACCAGGCCGGTGGCCGAGACAGACGCGGCTTGCGAATTAGAGCTCGCGTAGGTCAGGGTCTTGACGGCGGCGTCAGCCGGCTCGACCGTCGCCTCGATCTGGAGGCTCTCGCCCACGGTCAAATCGGCGCTGGCCGGCGACAGGCTGACGGACTGGACCTTGCGATGCACGTCGACGGCGACCTCGCGCGTGACCTTCCCGCAAGTGACCGTGATGGTGGCGGCGCCGGCGGTCTTGCCGGTGAGCACGCCATCGGCGTCGACCTCCACCACCGCCGGGTCGGAGGACTTGAACCCGAACGGGTACATCGATTCAGCGGGCACCACAGCCGGCTCCAACTTGAGAACCTCATCCGGGTCCAAGACCACGTCCTGCGGCAGGTCTTCAATGGCTTCGGGCGGCTCCGAGACCATGAACGAATAGGTCGCGGCGACCTGGCGGCGCGAGGATGTGACGGTCACTTCCGCCTCGCCCGCCGCCACACCCTGAAGCGCGAAGGCGCCGTCAGCCTCGGTCACCCGCAGCACCGATGGCCGGCTCGAGGTCACGCTGAGGGTGTCGAGGAAGACCCGGCCAGGTTCGCTGGTCAACCTCACATCAACGCTCTCACCAGGGGCGATGGCGTAGAGCCCGTCAACAGGCGAGAGACCGTCGAACTCCGCGCTGACCGCCTTGGCCGCAGTCAGCGCCAGCCCGGCGCCGGCGCCACCGCCAAGAACCACGGCGATCACCGCCGCCAGGATCATGGTCAGAGGCTTGGGCCGTCGCGCACTCATGGACCAATGGTAACGATCGCAGCCCGCGAGCGGCCAGGCTCCGGGCGCGGGCTCATCCGCCCCGCAGCGCGCCGGCCGAGGCGTACAGGCAGAGGGTCGCGGCCATCGCCAAGTTGAGCGATTCGGCCCGCCCGTGGATTTCGACCCTGACCACCTTGTCCGATGCCGTCAGGGCCGTTTGGCTGAGACCGCGGGCCTCGTTTCCGAACAGCCAGGCGGTCGGCTTGGCCAGGTCTGTCCGCCCGAGGGGGACCGGCCCGGCCGCGTCCGCGGCCAAGACTTGCAGTCCGGCTTGCCGCAGCGCGGCCACCAGGTCGAGGGCGGCGCCCGCCCGGACCACCGGCAGATGGAAATACGATCCGGCCGAGGCGCGGATGACCTTGGGCGCGGTCGGGTCGACCGCTTGATCGGCGAAGATCACCAGCCCGGCCCCGGCCGCGTCCGCCGCCCGGATCGCCGTGCCGGCGTTGCCGGGGTCCCTGATCTGCTCGAACACAGCCACCAGGGCGGGGCGCCGGGCGACTTCTGGGGCCCAGTCCAAGCCCGCCCAGGGGTCGCGCGCCACCGCCGCCATCCCTTGCGCGTCAGCCGAGATGGCCCGCAGGTATTGCGGCGACGCCTCATGCGGCCGCCCACCCGACCGCAGCGTGGCGGCGGCGATCTCCGGGCGGGCGGCGGCGGCATCGGGCGTCGTGTAAAGGTCCAAGACCAGCCCGGCCAAGGCCGCCTCGCGGCAGGCCTGCGGCCCCTCGACCAACAACTGGCCCAACTGCGCCCGGGCAGCGCGCCGAGCAAGGCGCCTGACCCGGCGAACCCGGTCCGAGGCCGGATTGGTCAGCACGTCGCTCCGGGCGGACCGGGTCTCAGGCGGCCACTGGGGCGTTGACGTCGGCCGGCAGCGCGGCCTTGGCCAGGCCGACCAACTGCGTGAAGGCGCCCGGGTCGGTGACGGCCAGTTCGGCCAGCATGCGGCGGTCGACTTCGATCTCGGCCAGGTGCAGGCCCTGGATGAAGCGGTTGTAGGTCATGCCGTTGGCGCGGGCGGCGGCGTTGATGCGCTGAATCCACAGGCGGCGGAAATCGCCCTTGCGCGCCTTGCGGTCGCGGTAGGCGTAATTGCCGGAATGCTGGACCTGCTCCTTGGCCTTGCGGTACAACCGCGAACGCTGCCCCCGGTAACCGGAAGCCTTCTCAAGGATGCTGCGACGCTTCTTGCGCGCGTTGATGGACCTCTTGACTCGTGCCATTTTCTTGTCTCCTTACCCCTCAGTCGCTTCAGCGGCCCAACAGGCGCTTGACGTTCTTGCGGTCGGCCTTGGCCAGGACCTTGTCTTCTGACAGGCGGCGGGTGCGGCGCGACGACTTCGATTCGAAGTTGTGCCGCATGCCCGGCTGCTCGTGCATGATCTTGCCGGTTCCGGTGGTCCGGAAGCGTTTCTTAGCACCGGAGTGCGTCTTGTTCTTCGGCATGGCCTTAGCTTTCCTTCGTCTGGTGTTCTGTTGGCCGCGCGCGGCCGGATGGGCCGGTGCGCGTTCTGGCCGGCCGTGGTTTGGCCGGATCGGTCCCCTGTCTGGCCGTCCGCCTGGGAGCGGCCGGTTGGGGTTTGGGCGCCGGTTTCGGCGTCGGTTTGGGGGTCGGCTTGGGCGCGGCCGATGCCGTCGGCTCGGTTTGCGCGTCGGCCGCCTTGGGCGGGGCCGATGCCGTCGGCTCGGTTTGCGCCTCGGCCGCCTTGGGCGCGGCTAGGGCGGCGGGCCGCTTGGGCGCGGGCGGGGCTGTCGCCCCCCGGGCGGGGCGAGCCGATGGGGCGGGGCGGGCCGATGAAGCTGGGCGAGCCGATGAAGCGGGGCGGGCCGATGAAGCTGGGCGAGCCGATGACGCTGGGCGGGCCGGGGCTGGCGCCGAGGGGCGGGCCGGGGCGGCAGAACGGGAGGCTGCCGGCTTGGGCGCGGCTGGCGGCGAAGGCCGGGCCGCGGCCGGCTTGGGCGCCGGTTCGGCCGGCACTGGCCCGGGGGCTGACTCTGCCTCGGGCGCCGGGACCGGCTCTGGGACCGACTCTGGCTCAGCGGCCGGCTCTGGCGCTGGGGCGGGGGCCAACTCTGGCTCGGATGCCGACACCGGCTCTGGCGCTGACTCTGACGCTGGGGCCGGCTCCGACGCTGGGGTCGGCTCCGACGCTGGCGCTGACTCTGACGCTGGGGCCGGCTCCGACGCTGGGGCTGTGGCCACGGCATCGGCGGCCGGACGAACTGCCGGGGCGGCATCGCGCGCCCGCTTGCGCGCCGGCGTGCGGGCGACCTTCTTCTTGACCGGGGCCAGCACCATGACCATATTGCGTCCGTCCTGGCGGGGCGCGGATTCGACCGTCGCCAACTCGGAGACCTCGTCAGCCAGCTTTTGCAGCAGGCGCATCCCCAACTCGGGGCGCGATTGCTCGCGGCCCCGGAACATGATCATCACTTTGACCTTGTCGCCCTGACCCAGGAAACGCTCGACGTGGCCCTTCTTGGTGCCGTAGTCATGAGGGTCGATCTTCAGGCGGAAACGAATCTCTTTGAGCACGGTGTTGGCCTGGTGGCGGCGCGCGTCGCGGGCCTTCTGAGCCGACTCGTACTTGAACTTGCCGTAATCCATCAGCTTGGCGACGGGCGGGCGGGCGTCAGGAGCGACCTCGACCAGGTCGAGGTCCGCTTCAGCCGCCAAACGCAACGCCACATCCAGCTTGACAATCCCAACTTGTTCGCCGCTGGGGCCGACTAGGCGCACTTCCGGCACCCGGATGCGGTCGTTGATTCGAGGTTCGCTGATAATCTGCTCCTTTTGCGCGTGATTCGGTGGCGCGCGCGGAGGCATCAACCTCATTCAACCCAGCTCCCTCAACAGGTGCTCGGGTGGGAAGCCGCTGGCCTCCGCTTACGCCCCGCCCGCCTGGCGCTCAGCCAGACTGGCAGTCGGTCCCGGAAATCATAGCAGCCCGCCCGCGTTCCAAATCGCGGCCATGGGCAGGGCGGGCAACTTGCCGCCGAAGGCGCCGGCGCCTCCCGGGCAAACGCGCCGAAGTGCTCTTGCGCGCCTGCCGCGAACACTTCAGCGTGAAGATTCGCCGCCTTGGGCCACTGACAGGGCCTCGGCCAGGGTGAAGGCCCGGGCGTAGAGGGCTTTGCCGATGATCGCGCCCTCGACCCCTAAGGGCACGAGTTCGCGCAGGGCGGCCAGGTCCGCCAGCGACGCGACGCCACCGGAGGCGACCACGGCTGCGTCGGTGCGGGCTGTGACCGCCCGCAGCAGCTCCAGGTTCGGGCCGCCCATGGTGCCGTCCCGGCTGACATCGGTGACCACGTAGCGGCGGCAGCCATCGGCGTTGAGGCGCTCCAGGACCTCCCAAAGGTTGCCTCCTTCCTCGGTCCAGCCGCGCGCCGCCAGGGTCTCGCCGCGCACATCCAGCCCTATCGCCACCCGCTCGCCGTGCTCGGCCAGAATCTGCCGCGTCCAGTCAGGGTCCTCCAACGCGGCGGTGCCGATGTTGACCCGCTGCGCCCCGGTGTCCAAGGCCCGGGCCAATGAGGCGGCGTCGCGGATGCCGCCGGACAGTTCCACCTTGATGTCGAGGGCTGCCACAACGCCGTCCAGCAGGCAGGCGTTCGAGCCCCGGCCGAAGGCCGCGTCCAGGTCGACCAGGTGAACCCAGTTGGCGCCGCCGCGCTGCCAGTCCATTGCCGCGGCCAACGGATCGCCGTAGAAGGTCTCGGTGCCGGCTTCGCCCTGCACCAGGCGCACGGCCTGACCAGCGGAAACATCGACAGCGGGCAGAAGTTCGAGCGACAGTGTCATAACGTCCTAATCCAGTTCTCAAGCAGGCGGGCTCCGGCGTCACCGGACTTTTCGGGGTGGAATTGGGTGGCGCAAAGCGGTCCGTCCTCGACCGCCGCCACAAATGGGACGCCGTGGTCGGCCCAGGTCACCAGCGGCGTCATCGGCGGCGTGACCGGCGGCGTGACCGGCGGCGTCATCGGCGGCGTGACCGGCGGCGTCATCGGCGGCGTGACCGGCGGCGTGACCGGCGGCGTGACCGGCGGGAAGTCCTGGGCGGCGTACGAATGCACAAAGTAGAAGCGCTCACCCTCGACCCCGCGGAACAGCGCTGTCTGCGGCGGCGGGGAGACCGGCGACCAGCCCATGTGCGGGACGACGGGCGCGCGCAGCCGCGTCACGGCGCCGGGCCATTGGCCGAGCCCGTCGCTGACCAGGCCGTGCTCCTCGCCGCGCGCGAACATCACCTGCAGCCCGACGCAGATGCCGAGCACGCCGCGCCCGCCCGCCAGGCGCCGCTCGATCAATTGCGGCCCGCCCACGCGCCGCAGCCCATCCATGACCGCCGCGAAGGCGCCCACGCCGGGTACCACCAGGCCGTCCGCCTCGCCGACCGCCACCGGGTCGGCGGTCAGTTCGACCTCGGCCCCGGCACGCCGCAGCGCCCGCACCGCGCTGCGCACATTGCCGAAGCCGTAGTCAAGGACCACGACCTTCATCCGCCGCCCCCGCGCTCGCCATCGCCGCGCTCGCCGCCCCCGCGCTCGCCGCCCCCGCGCTCGCCAGCGCCGCGGGCCCGCCGCCCGCGCTTAGCCCGCCGGGCGGCGCTGACCGACCGCCCGATGATGGCGATGGCGTCCGCCGCCGAGACCTGGCTGACGTCGACCGCGCGGGCCAGCGCCGGAGCGGCCGCGTCCGGGTCGATCAGCAGGTCCTCCAGGAGTTGCGGCGATTGCGCCAGCACCAGCCCGGGCGAGACGCGGTGGCGGCGCTCGCCGTCGACGTACAAGTAGGCCTGGATGTCGCCCGCCGCCAGGTCGGCCGATTCGCCCCGGTGGATGAGCAAGACTTGTTGCCCCCGCAGGGTGCCCGATGCCGTCTCGGCGGCTTTGACGGCGGCCGCCTCGGACGGGTCGTCCAAGACCGCCAAGCCCAATCCCTCGGCGCTGAGCGTTCGCGCTGCGATCTGGGGCCCCTTCAACAGCGCCGCCAGCAGCCATTTGTCGCCGACCCCGAGCGCCAGCACGGCCGCCTCGGCCGCCAGCGGGGACGCCTCGGCCGCTAGCGGGGACGCCTCGGCCGGCGGCGGGGACGCCTCGGCCGGCGGCGGGGCCGCCTCCGGCGCCGGGCCGGGCGCGGAGGCCTCGTCGGCCAGCAACTCGGCCAGGGCCTCGTCCCAGTTGTGGTCAGGGTGAGTCGTCACAGCGCGCCCTTGGTGGACGGCACGCCGGCCACCCGGGGGTCGGCTTGGACGGCCGCCCGCAGCGCCCGCGCCAGGGCCTTGAACTCGGCCTCGACAATGTGGTGGGGGTCGCGCCCGGCCAGCACACGCAGGTGCAGCGTGAGCCCGGCGTTGAGCGCCAACGACTCGAACACATGTGCGGCCAAGGACCCAGTGAACTGCCCGCCTATCACAGCGAAAGCCAAGCCCTCCGGCTCGCCCCTGTGGACGAAGTAAGGCCTTCCGGACAGGTCCACCACCGCCTGAGCGAGGGCCTCGTCAAGCGGCACGGTGGCCTCGCCGAAGCGGGCGACGCCCTGTTTGTCGCCCAGCGCCTGCTTCAAGGCCTGGCCGATCACAATGGCGGTGTCCTCGACCGTGTGGTGGGCGTCGACCTCGAGATCGCCCTTCGCGCTCACGACCAAGTCGATCAGCGAGTGGCGCGCCAAGGCTGTCAACATGTGGTCGTAAAAGCCAACGCCGGTGGCGATCCGCGACTCCCCCGAACCGTCAAGGTTCAGCGTCACCTGGACCGACGATTCACCGGTCGCCCGTTTGACAGTGGCCGTGCGGCTCATTCCAACTCCTTCCGGATATCGGCCAACGCCCTCAGGAAGGCCAAGGTTTCGGCTTCGGTGCCCACCGACACCCTAAGCCACCCGGGCGGTCCGACTTCGCGGATGATGACCCCGCGGGCGAGCAATCTCTCCCACACATCATGCCGGTCGGCCAGGCGCCCGAACAAGACAAAGTTAGCGTCCGAGTCCGCCACCTCGAAACCCATCGCCGCCAGCGCCGCCGCCAACCGGTCGCGCCGATCCGCCAATTCGGCCACCCCGGCCAGCATCAACCCGGCGTGATCCAGCGCCGCCAGCGCCGCCGCCTGCGTGATGGCTGAAAGGTGATACGGCAGCCGGACGGTCCTGAGATAGCCGATCAGTTCTGGGTCGGCGGCGACATAACCCAACCTCAGCCCGGCGGCGGCGAACGCCTTCGACATGGTCCGGGTGACCGCCAGGTGGCGGTGCTCGCCCAGCAGTTCCAGCGCGCTCGGCGTGCCGGGACGGCGGAACTCGGCGTAAGCCTCGTCCACCACCACCACCGCCCGCCCCTCGGCGTGGCGGGCGATCGCGTCGATCGTCGTCAGCGGCAGCGCCGTCCCGGTCGGGTTATTGGGGCTCGTCAGCAGCACCACCGTGGGCCGCGCTCGGGCGATATGCCCGATGCCGTGCCCAGCTTCCAGCGAGAAGTCCGCTTCCAGCTTGCCTGGTTTCCAGGCGGTGAAGGTGTCGCGGGCGTACTCACGGTACATCGAGTAGGTCGGCTCGAAGGCGGTCACGGCCCGGCCCGGGCCGCCGAAGGCCTGCAGGATGTGCAGCATGACCTCGTTGGAGCCGTTCGCCGCCCAGATCATGTCCGGGCTGATCTCGGCCACGCCCGCCTCCCGGATGAGGTAGTCGGCCAAGGCCGAGCGCAATTCGGCGAAGTCGCGGTCCGGGTAGCGGTTGATGCCGGCGGCCGCGGCCGCCACCCGCGCGGACATGCTCGAGACCACTTCGGGCGGCGGCGGGTAGGGGTTCTCGTTGACGTTGAGCCTGACCGGGACGGGCGGATGGGGCGCGCCGTAAGGCGCGGCGGCGGCGATCTCCGGGCGCACCGGCAGGTTGGCCATCAGTCCTCCCCCGCCGGGCCGCCGGCCCGGGCCGCCACCGACTCGGCGTGCGCCGGCAGATCCTCGGCCCGGGCGAAAGCCTCGATCAGCGGGGCCACCTGGGCCAGGGCGGCCGGGCTGTACTCGATCTGCTGAACCGACTTGAGGAAGGCCATGACGCCCAGCCCGGAGGCGAAGCGGGCGGTGGCGCCGGTCGGCAGGACGTGGTTGGAGCCAGCCAGATAATCCCCCAGGGGCACAGGGCTGTGCGGCCCGACGAAGATCGCCCCCGCCGCCGTGATCCGCTCGGCCGCCGCGGCGGCCCCAGCGACGTGCAGCTCGAGGTGCTCGGCGGCGTAAAGGTTGGCCACGGCGATCGCCTGGTCTAAGTCTCTGACCAGCGCTATCGCGCTCTGCTGGCCGCTCAGCGCGGTCTCGACGCGGGCGCTGTGACGGGTCGCGCGGGCGCGTCGCGCCACCGCCACCGCCACCGCCTCGGCCAGGGCGGGCGCGTCGGTGATCAGCACCGAGGCCGCCAGCGGATCGTGTTCGGCCTGAGAGACCAGGTCGGCCGCGACCAACTCCGGCTCGGCCGTCTGGTCCGCCACGATGGCGATCTCCGTCGGCCCGGCCTCGGAGTCGATCCCGACCCGGCCCGCCACCAGCCGCTTGGCGGCGGCCACATAGACGTTGCCGGGACCGGTGATGACGTCGACCGGCTCGGCCAGGCCGGGCGCGCCGAAGGCGAACAGGCCGATGGCCGAGACCCCGCCGGCGGCGTAGACCTCATCCACCCCCAGCAGCGCCGCCGCCGCCAAAATGACCGGGTGCGGGTAGCCGCCCCAGGCTTCCTGCGGCGGCGAGGCCAACGCCAGTTGCTTGACCCCGGCCGCCTGCGCCGGAACCACGTTCATGATCACCGAGCTGGGGTAGACCGCCAACCCGCCCGGCGCGTACAGGCCCACCCGGCGCACAGGCACCCAGCGCTGGGAGACGAAGGCGCCCGGGGCGACCTCGACCGCGCCCTCCGGCGGCACTTGATCGGCGTGCACCCGCCGGGTCCGGTCAATCGCCACCTCCATCGCCAAGCGGACGTTCCGGTCGAGCCCCGCCAGGGCCGCCTCCAGGCGCTCGCGCGGCACCCGCGGGCTCGGCGGCGCCACGCCGTCGAAGCGGACCGCCTGTTCGGCCAGGGCCGCCGCCCCGCGCCGCGCCACGTCCTCCAACAGCGGCCGGACTTGGGCCTGGGCGGCGTCGACGTCGAACTCGGCCCGGGGCAGGGCGCCGGCCACGTCAGCGGCGCTGAGCCGATCCGATCCGCGCAGGTCGATGGTTCTGATCACGAGGCCCAAGTCTATTGTCCGGGTCCGACAGATTCACCAGGTGCGGCCGAAGGCGGTAGGGTCGGCCACCCGGCGAGGTGCCTCGGCTTGTGGCCGGGGTCCTTTTCCGGGTGGCCGACCCTACCGGGCAACTCGACATCGGCCTAAGAATGTCAGAGGTGCCTGCCAGGATGGAACCATGACTGAGAACGGCGAGTTGATCGTCTACCGGCGCGACGGCAAGGTGCAGGCGCGACTGCGGACGGGTGGGGACACAGTCTGGTTGTCGTACCGGGACATGGCCGACCTGTACCACACGACTAGCGAGAACATTATTCAGATTGTG
>JAITJZ010000067.1 GCA_031278655.1 Bifidobacteriaceae bacterium
GGGCGGGCGGGTTCTTTGGCCGAGGCGCTGTTCGAGGCCGACCCCATCGCGGGCCCCTGCGCCAACGCGCCCAGCGACACCGAACTGGCCGCGCTCCTGGCCCGCGGCGGCCTGCCCGCTGCTCTCCTGCCCGGTGCCGGCCCGCCAACCAGGACCACTCTGCCCAAATCCCCTACAGTCCCCCCTATGCGACACGCCGGCATCCGGGCACACCGAAACCACCAGATCACACCGGAAAACAGACCAGCCGGAAAACACCACAAGCGCGAAAGTCGAGGTGAACCCTCCCTCACTGCTGCCTTGCTCTAGCTTCGTGGCGCGCCGTCAGGCGCGGGCCAAGAACGCGACTGTTTTGCAGGCTTGGTCGACCGACTGGTCTTCCACCCTTCAAGACCGGGCGGAAGTCAACTGGTCCTCATCGACAATGACCAACACCTGATCCGCGCCATCGACAAGGAGAAGGTCTGCCCCGGCCGGCGGATGGGTAAGTCTCCCGCTCGGCTGGCGCAGTGATCCGGGGCCGAGCGGTCAGATGCCGCCCAGGCGGCTTCGCCAGTAGCCCGGCCGGCGCTTGTCGTGCGCGTAGGCGAGGTATCGGAAACGCATTCACGTCGGATCGTGCGCGACCTCGCGACGTCAGTCTAGTAGACCGTCGGTTCTAAATCTGTGGGTATAGGTGCCGGAGCTTGACGCGGGCGTCGGCGGTGGTGAACTGCCAGTCGACTTGGCGCTGGTCGGCGTTGACTTGGGCCTGCCAGGCGGCCAGCTCCCGGTTGAGGGTGTCGATGTCGTCGATGCGCCGCCCGAGGCACTGCTTGGTCATGCAGGACAGCTCGATCTCGGCTATGTTGAGCCAGGAGCCGTGTCTCGGGGTGTGGTGGATCTCGAGCCTTTGGGCGAGGGCGAAGGCCCGGGCCGGGGGGAAGGCCTTGTAGAGGGACGCGACGGAGTGCGTGTTCAGGTTGTCCATGACGAGCACGACTTTCTCGGCGTCGGGGTAGTCCTCCTCGAGGAGGCGGGCGACCTGCTCGGCCCAGTCGAGGCGGGTGCGGGTGGGCAGGGCGTCGGCTCGCCGCCACCCTTTGAGGGGCTCGGCCCACATGAAGATCGAGCAGGTGCCGTGCCGGACGTACTCGGAGTCCTCGCGGGCGGGCCGGCCGGGCGCGGCCGGCTGTCCGGGGCGCGCGTCGGCGAGGAGTTGGAGCGGTTTCTCGTCCATCACGACCAGGGGCCTGGCCGGGTCTAGGGGGCGGGCGTAGACGGCGAGGACGTCCTCCATCGCGGCGACGAACTCGGCGTTGTGGGCCGGCGGGATGGTCCAGCAGGCCTTCAGGTGCGGTTTGAGAGCCCCTTTTTTAGGACCCTGCCGATCGTGGAGTGGTCCAGGGGCGGTATCCCCTCTGTGAGGAGCACCTGTCTCTCCAGCAGGCGCAGCGTCCAGCGGGCGCGCCCCTCGGGCGGGGCGGAGCAGGCCAGCGCGATGATCCTGGCCTCCACGTCGCCGGTGACCTTCGCGGCGACCGGCGGGGTGGCCCGTTTCTTGCGGGCCACCACCGCCCCGGCGTCCCCGCCCTGGTCGTTGAACGCCTTGGCGACCTTGTAGACGGTCCCCTCGGAGACGCCCAGCCTCTCGGCGACGACCCGCCGGTAGGGCGCGGGGCCGCCCGCCTCGTCCAGCGCCAGGAGGATCCTGGCCCTGATGATCTCCCGCGCGGGGCGCACCCCGGTCGACGCGGTCTTCTCCAGGCGGCGGCGCTGGGCGGCGGTCAGCGTCACGGTGTGCTGCTTCGGTCTGGGCATGGTGTGGTCCTTTCTATGGCCTCACCAGCCATCCCACCACATATAGCCGTATGTTTAGCGGCGACACGCCGGGGCGCGCCGGATTCGCCCGAGGACTCGCGTGGGTCGCGGCGACGCGCGTGGGGGGACCGCCTATATCAATCCTTTTAGAACCGACAGTCTACTAGTTCGATCTGCCTAGCTGATCCGACGCGCCCCGACAAGACGCCCCCCCAATTCTGCTCGGATTGGGCCGGTTGTCTTATGGAGATCATTTCTGGCCTACTTGCGGCGACTGGAGCGGTTAAGGTTGCGCCGCTCGCGCGCCCCGGCAGTTGCGCTACTAACGCCTCTCGGTCGGCGCCTGGTCCCCCGAGACGGTCCGTCGCCGACATCCGGGCGGCGTGCCCGCCGGGTGGTGCGGGCCGTTGTCAGCAGGAGACGTTGGTCACGGTCCCCGACACCGTGGCCCAGGCGCCGGCTGCGGCGGTGGCAACGATAGTCGAGCCGTTCTTGGCCTTGAGTGTCCCCGATGAGCGCGCGTTGGCGATGGACCGCACAGCGCCGAGCGTGCCTGTGGAGTGCGTGCCGCAGGTCGTCCAGCTAAGCTTCGCCCCAGTCTGCATGTAGCCGCTGTAGGCGCACACGGACCCGCTGGCGCAGTTTCCGACTGCTCCGAGGACGACGCCTCTGGCCACCTGAGCTGAGGGAGCCTGGCTGGACTCCATGCTCATGCCCAGCGCCGGCCAGTAGGCGCTGTGCGCCCCTGTGGCATGGCCGCCGGGCTGCGCGGCCAACGCGTGGATGATCTCGCTGTCGGGCGTGCCTGCGGTGGCGCTGGCCGCCGCGTTCGCGTTTGGCGCCGCGCCGCCCAAAACAGTGGCCGCCGCGACGGCGGCAATCGCCAGGAAGCGTAGTGCTGATGTCTTCATTTGGTTTCCTCCCAGATTGTGTACAAGGTGGTCGCCCCGGCGGGCACATCGCCCGCGGGGATTGTTGTGGCGGTCTCGAAGCCGATGATCCTGCCTGTCTCAGCTGAGATCAGGAGCGTGTCTCGCAGCCCGGCGCCGTTGTCAGCGGCGAGGCCGAAGGCTTCCCGGCCTGACCGGTCGGTCGTCAATCCAAGCGCCTCAAGGCCGCCGCGCTCGATCAGGATCGACAGCAACTCGGCTTGCTGGCGGTC
>JAITJZ010000105.1 GCA_031278655.1 Bifidobacteriaceae bacterium
GGCGGCCCGCGGGGATCCGGAGGATTCGGCGGTCACGGGGGACTCGGCGGTCCCGGAGGATTCCGCCGTGGCCGCGGACGTGGGTCCGGGCCTGGGGAGGACGCCTGGATCGGCCGCCGGGACCGGCTGGATGCCGGGAAAGGCCTGGATGCCGGGGTCGGGCGGGATTTCAGGGACAGGGTTGATTTCCGGACCGGACCGGGCGGGGCCGGCGGCTTCGCCCGCCCCCGGGGCGGCCGCTGGCCGCCCCCATCAGCAGCCCGGCCACCAGCGCCGGGCCGCCGCGCAGGTCAACCGTCCGGCCCCGGTAGTTGCTCCGGGCCCAGACCTCGGGCGGGTCAGATGGATCGTCTTCCGGCGTCATCGCCATGGTGGCGCCGTGGGCGGCCAGGGCCGCGCGCAGGCGGCCGAGCAGCCCGCTCACAGCCGCCACCGGCCGGCCGCGCCCGCCGACCAGCCCGCCGACCAGCTGGCCGCGGCGTCGGTCGCGCCCGCGCTCGGTTCGCGGGCGCCTTCCGCGCCGTCTTCGGCGCCCGGCTGGTCGTCCGCGCCCGGGGCGCCCGCGCGCGGGGCCGGGTGGTACGGCGGCAGATTGGCCTCGGCCCCATCCATGCCGTAGGCGCCGGTGACGCCTTCGAAGGCGGCCGCCAACGCCCACAGGGCGGTGATGGATTCGGCCGTCGGCAGCGGCGCGGCCACGGTCGAGGCCGACCGGCTGATGGTCGCGTCCGCGCGCAAGCGGTGGACCAGATCGGTTTCAACCTGGTCGGGGCCGCAGACCACGGTCTGCAGCCCGGCGCCGACCAAAGCCGAGACAACCCCGACGAACGGCTCCAGGCGCCCGGTGGTGACGGCCTCCGGGTCGACCTCGGCGGGATCTTCGATGTACGGTCCCGCCAGGACCACCACGGCCGCCGCCGGGGCCTGAATCTGGCCCGAGACCAGGCCGGCGCCGCTGAGAACGCCGAACAGATCAGGGGCCGGATCGGCCTGGTCCGAGGGCGGCGCCTCGCCGCCCTCGCCCGTGTCGCCGGAGCCGCCCTCGTCGCCGGGGCCGCCCGTGTCGCCAACGCCGCCAACGGAGTCCTCCCCGCCAACGCCGCCCACGGCATCGTCCCCGCCAACGCCGCCAACGCCGCCAACGCCATCGTCCCCGCCAACGCCGCCAACGCCATCGTCAACCGCGTCCTCGGGCCCGCGCAAGGCCTGCGCCAAGGCGGCCGCGATCATGGCCCGCGAGCCGAGCGCGTCCCCGCGCTCCCAACCCAACAACTCCGCGATCTGCCCGGCCACCTCGGCGCGGGCGTCATCGGCGCCGGACGCCCAGTCCTCCTTCAACTCGACCTCCGCCACCAATTCCGCGCCGGCCGCGGCCAGCGCCTCCCGCAGGCGTTCCAGACGGGCCGCCGAATCCCCGCCCACGGTCACCACCGCCACCGTCTGCTCGGTCAACAAGCCGGCCAGGGCCTGCGACTGGAGGGCGCGCAAGGTCGCGTCGGCGCCGGCGCCACGGGCCGTCGCCGCCTCCAACTGGGCGCGCAGGGCGTCCTTGTCGTCACGCAGCACCGACACCTGATTGGCGAGCGTGTCTTCGATGGGCTCTTTCAACGGCCCCGCGCCCAGCAGGATGCCCACCGCCAGGGCCATGAACACAGCCACGAGCGAGACGACGTGGTAACGGAAGTTGATCATCCCGGCATCACGCCCTTGACCCAGGCCCAGGCGTCGTCCCAGAACGCCGCCAGCAGTTGCAGCAGGAGCTGGCCGGATTGGGTCACCGCCAGGGCCACCGCCAGGGCCACCGCCCCGGCCACGATCAGCGCCGACAGCTGCAGATTCGACACCCCGGGGCGGTAGAGGCGCGACACGCCCTTGGCGTCGACCAGTTTGCCGCCCACCCGCAGGCGGGTCAGGAAGGTCGAGGCCATGCCTTCGCGCCCCTTGTCCAAGAACTCCGTCACGGTCATGTGCGTGCCCACGGCCACGATCAACTCAGCCCCCTTGTCATCCGCCACCAGCATGGCCACGTCCTCCGAAGTCCCGGCCATGGGCAAGAGGCTGTGCTCCAAGCCCAGGTCGCCCAGCCGCGAGGCGCCGGGGGCGCGGCCGTCGCGGTAGGCGTGGACCACCAGTTCGGCGCCCGAACGCAGCGCCTTGTCGCTGACCGAATCCATGTCCCCGATTATCAAGTCCGGTTTCAGGCCTGCCTCCATGACGGCGTCGGCGCCGCCGTCAACCCCTATGATGACCGGCCGTTTCTCGCGCACAAACGGCCGCAGCACGGCCAGGTCCTCGCGGTAGTGGTAGCCCCGGACCACGATCAGCGCGGTGCGGCCCTTGATCTCGGTCTTGACCGCTGTGGCGCACTGGCGGTCCAGGAACTCGCCGGACTCCAGCTCCAGGTACTCCAGGGTGTTGGCCGCGAAGGCGGTCAGCGCCTCGGACATGCCGCCGCGGGCCAGCTCCTGCGCCCGCAAGACCCCGGCCAGGGTCTGCGTCTGGCCGGCGGCCACCAGCCTGCCCAGTTGGCGGACCTGGCCGGCGCCCAGGTCCACCCGCGCCTCGACGCCCTCCTTCAGGCCCATGACTTCGGCTCCCAGGCCGTCGATCAGCGGGATGCCGGCGCGCAGCAGGATTTCCGGGCCCAGGTTGGGAAACCTCGACGATGACGAGTCGGCGGCGTTCAGCACCGCGGCCACTTGGGCTTTCACCAGGGCTTCGGCGGCCACACGGTCGAGCGCCGGGTGGTCGATGACGGCCACGTCGCCGGGTTTCAGCCGCCCGGTCAAGCTTTTGGTGCGCCGGTCGACCCGCGCCGGCCCGTGGAGGGTTCCGGCTCGGTTCGATTTGGCGCGCCGCAGCTGCGAGACGAGTCTCATCATCAGGTCGATCCTCCCACCCAGTCGCGGGACAGCAACTCGGCGGCGTGTTCCAAGGCCGCGTCGGACTGGTCCAGGCCGGCCAGCATCCGCGCCAGCTCGCGCTGGCGGTCCTCGCCGCTGATGGCTTTGACGCTGGTGGTGGCGCCGTCCTTGACGACCAGCAGGTGATGGTCGGCCGCCGCCGCCAATTGCGGCAGGTGGGTCACCACCAGCACCTGATGGCCGGTGGCAAGCCGGGCGAGGCGTTCGGCCAGGGCCAGGGCGGCGGCGCCGCCAACCCCTTGGTCGACCTCGTCGAAGACCAGCGTCAGCGCGTCGGCGTCGGCCGCGGCTGGGCGGGATGGCGCGGCGTCAGCCGCGCCCAGGGCCGCCACTTCCAGGGCCAGCATCAGCCTTGACAACTCGCCGCCGGAGGCGCCCTTGGCCAGGGGGCGCGAGGCCCCGCCGCTGTGCGCGGCGAAGCGGAACTCGATGGCGTCGCAGCCGTGGGCGCCGGGCTCTGGCAGGGGCGCGATCTCGATCTCGAAGCGGGCGCCCCGCATTCCGAGCCCCGCCAATTCGGCCGTCACGGCCTTCTCCAAGCGCTCGGCCGCCTCCCGCCGCGCGGCCGTCACCAGCGCCCCGGCCCGGTCGCGGCTGGCCGCCGCCGCGGCGGCCTCGGCCGCCAGGGCTTCGCGCCGCCCTGGGCTGGCGTCCAGCTCGTCCAGGCGCGCCCGCGCCTGGGCCGCGAAGGCGATGACCTCTCCGGCCGTGGCGCCGTATTTGCGCAGCAGGGCGCCCAGGGCCGCCCGGCGCTCCTGGAGGGCGTCCAGCGCGGCCGGGTCGGATTCCAGCCCCAGCCGGTAGTCGGCGATCTCCCCGGCCAGATCAGATGCCAGGTAGGCCAATTCGCCAGCCCGCTCGGCCAAGGCGGCCAGCGCCGGGTCGCGGCCCGCCGCCGCCGCCAGCGCCCGTCGCGCGGTCTCCAACAGCGCCGTGGCGCCAAGCGCGGAACCGTCCTCATCACCGCCAAGAGCTGCCAACGCTTGTTCGGCCGAACCCCGCAGGTCCTCAGCGTGAGCCAGTTTTTCCAGGCGCGCTGGCAGCGCCAACTCCTCGCCCTCCCTGGGCGCCACCGCCTCGATCTCACGCACGGCCCTGGCCAAGGCGTCGGCCTCGAAAGCCGACTGCCGGTCTTGGTCCTCCAAACGTTGAAGCTTCAGGCGGACGGCGGCGACGGCATCGTGCAGCCGTTGGTACTCCGAAAGATCGACGCCCCCAAAGGCGTCCAAAAGCTCGCGCTGCTGGGCGGTCGAGCGCAGGCGCAACTGGTCGGACTGGCCGTGCACCGCCACCAACCAACCGACCGTCGCCGCCAGCGCCGATGACGGCACCGGCACCCCACCCAGATGCGCCCTTGAACGCCCGTTCGCGTTCAGGCGCCGGGCGGCGATCAGTTCCCCGTCCTCGACGCCGCCGCCGGCGTCCGCCGCCGCCAGCGCCACCGGGTGCTCGGGCGGCAGCTCGAAAACGCCCGAGACCTGGGCGCGCTCCCCGCGCACCACCGCCGGGTCGGCCCGCGCCCCGGCCAACAACCCCAACGCCGAGAGCAACATGGTCTTGCCGGCGCCGGTCTCGCCGGTGATGACCGTCATGCCGGGGCCCAAGGCCACCTCGGCGCTGGCGATCACCCCCAGGCCGCTCAACCGCAGTTCGCGCAGCATCTAAACGCCCCTCGCGGCCGACTGCCCGCGCCAAGAGCGCACCGGCAGGTCGAACTTGCGAACCAGCCGCTCGGAGAAGGGCTGGCCGCCGAACCGCACCAGGTTGACCGGCCGGTCGCCGGCCGTCACCTCCATCCGCCCGCCCGCCCCCATGGGCGCCGTCCGCCGCCCGTCGCAGCTGGCCAGGGCGTTGCTGCGGGCGCCGGGGGCGCCCCGGGCGACCTCGACGGCGACCGTCGAATCGGGCGTCACCAGCAGCGGGCGGCCAAAGAGCGCGTGCGCCGCCAGCGGCACCACCAGCAGCACGGCCATGTCCGGCCAGACCACCGGGCCGCCGCCGGAGAAGGCGTGGCCGGTCGAGCCGGTGGCCGTGGAGATGACCAGCCCGTCGCAGCCGAAGGCGCTCAGGTCCTGCCCGTCCACAGACAAGATGACCTCGACCATCCGCTGCGGGACCACCTTCTCCAGCGTGACCTCGTTCAACGCCCAGCCGCGCCAGACGTCGCCGTCCGGCTGGGTCACGGTCACCGACAGGGTGGCGCGCGGCTCGACCCGGTAGTCGCCGGCCACCACCCGGTCGATCGCCGTCGGCAATTCGCCGGCCTCGCATTCGGCCAGGAACCCAAGGTGCCCAAGGTTCACGCCCAGCAGGGCCGTGCCTTGGCCGTGGACCAGTTCGGCCGCCCGCAGCAGCGTGCCGTCGCCGCCCAGCACCAACACCAGGTCGAGCGGCTCGCCCCGGTGGCGCTCGGGCGTGGTCACCTCCCAGTCCGCCCGCTCGAAGCGCGCGCGGGCGGTGGCTTGGGCGGCCTCGACGTCGGTTTCGGCCATGTGGGCCATGATCAGGACACGTTTCATCGCGCCATCGCCTCCATCACGCGCCCGATGCCGCCGGCCCGGGTTCCGCTGGCCGCGTCGGCTTCGACCGGGCCCACCCCGGGCGTGGTCCCGCCGTCTTTCCGCCCGATGCCGCCGGCCCGGGTTCCGCTGGCCGCGTCGGCTTCGACCGGGCCCACCCCGGGCGGGCGCTGGCCCACTTCGCGCTCGATGGCTTCGGCCAGGGCCGCGCCGCTGAGCCCCGCTGGGACGGGCCTGGCGGCCGTGCCGCCGGCGGCGTCATCGGCGGCCGGCGCCGAGGCCAGGCGCAGGAAAAACTCGACGTTCCCGGACGGCCCCGGCAGCGGCGAGCGCGCCACCCCGGTGACCGCCAGGCCGAGGGCGCTGGCGGAGCGGGCCACCCCCGCCACGGCGCCGGCCCGCGCCGCCAGATCGGTGACCACCCCGCCGGATGGGAGCTTGGCCCGGCCGACCTCAAACTGCGGCTTGACCATCAACAAGAACTCGGCGGCCGGGGCGGCCACGCGCGCCAAGGCGGGCAGAACCGTGCGCAGCGAGATGAAGGACAGGTCCGCCACCACCAACTCGGGCGCCGGGTCGAGGTCGCCGGCCTCGAGCTGGCGGACATTGGTGCGATCATGCACCTGGACGCGGCGGTCCTGGCTCAGGCGCCAGGCCAGTTGGCCGTAACCGACGTCGACGGCGTGGACCAGGCGGGCGCCGCGGCGCAGCAGCACATCGGTGAAGCCGCCGGTCGAAGCCCCGGCGTCGAGGCAGACCAGGCCCTCGACGGCCGGCGGCGAGCCGGCGGCGGCGAAGGCTTCGAGCGCGCCGACAAGCTTGTGGGCGCCGCGCGAGGCGAAGGCGGCCGCGCCCGAATCGGCCGCGCCCACCACAATCGCCGCCCCCGGCAAGACCTGGCTGGCGGCCTTGCGCGCGGGCGCGCCGCCCACGGCCACGGCCCCGGCCGCGATCAATTCGCTGGCGTGCTCGCGGGAGCGGGCCAGGCCCCGGCGCACCAATTCCGCGTCCAGGCGTCGCCTCATCGCGGGACAGCTTTCGCCAGGATCGCCTCCAGGTCGGTCAGGGCCGCCTCATAGACCTCGACTTGCTCGCTCAGCGGCGCCTCCCGCGCGGCTTTGACCCGCTCCATGATTTCCTCGGCCGTCACGCCCACCAACGCTACCCGAGCCGCCGGGCTTTGCCGCGCCCATGCGGGCGAGCTTCACAACTCTTGTCCCGCGCGGGCCTCAGCGGTCGGAGCGCTCGACCCCGACTGGGACGGCCCTGCGGTCGGTGGGCACGGCCTGCGGCTTCTGGCCGATCCGGTAAATGGTGTAGGCGCCGGGCCGGATGTAGTCGCAGTGGAACGGCGAACCCGCGGCCAGGTGACGCCTGGCGATGTCGGCGTCATGCGCCCCGCTGCGCTCGTGGGCCTGGCGGATCAGGCAGGACGAGCCGACCGCCTGGTCCTTGACGTCGTCATCGTCCATCAAGCCGTACCTCTTCCTGACCGCGCCATAGTAGGCCGGCCCCAACACCATCAGGACCACGCCCACCCAGGTCACAAAGTCGCCAACATCCGAGGGCACGTCGCCGACAGCCATCGCCGCCGCCGCCCACTGAACCGGCTCAATCATTGTTCACCACCCCAACCACAGTCCGATGATGGTCACGATCACGCCCACCGCCGTCAACACCGCCGAGTGCGCCATCAGTTTGGTCTTGTTGATCGGGAGGCGCCCGACCGCCTCGCCGGTTTGGCCGTTGATCCCGAAGTAGTAGACCTCCCGGGTCGGCGCGATGTAAAAGAGCACCCAGGCCGGCAGCAGCGTGTAGCGGTGGCGCCAGCGGCGGATGTGGGTCACGCCCCAGAGCCTCACGTCCTGGAAGCGCTGGTTGCGCGCGAACACATCCGTCGCCATCAGGCGGCGCGCGGCCAGGTCGACGTGGTGGGCCGCCTCCGGCGCCACCTGCCCAAAGTCAAGGTCGCGGCGCTCGGTCTGGAAGCCGGACAGGTACTCCGGCCTGAACGCCACCTGCCGGGTCAGGTCCCAGGGCAGCAGCCGGTTGATCATTTTGTCGGCGCGGCTGACGCGGAGCGCCTCCTGCGGCAGGTTCTCGATCTGGACCTCGCCCTCGCGCATGACGTGGTAGTAGTGGTGGCTGGCGCTCTTGCCGACGCCGGTGGAGTAATGGGCGGTGCCCTCGACGCGCACGGACGCCTGGGCGTCGACCGCGAAGTAGGGGAAGTAGACGCCGTTCAGCCGGTCAATCCGGTGCCGGGAGTAGAAGCCGGCCTTGAGGTAGCGCTTCTTGGAGATCCAGCGGTGGAAGATCTCGCGGGCCCGTTCGGCGCTGATGGTGAAGGGCACCACCGTGTCCGGCGCCAGTTCCGCCGTCACCTGCCCGACCAGCACCACCGGGCTGTGGCAGTAGGCGCAGATGGTCGAGGCCCGGGTGGCGCTGGCGACAACGATCCGCGCCCCGCAAGAACGGCATTCGGCCGCCGTCAGCCCGCCCGCCGCCGGCCCCGAGCCGCCGGTCCCAGCGGGCGCGGTTCTCCCAGCCGCCGATGCCGCGCCCCAAGCCGGCCCGCCAGCGCCAGTCCCGGGGGCAGCGGTTCTCCCAGCCGCCGATGCCGCTCCCCACGCCGGCGCCGGGCCGCCGGTCCCAGCGGCAGCGGTTCTCC
>JAITJZ010000156.1 GCA_031278655.1 Bifidobacteriaceae bacterium
GGCCTGGTGATCTCCCAGTTCTACCCGGACCAGCCGCCGACGCAGACGACTTTCCCGATGCGGAACGGCACGATGTCGGGTTACGGCTTGGCGACCATCATCGCCGAGGCGGGCGAGCATTCGGGTTCGCGTATCCAGGCGCGAAAGGCGGCCGACCACGGACGACAGGTGATCCTGGCGGAACAGGTGGCGGCCACGACCGGATGGGGGGCGGCGATGGCGGGTGAGCCAGGTGTGGCGGTGGCGGGCTCGGAGCGGGAGTTGGCGGCCGCCATCGACCAGGTGTTGGAGGACTCCAACCGTAGTTTCTTGAAGGCCTTGGGGTTGGCGCCGGCGTGAGCGCGTTTGTCTCCGACGCGGCGTTCACACGCCAATACGGTCAGCATCTGTGCGGTGTCAGGGCGGGCCTGCCGCCGGACGGCTTGCGGCCCGGCCCGAGGCGTCGGCGGACACGCGTCGGCCGCGATCGCCGCCGACGTCAAGGTGGTCCAGCAGACTTTCGATTGGTCGCGGCCCGGCATCGTCAAGACCGACCAAGACACCAGGCAGACTGTGTTGCCCGCTGAACGGGACGCGGACCAGGACTCCGTGGATGACGGCCTCTGACCAGGCTCGACCGTTCGCGTCAGACCGACGACCATTCGGACCCGCTAGAGGAGTTCTTCGCCGCCGCCGCCGGCCAGCCGCCCGGTTCTCAATCTGGAGGATAGATGGAGACCCAACCGCAAGCCTGGCCGTCCCCAGCTCAAGCCCAAGGGCTCCACCCAGTCGGGGCCTGCGAACTGGGCGTAGTGGGCAGCGTCATCGGCGGCTTCTCCGGCGTAGTCGTGGTAGTTCTCCACGGACGCGAAGACGTCGCCCTTGCCGGAGGGGTTACGGGCGTAGGCCTCGGCAGAGGCCATGAGGCAGGCGTCGCGCATGGCGAAGACGAACTCGGGCACGGTCGACTCCTTCCTTCTGCTGTGCCTGCCAGGTTGCCGTCGCAAGAGCAGTGTCGTGGCCGCCGTATAGGCTGCTGCCCGTGATGATCGCAGCGCTCGGAGATGTCCACGGCAAGTGGCGCCAGGCCATGAGCTTGGTCGAGTCGGCGTGCGCGTCGGCGGGCGTTTCACCTGGTGATCTGGCGGCGGTCTTCCAGGTTGGCGATGCTGAGGCGCAACGCACCCAGGCCGAGGCGGACTTGGTCTCGGGTTCGGCGAAGTACCGCAAGCTGGGCGACTTCCCCGAGGTTGTTTCCGGCGGGATCACGGCGCCAGCGCCGCTGTTCTTCATCGCTGGGAACCATGAGCCGTTCGACGCCCTGGACTCCGACGGTGGGCTGGCCCAGGGCGCGGGCCAGTGGGGGCCGAATGTCACCTACTTGGGGCGGGCTGGTCTGGTGGAGATCGACGGACTGAGGGTCGGGTTCTTGTCGGGCGTCTACGGTGGAGGCACGTTTCGCCAGGCCGCCGAAGGGAAGCTCCAACACCGTGTCGGGAAGCACGCCACCCACTACCTGCCCAGCGAACTGGAGGCGGTCAGAGCGGCGATGGCTGACGGGGTGGATGTGCTGCTCACCCACGATTGGCCCACCGGAGGCGCAGACGCCGGGCACTTCGGGCTGCGCGGCGACGAGCGCGTCCGAAACCTCATTGAAGAGTTCCAGCCGATTCTGTCGCTCCACGGGCACATGCACGTGCCCGCAGCGGCCATCATCGGAACCACCCAGGTCGCCTGTCTGGGCATCGTCGGATACCATTCGGGCGATCCGATGGCAGCGGTGGGAGTGTGGGACATAGACCCGATTGCCCGAGCCGTGAAGAGGCTGGCATGACGAGCGGTACCTGTCAAGCCTTCCGGGGCGCCGGCTCCCACCGTCTGAACGGAGGTTCGGGTGGGACGGCGGCTTGGCGGCCGCCTGGCTGGCGTGACGCCGCGTGGCTGGGAAGCGGTGATGGGCGGCGGTCGGCCGCCGCCTCGCGGCCGCGGCCTTGCGGGGCGGCCCGCCCGGCGGGGAACATGGACGGCGGGGCCTCGGTGGTTACGCCGGATCAACTTTGGTGCGTTCGAGCCCGTTGTCAAGCCTGGCGCCGGGGCTTCCACGAGGACCGTGGAGTGTCGCTTGGAGCACGGACAGCAGTATTGGATTTTCTGCCTTTTGCCCCGCTCCGAGGCCCCGCCTTGTTCCTACGAGCGGAAAGGTTACATCAGATGCCGGTTGTTGAAGAAGAAGTCCTCCACGCGCGCTGCGCCGGGTTGGACATATCGAAGAGGGACGCGAAGTGCTGCGTGCGGGTGCTGCCGGAGGGCAAGAAGCGCCCCGTGTTGGATCGCACCTGTTGGGGCGCGACCGTCGCCCAGGTCGACAAGCTGCGCCGCCACCTCGAGGACTCGGGCGTGACCTGCGTGGTGATGGAGGCGACCTCGACTTATTGGAAGCCGTTCTACTACGGGTTGGAGGGAGCCTCTTTCGAGGTGGTGCTAGTCAACGCCCGCCACGTCCGGCAGATGAAGGGCCGCAAGTCCGACGTCGCGGACGCCGCCTGGCTCGCCCGCCTGGCGGCCCTCGGATCGGTGTCGGGCTCGTTCGTGCCGCCCGACCTGATCCGCGGCCTGAGGCTCGCCACCCGCCGGCGGGTGACACTGGTCGGCCAGGCCACCGCCGAGGCCTCCCGGTTGGAGAAGCTGCTGGAGGACTGCTGCTTGAAGCTGTCCGCGGTGTCATCGAAACTGCTGACCAAGACCGGCCGGTCGGTCCTCGACCAGATCTGTGGCGGGGTGACCGACCCCGCGAAGCTTGCCGCCGGCTCCAAGCTGCGGGTCTCCAGGGAGGATCTCGAGGAGGCGCTGGCGAACCGGGTCCAGCCGTGGCACGCCGAGATGATCCGCTCCCACCTGCGGACCATAGACCACCTCGAAGCCGAGGCCGCCGCCGCCGAGGCCGAGATCGAGATGCTCGTCGAGCCGTTCAAAGCCGACCGGGACCTGCTGGAGACCGTGCCGGGCGTGTGCCGGACCCTGGCCAACGACATCCTGGCGGAGATAGGGCCGGACATGTCCGTCTTCCCGAGCGCCGCCCACCTCGCGTCATGGGCGGGCGTCGCGCCCGGCTCGAACGAGTCCGCCGGGGTGGTCAAGTCAGCGCGTTGCCGCGACGGGAACAACCACCTGAAACGGGCCATCGGGATCGCGACCATGGCTGCCGTCAAACGAGACGACAACCACGTCGCCGCCCGCTACAAGCGGCTCCGCTACCGCAAGGGCCACCCCAAAGCGCTAGTCGCCGCCATGCGCACAATGCTCACAGCGATCTGGCACATCCTCAACGACGGCGTCCCCTACAAGGACCTCGGCGCGGACTTCTACGACCGGCGAGACACCGAACGCACCATCGCCCGGCTCCAAGCCCGCATCGACGCCCTCAAAGGCGAGCCCGCATAGCTAGCGGCACACGCCGCTTCACAGGGGTCTGGCGCCGACAGCGCAGACCCCCAGCTTGACGCGCCCCCGCCAAAACTCAACCTCACAGCAGCCTTCCGGGGCGCCGGCTCCCACCGTCTGAACGGAGGTTCGGGTGGGACGGCGGCTTGGCGGCCGCCTGGCTGGCGTGACACCGCGTGGCTGGGAAGCGGTGATGGGCGGCGGTCGGCCGCCGCCTCGCGGCCGCGGCCTTGCGGGGCGGCCCGCCCGGCGGGGAACATGGACGGCGGGGCCTCGGTGGTTACG
>JAITJZ010000034.1 GCA_031278655.1 Bifidobacteriaceae bacterium
CACCCGGACGCCCTGGCCGCGTCCATGTGGGCGGCCTACGGGGACAGCGCGGCGGGGTTCCGCCGGCGCGGTGTGCCGTGCCGGGAGGTGGCCGCGATGGCCGCCCACCTGCCCGCCGGGGCGCCTGTCCTGGTCGCCATCGACCCGAGGGCCGCCTGGTCTCAAACCGATTGGCTGCTGGCCGACCTGGTGGACGCGACCCGCGAGACCACCTGGGTCATCCGGGGAGTGTTCTCGAAACGCCGGCCCCGCCAGCCGAAGCCGTACCCGCGGCCGGAGGCGGCTGGCGCCGACGGGCCGTGGCTGGCCCCGACCGAGGGTTTCGACACCGCGGCGCAGTTCATGGCCTGGCGCGCCGCCCGGCTGACCGCCCACCGCTGAGAGGAGGCGACGATGTCGAAAGGAACGACCGAGCTCGGGGTGGCGTATGTGTCCATCGTCGCCGGCACCGAGGGGTTCACCAAGGACGTCAAGAAAGCCCTCGGGGACCTCGGCGGCCTTGGCGACGAGCCCGGCCAGAAAGCCGGCGGCGGTTTCGGCAAGTCCCTCCTGAAAGGCGTCGGCGTGGCCATGGCCACCGCCGGGACCGCCGCTGTGGCGGGCGCCGCCGCCCTGGTCAAGGGCGTCGTCGAGGAGTGGGGGAAGCTGGAGCAGAACCTTGGCGGCTCGGAGGCCGTGTTCGGGGAGCTGTCCAAAGCCGCCCAGGACGCCGCCGGCGAGGCGTACAAGAACATGGGCCTGTCCGCCTCGGACTACCTGCAGACCCTGAACAAGATGGGGTCCCTGTTCCAGGGGTCCGGCATCAGCCAGGCGAAGTCCTGGGATTTGTCGTCCGCGGCGATGCAGCGAGCCGCCGACGTCGCCTCGGTCATGGGCGTCGACATGTCTATGGCGATGGAGTCTGTCGCCGGCGCCGCCAAAGGCAACTTCACAATGATGGACAACCTCGGTGTGGCGATGAACGCCGCCGCGATCGAGGCCTACGCCCTGGAGAAGGGCGTCAACTTCAAATGGGACACCGCCACCCAGGCAGAGCGGTCCGAGGTCGCGATCCAGATGTTCATGGACCGCACCAGCCAATACGCCGGGAACTTCGCCCGCGAGTCGGAGGAGACCCTTTCCGGGGCGTTCGGGATGATGGGCGCCTCCTGGCAGAACTTCCTGGCCGGGTTGGGCAACCCCGACGCCGACATGGGTCCGCTGACCGATCAGCTGGTCGGCTCGTTCGGGAACATCGTCAATCAGCTCGTGCCGCTGGTCGGCCGGATCGTTGGGGCGCTGCCCGGCGTTGTCGAGCAGATAGCGCCCGCCATGGTGGCTATGGCGCCCACCTTGGTCAAGGCGGTCGCCGAGCTGATCCCGTTGGTGCTGGACGTCATCATCGAGGCGATGCCCCTGATAATCGACGCGGTCTCCGAGGTTGTCCCGCAAGTCGTGGCCGCGCTGATCGCGAACCTGCCGAAGCTGCTCGGCGTGGCCCTCCAGATGGCCGGCGAGATCGGCGGCGGGCTGGTCAAGGGGCTCGGCGTGTGGGCGCCGCTGGTCGCCGCCGCCGGCGTTGTCCCGGTCGTCACCTCGATCAAGAGCGCGGTTGACAAGTTTAAAGCGTTCAAGGCCGATGTCGCCAAGGTGTACGAGGGGTTCAAGACCGCCGCGAAGACCGCGCAGTCCGCCATGGCAGGGCTCGGCTCGGCCTTGTCGGGCGTCGGCAACGCGTTCAAGACGGCTGGCGCGGCCGCCAAAGCGGGCGCCCTCGCCGTGGGGTCCTGGGTGAAGCAGACGGCGCTCGCCACCGCGGCTGCCGTCAAGTCCGCCGCTGCTTTGGTCGCCCAGAAGGTCGCCTTGATCGCCCAGAAGGTCGCCCTGGTCGCCTCGAAGGTCGCCACGGCCGTGGCGACGGCCGCCCAGTGGCTGTGGAACGTGGCCATGTCCGCCAACCCCATCGGTCTGATTATCGTGGCCGTCGCCGCGCTGGTCGCCGCCCTGGTGTGGTTCTTCACCCAAACTGACCTGGGCCGGGAAATTTGGCAGGGGTTCGTTGACTTCCTGGCCGGCGCGTGGGAGTGGATCAAGGGCATCGCTGAGGACGTGTGGGGTGCGATCACCGGATTCTTCGCGAACATCTGGACTACCATCCAGACTGGGGCGCAAGCCCTCGCCGACTGGTGGGCAAACCTGTGGAACGGGATCACCGAATTCTTCGCGAACCTCTGGGACGGGATTCTGAACTTCGTCAAGTCGGTGCCGGACAAAGTTCTTGGCTTCCTCTCCGGGCTCGCGGCGCTGCCGGGGAAGGCGCTGGAGTGGTTTGGCGGGGTGCTCGCGTCGGCGAAGGACAAGTTGGGCGAGGTCGTGTCCTGGGTAAAGGGCATCCCGGGGAAGATACTCGACTCTCTCGGGGATATTGGCAAGAAGCTGTTCGACTCCGGCAAAGCGCTGGTGCAAGGGTTCCTGGACGGCATCAAGGCGGTGTGGGACACCCTGACCGGGTGGGTGACCAATGGTTTGGAAGGGCTGCGGAAGCTGTGGCCTTTCTCCCCGGCCGAAGAGGGCCCGTTCTCCGGGAAAGGATGGGTGCTGTACTCCGGGATGTCTGTCGGGGAGGCGTTCGGGTCCGGTGTGGTCGAGTCGCTGGCGGCGGCCACCCTCAAAGTCGAGTCCGCCATGGGCCCGATGGCGGGGATCTTCTCCCAGCCGGCCGGGGATGCGCCTGCCGCAGACGCCGGCGCCGACCTGGGGGCGCTGGCGGGCGCCCCGTCGATCACGATCCAGAACATGGTTGTCCGCGACGAGTCGGACATCAGGCGCATAGCGCAAGAGCTGGCGCGGCTGACCCGGCGGGACTCCCGCGCGATCGGGGCGCCGGCGTGACCGCCCCGGTCGACCTGTCGTTCGGCGGGGTGTCGTTCGCCGCTGTGGTCGCCGCGGCGGGCGGGACGCCGGTGGTGGCCGAGGTGGCGGGCCGCGCCGCCTTGCCGTGGTCGCTGAGGCTCCGCGCTGTGGACGGCGCGGACGGCGCCAGCGTGGCGTCCGCGGTGCTGGCGGAGCGGGTTGTGGCGGTTTCTTTCGCGGCGTTGGCGGCGGACCGGTCGGCGGCCGCCAAGCTGGCGGTCGAACGGGCTCTGGCCGGCTGGCTGCTGTCCCGGGAGCCCCGCCCGCTGGTGTTCTCCGACCAGGCCCCGAAGTTCTACGAGGCGGTGCTGTCCGCCTACACGGTCTCGGTGGAGCGGCCCAACTGGATCGCCGGGTCGTTGGCGTTCACCTGCCCGGGGCCGTGGCTGTGGGCCGACAAGATCACGGTGGCCTCCCCGGATGGGGACGGGGTGTTGGAGGCGGACACCAACGCCTATGTGGAACCGGTGTGGACCATCACCCCCGCCGCGTCGGTGTCCTCCCTGACCTTGACGGTCAACGGGGCGCCGTTCTCCTATTCGGGGCCGGTGACCCCCCTCTCGCCCCTGCTGGTGGACTCGGCGGCGCGGGAGACCCGCCAGGGCGGGACGCTGAGGGTCGCCGAGGTGGACGGCGACTACCCGGTCCTGGGCGCGTCGAACACGGTGCTGGTGTCCTCCGGGACGGCATCGGCCTCCTACCGCCCCAGGTGGGTGTAGCCCGGTGGCGTCCGCCGGCCGGACCGTCTACCTGGCGGACCTGCGGGGCGACCCCCTGCGGTCCCTGGTCGGCGGGGTGTCGTGGACCTTGGAGGACCGCGACGACTCCACCAACCGCCTGACTGTCGAGGCGCCCCTCGCCCAGGCCGAAGGCGTCGTCGTGGACCAAGAGCTGCTGCTCGCGGGCCGCCGGTTCGGCATCGTGTCGGTCGGGAAAAGCAAGTCCGGCCGGCTGGCTGTGATCGAGGCCGACGAGGTCCAGGCCGAGCTGGCGTCCGACCCGCTGCCGGTGTACGCCCTTGACGGCGCGTACCTGTCGGCCGCGCTGGCCGAGGCGCTGGCCCCGTCCCGCTGGACGCCCGGCCAGATCGACGACAACACCGGCTCCTATTACAGCGAGTTCGAGGGCATCACGGTGATGGACGCGCTCGCGTTCCTCACCCAGCAGTCCGGGCTGCGCGCCGTGTTCGACTCCCACAGCCGGGTCGTCCACCTTCGGGACATGTCCCGCGTCGAACCGGACCGGGTGTTCACCTACGGGGCCGGCGTCTCCGACATCGACAAAACCGACCAAGCCCCGACCTACACGGTCATCTACCCGACAGGCAGGGACGGACTCACCATCGAGGGCGTCAACGACGGCCTGCCGTATGTGGAGGACTACGGCTGGTACACCGCCCAGGGCGTGCCGCTGGACGCCGCCCGGGAGCGGTTCCGGCGCGTCGAGTACTGGGAGGACGACCGGTACATCTACGACGAGAACCTGAAGCGGGCGGCGCTCGCCCGCCTGGCGGTTTCCGCCTACCCCCAGATCGCGTACAAGGTGGTGGCGGACGGCGCGAAAACCTCCGGCCTGGAGCTGGGCTCCCCGGTGTGGGTGGTGGACCAGGAGCTCGGGTTGAAGCTGGCCGCCCGGGTGGCGGCCATCACCCGCACCCAGGACCCGTCGACCGTCGATCTGGAGTTGGGGTTCTTGCCGCCGTCGCAGACGTCCGTCCAGCCCGGCGGGGATGTCGGCGACTCGAACACGGGGGACGCCGCAGGGGCGCTGTTCCAGGTCAAGAACCAGGCCGCCGTCCAACTCGGCGCCGACCCGGTGGTGGTGCTGTCCGCGGAGATCAACATTTACGCGGACACCGGCCTGGAGGTCGGGGTCGTCGCCGTCGCGGAGATCAAGGCGGCGGGGTTGCTGTCCGGGTATTTCCTCCTCAACGGGAGCAAGCTCGACGTCCAGCCAAAGCAGACGTCCGCCCAGGGGTGGGCGACTTTGGGGTTGCCGTTCATGGTCACCCCGGTCGTGGCCGGCCCGACCGCGCTGGATTTCTATCTGGCGGTCGAGGGCGGCTCCGGGGTGGTCGCCCCGCTCGGCGCGGAGATGTTCATCGCCGCGCGGGGCGCCTACGGGGGCATCAAGCACGAGCGGCCCGACCGGACGGTGCGGGAGGACATCCGCCGCTGGCTGGACCTGCCCGCCCTGGGGGACTCCGCCGGCGCCGTGGTGGGGCTGCCGGTCCTGGTGGCGGCCGCCGACGCGATCAGCCTGCCGGGCCGCCTGGCGGTCGCCGACCAGGTCGCGTCGTGGCGGCCGATGCCGCTGTGGTCTGTCACCAGCGGGTGCGTCCTGGGGTTGTGGGGCGGCAAGCCGGGCGAGGAGTTCACGGTCAGGGCCGACACCGGGGTGACCGGCGCGTTGGCGCTGGACGCGGACGGGGCCGGCTCGTGGGACCTGAAAGCCCTCCTCGGGTTGAACGAGGGCATTCACGATTGTGTGATCTTGGAAACCGGCGTGGCGTTCGATGTGGAGGCTCCAGCGTGAAAGACCTGATCCGGGCGGGTGTCCGCCCCTCCGTGAAGGGCCGTGTCGCGGTCGAGTTGTTCGACGGGCGGGGGCGGCGCGTCAGCCGCGCCGAGCAACCCAACATGGTCAGCCAGGTTTGGCTGGACGTGATGGAGGCGTTCCTCGGGTTCGGCCTGTTCGAGTCCAGGAACCTGGCGGAGGCGCTGCCGGTGAACCGGCTCGCCGACCAGTTCCGCGCTATCCCGAACTACGGGATCATGCTGACCGACTACGCGGCGGCCGCCACCCAGGCCGACCGGGCCGTCAAGGGCGCGCACCTCGGGTGGGCGTCCACCGCCTATGCGACCACCGCGTCCGGTTCGCGCGGGTCGTACAACTCGGGGGAGTCCGTGTCGCGGCCGTTCTACCAGAAGCTTGTGTTCGATTTCGCCACCAACCAGGCGAACGGGGTGTTCCAGTCGGTTTACTCAGGCCCGTGGAAGGCCACGTCGGACACCGCCGCCCCTGAGCTGCTCTACTACACCGACCGGAGTTGCCGGACGGCGGCCGCCGGGACCCTCTCCGACTACATGGCGACGGTCCGCGGCGACCCGGCGACTGGGACGCTGGTCCAACCGGGCTCTGGGCCCGATCCGACGACGCTGCGCACCAACACCCTTGAAGGCGCGCTGCGGGGCGCCGGGTGGGGGTCGGTCGCGATGGGCCGGGTGGTGAGGGGCGTGGACATCCGCGCCTCGCGGCTCTACCTGCTCGGCGCGATCTCGGGCAGCAGCGGCTCCTACCAGCAGTCTGTGTACTCGGCGCCGCTGTCGGACCTCGCCACCCAAACCGTGGAGAAAACGTTTGACAACGCCCTGCTGGCCAGCCTCGGCGTGGCCTCCGCCGGCTCCAGCGGAGGCTTTGCGGGGCTGGCGTGGTCCCCGGCGCGAGGCCGGTGGCTGATCGGGGCGGCCGGGTCCACCGCCGCGGCCAGGGTGTGGGAGTTCGACGAGTCGTGGAACCTGGTGGGCAGCGTGCTTCCCGCCGGCGAGGCCGTGTGGTGGCTGGCGGCGTTCCCAACCGACCCGGACGCCGTGGTCGCCGGCAACTGGGTGTGGGACCTCGGGTCGAAGTCGCGGATGGCCCTTTCCACGAACTCGGATACCGTGGCTTACCGCTGCCTGTCCCCGGTCGGGGCGCAGCTCGGCATCGGCGGCCACCGCTCCGACACGACCGCCTTCTGGACCCCCCAGTCGATGTTCTTCTCCCGCGCCGTGCTTGACAACCCCGTCACCAAGACATCCACCAACACCATGAAGATCAGCTACGAGTTCACGACCCAGGAGCCGTCCCTGTGGTGAAAGGAGCCCCCATGCCGAAGCACGCTCTGGTTGACACCTTGGAGATCCCGGCGGAGGGCGGCGGCGCGCCCGCCGTGCCGCCCCTGGCCCGCACCGTCCTGTACACGGTGTCGCTCGTCGCGGGAGGCCTGGCGACCGCGGCCACCACCCTGGCGGCGACCTTGTGGCCCGCGCACGTCGAGGCGGTCGCCGCCGTCGGCGGCGCCCTCACCGGGTTCCTTGCTGTGGTGTGCGGCGGGCTCGGGGTCGCCTACCGGCCCACCGCGGGCGGGTGACCGCCTTGGACGCCGGCGCCGGGTGGGAGGCGCCCGGCTGCGACCTGGGGGTGGTCAGAGGTGACGACTGGCAGATCCGGTTCGATGTGGAGGACCCGGGCGGGGAGCCCGCCGACCTGTCCGGGGTGGCGGCGGCGGTGTTCACGGTCGGGTCGGGGCGGGCCGGCCCGGCGGTGTCGGTCGCCTGCCAGGTCGGCCCGGAGGCGGGCCGCGTGTGGGCTCTGGTGGCGCACGCGGAGACGGACCTGGAGCCGCGCCCCTACCCGGCGGACCTGGAGCTGACCTACCAGACCGGCCAGCGGCAGACGGTCTGGCTCGGGCAGGTGGTGGTGGTCGATGACGTCACCAAGCACCCGGAGGAGGAGGAGCCGTGACGGCCGCAGATCTCCGGGCGGTCGGGCCGGTGGCCGCCGTGGGCGCCACCGCCCTGCCCTCCGCCGGCGAGTCCCGGTTCGACCGGGTCGGGGACGTCCCGGTCGGAGCGGGGACGCCGTGATGGGCGGGTGGGGGCCGGTCGTCAAAGCGCGGGCGGCCGGGCCGGCGGCGGTGCCGGTGGTGGTCGGGCCGGCGGCGGTGCCGGTGGTGGCCGGCCCGCAAGGCCCGCCCGGCCCGCAAGGCCCGCCCGGCGGTGGCGGCGGCTCGGTGCAAACCGTCAACGGCCGCGCCCCCGACCAGGCCGGCGACGTGGAGGTCGCGGTCCGCATCCCGCGGGCTCTCTACGACCTGCTTCCCAAACCCACGCCAGAGGGCGTCACCTATTACATCTACGAACCGGAGGATTAGACCATGCCTGTTAAGCCTTTGGCGATAGCCACCGCCGCCGGCGTGTACGGCGAGCCGAACGAGGTGACCGCCGCCGACCTCGCCGGCAAGCTCGACAAAGCGACCGCCACCTCCACCTACCAAGAGGTGTACGGGAAGACGACCGCGGGGGTCCAGCAGCTGCTCGCGGTCGCCGCCGCCGCCGTCGCGGCGACCATCGCCCTGCGGGACGCCAACGGACGGATCGCCGCCGCGGACGGGGCCGCCGCCACGGACGTCGCGACCGTCGGCCAGCTCGGCGGGAAGCTCGACGCGTCGGCCGTCAAACAAGACGTCGACCCGGAGGCGACCGGGGAGGTGCCGTCCTCGGCCGCGGTCATGGCCGCCATCGACGCCGCCGTCGCGTCCGTCACCGGGACCGGGTTCACCGCGGTGGTCGCCACCGCCCTGCCCAGCTCCGGCGAGTCCGGGGTGTTCTATTTCATCGGCCCGAAGGGCGGCCCCTACGACGAGTACATCTGGGTGGCCGGCGAGACCCGGTTCGAGCTGATCGGCCACACCAGCATCGACCTGTCCGGATACCTCCTCAAAGAGGTGGCCTCGGCCACCGCCAAGATGGTGATCTCGCAGGACCCCGGCGGCGGGCTCGGCATCGCCTACTACGACTGGGACGAGACCGGCGAGACGTGGGCCCAGACGGGCGAGTTCCGCGCCGGGAGCGCCGACCTCGGCTGGGACTCCGAGACCAGCGCGTACGAGACCCACTTCGCGGTGTTCCCCGGCGGCCTCCACGTCGATGCCGCCTCGGAGGACGGCGAGTCGTACGAGTTCGACGTGGGCGCCCTGTCGGGAGGCCTCCAGATGACCGCGCGCGCCTCGGACGGGGTGGAGGTGGATGTGAGGGCCGGGGACGGGCAGATCACGCTGCGGGCCGGCGACCACGAGCTGGTCTGGGACTCAGACGGGACCGCCGCCTTGGACGGCGTCCCCCTCTACCCGGTCGTCGAGGGCGCCCTGCCGGCCCAGCCGCAAACCGGGGTGCTCTACCTCGTCAACCAGACAGTCGCCTGACATGGCCGTTACGCCCCTCGGGGTGCGGACGGCGACCGGCCTGTACGGGGAGCCGAACGAGGTGACCGCCGCCCAGCTCGCCGCGGTGGTCGCCCGCCTGCCTGATGAGGCCAAATTCGCCGGGTCCGCCTCGTCCGGGCAGCTCCTCGCCGAGCATCGGATGAACAGCGCGCTCCGCCTCCGGCTGACCGCCCAGTCGAGCGGGTACGTCGCCGTCGCCGTCGCCAACGTGTCCAGCGCCGCCCACCAGGTTTCCTGGCAGTCGCAGCGCAACTACCAGGCGTCGGTCACGCGGTCTGATAGGGACAGGTCGGCGCTCGCGGCGGGCGCCACCGCCGCCATCAACGAGAACTTCGGCTACCCGGGGGGCTCGTCAAACGCGCAAAACTGGACGCAGCAGGAGATCTGGGACCACACCGAGCCGACCGTCGCCCTGTGGGAGATCCTCGGCGCGGTCCGCTTCAACGGCGCGGCCGACCTGGCCGACCTGCGCATCCTGTCCAGGATGACCGCCCGCCCCATCCCCTGAAAGGACCGCTGTTGCTGCTCTTCGACACCATCGCCACCAGCCTCACCCTCATAGTCTGCGCCCTGATCGGCGTGTGGCAGGCCTTCGCCGGCCGGGGCCTGCGCGAAGTCAAGAACCAGGTCGCCAACCGGCACGGCGGCGCTAACCTCCGCGCCGACATAGACTGCCTCAAAGTCGCGACCGGCAAGCTGGAGACCAAGGTTGACGGGCTCGACCAGAAACTGGACGCGCATCTGGCCGGCCTGCGCGACCTTGTCCACTCCCAGGGCCACCAGATAGGGGAGATACGCGCCGACCTCCGCAAAACCACCACCACCTGACAGGCAAGGAGCCGCGAATGCTGCGCGCTATCGACATATCCATGCACCAGCCGAGCATCGACCTCGGCAAAACCGACTGCGACATCGTCATCATGAAGGCCACCGAGGGCGTCGGGTACACCGACCCGAAGCTGCCCCAGCATCACGCCGGGGCGCTGGCCGCCGGCAAGCCGGCCGGGTTCTACCACTTCGCCACCGGGAAGGCCGGGGCGGCAGCCGAGGCGGACGCCTTCGCCGCCGCCGTCGCCGGCAAGACCGGGGTGCTGTTCCTCGACTGGGAGGCCGGCGCCGTATCGAAAGGCCCCGCCTACGCGAAGGCCTGGCTCGACCGGGTGCTGGCCAAGACCGGGCGCGCACCCCTGATCTACATGTCCGAGTCCGTCACGTCCGCCTGGGACTGGTCCAAGGTCGCGCCCGCCTACCCCCTGTGGCTCGCGAACTACGGGACCAACAAGCAGCAAGGCTGGTCCGAAGCCCCCGTGCGCGCCCCGAAGCACTGGGGCGCCGCCGGCACCCTCATCTGGCAGTACACGTCCAAAGGGCGGATCTCCGGGTACTCCGGGAACCTCGACCTGAACCGCGTCTACCTGACCGCCGGCCAATGGGCCGCCCGCGCCGGCGGCGCGGCCCCCGCCCCCAGCCCAACCCCCGCCCCGCCAACGCCGTCGCCCGCCGCCCCGGTGTTCCCGCTGCCGGCCGGCTCGTACTTCGGCCCCAAGAGCGGCCCCGCCGCCTCGGTCAGCGGCTACTACAGCCACCGCGAAGACCTGCGCGGCTGGCAGCAGCGCATGAAAGACCGGGGCTGGTCTATCGCAGCGGACGGGCTCTACGGCCCCGAGACCCAGCGGGTCGCTGTCGCCTTCCAAAAGGAGAAGGGGCTCAGCCCGGACGGCCTGATCGGCGTGAAAACCTGGGCGGCCGCCTGGACCGCGCCCATCACCTGACCCCCGCCCGAGGGGAAAACAGGCGCCCCCGCCGGCCCGCGAAGGCCCGGCGGGGGTGCCATTCCCATGTCCGGCGGGGGCCGCCGACCCCCGCGGAAAACAACAACTGGGCACGCACTGGGCACGCCAGACGCCAAATTACGCGTTATCGCAGGTCCGAAGGGGTGCGTTCGAGTCCCCCCAGCTCCACGGGGTTCTGGAGTGCCGATGTGCGCTCCCAGAACCCGAATTTCCTTGTCATGCGGCTGTCGCGGGCGATGGTGGTGTGGCCAGGGCCATGGCGTTCACCGAGGCGACGAG
>JAITJZ010000075.1 GCA_031278655.1 Bifidobacteriaceae bacterium
GGCCTGGCCCAGCGACTGCCCGAGCGGGAAGTGCTCGCCCTGCCCGTCGGCGTGACGCTGCCCAAGGCGCTGTCCGACTGGCGGTCGGTCACCATCAGCCTGTCCGCCGCAGGCGTCCACAAGAGTGACGGTTTGTCGCACTGGAACGCCAACGGGCTGATCGCGGGCATCGCCATCCGCCCGTCTGGGTACCGCGACCTGGCCGGGCTCGCCCAATGGCTGCCCCAGTCCGGCGGCCTCGTCGAGGCCGACGCCCTGGCGGCCTGTTTGGCTCATGCCCCTACCTCGGCGTGGCAGCGCGCCGCCTATCTGGCCCGGTGGGCTGGCGCGGAGGGAGTCGCGGATCGGCTGATGGCTGAGCGCCCGCCCAAGACACCGGTCTGGTTCGGCGCCACCCGCTCGGCGGGGGCAACACACGATCCCGCGACCAAGATCACCGACGCAGACCTCGCACCCCTCATGAACACAGGCGTCGGCGCATGAGTCGCATCACCGAAGGCCACCTGGACCGGCATTATCAAGGCGCTCGCGGTGGCCGGGACGCCGCGGCGCTGTGACGCGCTTTGGCTTGCGGGCGGGGGGATGGGGTTGGGGGGTCAGAGTTTGGTGATGGGCGCGAAGCGGACCAGGATGCGCTTGACGCCGTCCTCGCGGAACTCGATGCGCGCGACCTGGCCCAGGCCGGCGCCCTCGACGGCGATGACCGTGCCGAGGCCGTATTTGTCGTGGGTGACCAGATCGCCGGCGGCCAACTGAGGGATCTCGGCGGCCGGGCGCGGGACGGCCGAGCCGAACCGGGCGGCGCCGCCCGAGGCGCGACCGCCGCCAGCACCGTTCCCGCCAGCACCGCTCCCACCAGCGCCTTTCCCACCAGCGCCTTTCCCGCCAGCGCTGACCCGCAGCGCGGCCGCGCTGCCTTCGGCGCGGCGCCATTCGACTGTCTCGGCCGGAATGTCGCTGATGAAGCGCGAGGCCGGGTAGTACTCCGGGCGCCCGAAGGTGGTGCGGGCCTCGGCCCGCGACAGGTACAGCCGGCGGCGCGCCCGGGTCAGGCCGACATATGCCAGGCGGCGTTCCTCGGCCAACTCCTCGGCGCTGGACAATGAGCGCTGGTGCGGCAAAGTCCCGTCCTCGAAGCCGGTCAGGAACACCACCGGGAACTCCAAGCCCTTGGCCGTGTGCAGCGTCATCAGGGTGACCTGGCCCTGGTCGCGGGCTTCGGCCGCGGCCGCCGGATCGTCTGAGGCGGGCGGCAACTGGTCCGAGTCGGCCACCAGGGAGACCCGTTCCAGGAAATCAGCCAGCGTGCCGTCCGGGGCGGACTGCTCGAACTCGCTGGCGACGGCGTGAAGCTCGGCCAGGTTCTCCACCCGGCCGGCGTCTTGAGGGTCACGCGACTCTTGGAGTTCGAGCAGGTAGCCGGACTGGTCGAGGGCGTGGTCAAGGACTTGCGCGGGCCCGGCGCCGGCGGTCGCCATTTCCGACAATTCGGCCAGCAGCCGCGCCAGGCCCTCGAGGGCGGCGCGCGCGCGCGGCGTCAGCGCCTCGATTTGGTCGCCCTGGCCGAGCGCCGCCCCGAAGGACAGGCCGTGGCGGGCGGCATGCGATTGGACCAGGGCCGCCGCGCGGTCGCCCAGGCCGCGCTTGGGGACGTTGAAGATGCGCGCCACCGAAACGGTGTCATCGATGTTCGCTGTCGCCCGCAGGTAGGCGATGGCGTCACGGACTTCGCGGCGCTCGTAGAAGCGGGTGCCGCCGACCACCCGGTAGGGGATGCCGGTGCGGATGAAGACTTCCTCCAGCGCCCGCGACTGGGCGTTGGTGCGGTAGAAGACCGCCACGTCGCGGGCTTTGACGCCTTGGTCGTCGCCCAAGGCGTCGATTTCTTTGGCGATGAACTGGGCTTCGTCATGCTCCGAGTCGGCAACGTAGCCGACCACCTTCGGCCCGTCGCCCTCGGCCGTCCACAGGCGCTTCTTGCGGCGGCCTTGATTCTTGGCGATCACGCAGTTGGCGGCGTTCAAAATGTTCTGAGTTGAGCGATAATTCTGCTCCAACATGATGGTGGTGGCGTCCGGATAATCGGTCTCGAATTCGGTGATGTTTCTTATGGTGGCGCCCCTGAAGGCGTAAATCGATTGGTCGGAGTCTCCCACAACCGTCAATTCGGCTGGCTCATAGGCGCGGCCGGCGCGGGCGTCGGCTTTGACCCCCGCCAATTCCGAGACCAACAAATATTGGGCGTGGTTGGTGTCCTGGTATTCATCGACCAGGATATGCCGGAAACGGCGGTGGTATTGGTCCGCCAGGTCCGGGAAAACCTGCAGCAGATTGACCGTCTGCATGATCAAATCGTCAAAGTCGAGCGCCTGGGCGGCTTGCAGTCGGCGTTGATAGAGGCTGTAGACCTGGGCGGTGGCGTCCTCGACCGGATTCAGCCCGGCCGCCCGCGAGGCGTAGGCCTCCGGGTCGACCAATTCATTCTTCAGGTTCGATATGCGGTGCGCCAATTGTTTGGGCGGGAACTTTTTCGAGTCGAGGTTCAATTCCGCGCAGACCATGGTTATCAGGCGCGTCGAATCTTGCGCGTCATAAATCGAGAACGAGCTTTTCAGGCCCAGCTGGGCGGCCTCGCGTCGGAGAATCCGGACGCAGGCGGAATGGAAGGTCGAGACCCACATTCGCCGGGCGGCGGGACCGATCAACCGCTCCACCCGTTCCCTCATCTCAGCGGCGGCTTTGTTGGTGAAGGTGATGGCCAGGATTTCGCCCGGCCGCGCCCGCCCGGTCGCCAGCAGATAGGCGATCCGGCGGGTCAGCACCCGCGTCTTGCCGGACCCGGCCCCGGCCACGATCAGCAGGGGCGTGCCCGCGTGGGTCACCGCCGCCTTTTGCTCGGCGTTGAGGTCCGCCAGCAGTTCGGCGGCGTCAGCCTGGTTGTCCGATGCCGTCCGCCCTCCCCCAGCCCCGCCGCGCCGTCCGCTGGCGGCCGGTGGGAAGGGGCTGGTTGGATCGCCATCCGTGGGGTCCCAGGCGGCGGGCGCCAACGACGGCAGGCGGGAGAGGTCGAGCAGGACTGGTTGATTCTGTTCCATAGCGCCATCAAGCCTAAAGGCTCGGTCTGTCACCCGCTGGAAAGCACCGCCCGCCCGCCCGGCCCGCCCGGCCCGCCGGGCCGCGCGTCCCATGGGTCAGGGCAGGCTGGCGGCTGGTTGTCAGCGGCGGCGCATGGTGGCTGAGACCAGGGCGGACAACGCCCACAGGGCGGCGCCGAGGGCGCAGGCGGTGACGTAGGAGAATTGCGCCGCCAGGTAGCCGGCGGCCAGCGGGCCGACCACCGATCCGGCATCGCCGGCCATGGAGTAGAGCGCGATGGCGCGGGTCCCGCCCGCCCCGGCCGCGTCCCCGACCGCCGCCGCCGGGGCGGTGCCGATCAGCGCCGCCCCGATCGCGTACACGGCCAACGCCGCCGCCAGCACCGCCAGCGAGCGCGAGAACGGCAGCCAGACCATCGCCGCCCCGGCGATCAGCGCGCCCGCGACCATTGGCCCGCGCCGCCCGGCGCGGTCCACCACCACGCCCGAGGGCCAGATCGCCGCCACCTGGACCACGGCCGCGACGGACATGGCCAGCCCGGACCAGAGCACCGCTTGGGCCTCGTCGGCCGCCAGGTAGGCGGCCACGAACAGCGGGATCAGCGCCGCCCGCGTGCCGTTGGTGTTCCAGCCCTGCGCCAGGTTCGCCAGCAGGGCCGCCTGGAAGCGCCGGTCGCGCCAGACTTGGCGCAAAGGCCGGGGCTCGACGTCCGATGCCGCGCGGTCGCCTTTCGCGCCCCCGTCACGCCCGGCGCCGTCCCTGTCACGCCCGGCGCCGTCACGCCCGCCCCCGCGACGCCCGGGGCCGTCGATCGGCTCCAAGCCCATGGCCACGGCGGCGGCGACTCCCAGGGTGATGGCGTAGAAGAAGAATGGGGCCCGCAGCGAGATCGCCCCGAAAAGGCCGCCGATGGCTGGCCCGGCCACCGCCCCGACCAGGAATGAGCCCTGGTAGACGGCCGAGGCGCGGCCCCGGCGCCCGGCGTCGACCGAGCCCAGCAGGATCGTCATGGCGGCCACCGAGAACATGGCCGAGCCGATCCCGCCCAGGCCCCGGAAGACGATCATTTGGGCGTAGGACCCGGCGAAGCCGACGGCCAGCGATGACACCGCCACTATCAGCACGCCTGCCACCAGGGTCAGGCGGTGGCCCCAGGCGTCGGTCAAACGCCCCACGGCGGGCGCGAACACCAGCCGCATCAGGGCGAAGGCGCTGACCACGGCCGCCGCCGCCAGTTCGTCCACGCCGAAGGCGGTGGCGAAGACCGGCAGCACCGGGTTGACCACCCCGAAACCGATGGCGACGCCGAGCGCGATCCCGGCCAGAATCCAAACGTTGCGCGGCATCGCCCGCAGACCGCCCAGCCCGCCAGCGCCGATGCCGCCAGAGCCGTCAGCCCCGCCGGCGCCGCCCGCGTTGTTCCGGCCCGCGCCCGGGCCAGCCCCGCCGCCCGAGCCCCGCGCCCGCCTCAAAGCAGGTTCCGCCGGGCCGCCCAGCGCGTCAATTCAGCCCGGTTCGACAATTGGAGCTTCCGCAGCACCGCGCTGACATGGGACTCGACCGTCTTGATGGAGATGAAAAGCTCGCTGGCGACCTCGCGGTAGGTGTAACCGCGGGCGATCAGGCGCATGACCTCTTGTTCGCGCGCGGTCAGGGAGTCCAACTCGTCATCGGCCACGGCCACATTCCCGCCGGCCGCGCCGAAGGCGTCGAGCACAAACCCGGCCAACCGGGGCGAGAAGACCGCGTCGCCCTCGGCCACGCGGCGGACGGCCGCGGCCAACTCGGACGCGGTGATCGTCTTGGTGACGTAACCACGCGCCCCGGCCCGGATGACGGCCACGACGTCGGCGGCGGCATCGGACACCGACAACGCCAAAAACTTGACGGCGGAACCGGCGAAGGCGCTGGCCACCTCGGCCCCGCCGGCGCCGCCGCCGCCCGGCAGGTGCACGTCCAAGAGCACCACGTCCGGCTGGGTCTGGGCGATGACCGCGATGGCCTGCTCGACGGAACCGGCCTCTCCCACAATCTCGAAGCTGGCGCCCAACTCGGCTTTGGAACCGGCCCGGAAGAGGGCGTGGTCGTCCACCAACACCACCCGCAGCTTCGCCGTCATGCCCGCTCCTTGACACCCAACGCGAGCCTCAAACGTACCTCAGTGCCGCCGCCCGTTTTCGAGACCACCTCGGCCTGGCCGCCCTGGCGGCGGATGCGCCCAATGATCGACTCGCGCACGCCAAGGCGGTCGCCGGGCACTTGGGCCAGGTCGAAGCCCGGGCCGCGATCCTTGATGAAGACCTCGGCCAGCGCGGGGCCGATCTCGGCGTAGAGCGAGACCGGCGGGGCGCCGTGGCGGACGGCGTTGAGCAGGCCCTCGCGGGTGGCGCCGATCAGCGCCGCCGCCGCCTCCATGGGGGGATGATCGCCCACCACCACCACGCCGATCTCCGCCCCGGCGGCGTCCTCGACCTCGGCGGCGGTCTCCTTCAACGCGGCCGCCAACGAGACGGCCGGCGCAACCCGGTCCTGGTAGAGCCATTGGCGCAGCTCACGCTCCTGGGCGCGGGCCAACCGGCGGACCGACGCCTCGTCGGCGGCTTGGGCGCGGATCAGGGCCAGGGTCTGAAGGACCGAATCGTGCAGGTGCGCGGCGATGTCCGCGCGCTCGGCCTCGCGGGCGGTGGCCGCCCGTTGGTCGCCCAGCGCGTTGATCAGCCGCAACCACCAGGGCGCGCCCACCAGGGCCACCGCCGCCAGCACCGCCAGACCCGCCAGCAGCGCCGCCACCAGCGAGGACGGGCCGCGCCCTTGGCTGATCAGCAAAGCCGTGCCGAGCACCATCAGGGCCACCGCGCCAATCAGGCGCAACCAGGAGATCGGCCCGCGCCGGGCCCCGGCGTCGATGCGGTCCAACTGGCTCCAGGCCAGGATCAGGCCGCCCAGCAGGGCGGCCAACGGGATCAGCCATTGCCAGGGCACGGCCGCGCCCGCGGCGGTGGCGGCCACCATGGCGGCCAGCGCCAGCAGCATCAGCCCGCCGGCCGCCGCCAGCAGCGGCGAGCGCAGGTTCTTGTCGCGCAGCATGGGGGCGAGGCGGACCAGCGGCGGCGGCGCGGCCGTGTCCGCCGAGGGCACCGTCAACCACAGCCACAGGTACAGCACCGCCCCGGTGCCCGTCAGCCCGGCGATGGCCAAACCCCAACGCGCCGCCGTGACGCTGATTCCCAGGTGACGCGCCAGGCCGGCGGCCACGCCCGCGACCATGCGGCCCTCGCGCGGACGGCGCAGCTCGGCGCTGGCGGCGGCGCGCGCGTCGGCTGGCATACGAACATAGAACCACGCGGAGGCGTCCCGGTCAGCCCCGCCCGCCCAAATCAGGGGCGGCTTCAGGGTCGCGGCCGGGCGTTTATCAGGGTCGAATCAGGGCTCTCCCCAATAGCGGGCCGCCCCGGCGGCCGCCATGCTGGCTTCATGACCGCTTCACCAGTGCCGCCGCGCCCCGCCGGGGCAGCCTTCTTCGAATGGATGCGCAGCCAGCACATCGCCCGCGGCCCCGGCCGCTGGATCGGCGGGGTGGCCGCGGGCCTGGCCCGACGCATCGGCTGGGACCCGGCCTTGATCCGCGGCCTGTTCGTGGTCGCGGCCCTGTTCTCCGGCCTGGGGTTGGTGGTTTACGGCGCCGCCTGGCTGCTGCTGCCAGACGCCGTCAGCGGCCGCATCCATTTGGAGGACGCCATCCGCGGGCGTTTCGACCCCGGTTTTTGGGGCGGCGCCGGCCTCGCCGCCTTCGGCATTGTCTATGTCTGCGGGGGTTGGCTGCCGTTGACGTTCCCCGGCGGCATGTTTTGGTTGGCCGCGGTCAGCGTTGGCGCGGCGGTTTTGGCGGCCTACGCCTTCTCCCGCCCGCCCGCGCCCGATGCCGCTCGCCCAGACCCAGCCCCGCCGCCCGCGCCGAATCCCTGGGGGCCGCCTCCCCCCGCCCGTCCGCAAGGAGAGACCGTGAACACATTCCCGAACAACGACACAGCCGACCCCGCGCCCGATGCCGCTCGCCCAGACCCAGCCCCGCCTCCCGCCGCCGACGCCCCCGGCGCCGACGCCCCCGCCGAATCGCTGGCGGCGGCCGCCGCCGCCGACGTGGTCACCACCGACCCGGCCAGCCCCGACGATCCGACCAGCCCCGGCGCGGTCGGCGCGGGCGCTGCCGACGCGGCCGCCGAACCCGAGGCGCCGCCAACCGGGCCCACCCCGCTCCCAGACGGCTGGGGCGCTGGGGGCTGGGGCACGGCATCGGGCAGACCGGCCGACCTGCCCCGGCCACCGGCGGGCCGGGCCAAGGGCGGGGCCCTGACCTTGGCCATGGTCGGAGCGATGCTGCTGGTGATCGCGGCGGTGGTGGCGCTGGGGCGCTTCACCGACCTGTTCGGCGGCCTGCGGGTGGTGGCCTTCTGCTTCGGCCTGGCGCTGACCATGATGGGGCTGGGGCTGATCGTGCTGGGGCTGGCGGGCCGGAGGGCGGGCAGCTTCATCGCCGCCTCAATAGTGCTGGCGCTGGTGGCCGTGCCGGTGACCGTTGGCGGCGAGGTCGCCGTCGTCACGCGCGGGTCGTGGGCCGTCGGATCGGCCGACCACCGGCCCTCCAGCCCCGCCGAGGCCGCCAAAGGCTTCTCCGTGGCGATCGGGGAAGTGTCGGTCGATCTGACCGATCCGGCCATCCTCGGGGACGGCGAGCCGACCGTTGTCGAGGTCTCGGTTGGGATCGGCCAAGTCTGGGTCGTGTTGCCAGAGGATGTCCCGGTGCTGGTCAACGCCTCGATCTCAACCGGGTCGATCAGCGCGATCGGCCTGGACGGGGATCACTGGCAGACGGACTGGGGCCGGCTGGGCGGCGCCGGCGGCGTCTGGCGCGACCGCGACGAGGATCATCGCGGTTGGGTGGTGAGCGAGAGCCAGGGGATCGCCGGCGCCGATGTGTCGCTGACCGCTGAAACCACCGCCGCCAAGGGCGCCGAAGGCGCCGAGCCCGTCCTGACAGTCAACTGCGAGGGAGCGATCGGGCAAATCACCTTGGTGACGCCGGATTTCGCGTCACTGGCACTTGACCGCTGAGCGCCGCCGGCCTTCATTCCCGGGCGCTTGACCGAACTCAACCGAACTCAACTTGACTCAAGCAGACAAGGAGCCTAGCCGTGAACAGCCCACCACCCCAGACCCAGCCCCAGCGCTGGCCAGCCCAGCCGCCGCCCGGCGCCTACCGCCCGCCGGTCTACTATCAGCCTTACCGGCCGAACCAGCGCGGCGGTTATGCGCCAGCGCCGGGGCAGCCGGCGCCCGCGCAACCGCCGCCGGCGTACCAGCCGGTGTCATACGGCCCGCCGCCGGGGCCGCCGCTGCTGGCGGCGAGCGTCAAGACCGGCCCGCGCGTCGGCCTGATCCTCTGGGGCCTGATCGTGGCCGTCTTCGGCGCATGGATCATGGCCGCCTCGGCCGGAGTCGCCATCGACGCGCAATTGGCGTTGATCCTGATCCTGGCCATCTCCGGGCTGGCGTTGATCGTCAGCGCCGTGATCGCGGCCCTGCGCCGCCCCCGGCCCTGACCCGGCTCACTCCCATTCGATTGTGCCCGGAGGCTTCGACGTGATGTCCAGCACCACCCGGTTGATCTCCGCCACCTCGCCGGTGATGCGCCCGGCGATGCGCGCCAGCACGCCGTCATCGATCCGCGCGAAGTCAGCGGTCATGGCGTCCTCCGAGGTCACCGGCCGGAGCACAACCGGGTGGCCGTAGGTCCGCCCGTCGCCCTGGACGCCCACCGAACGCACGTCCGCCAGCAGCACCACTGGGCATTGCCAAATCTCACGGTCCAGCCCAGCCCGCGTCAGTTCTTCGCGCACGATGCCGTCTGCCCGCCTCCACGTCGCCAGGCGGTTTTCGGTGACCTCGCCAACGATCCGGATTCCCAATCCGGGGCCGGGGAAGGGTTGGCGCCAGACCATCGCGTCCGGCAGGCCCAGTTCCGATCCGACCGCCCTGACCTCGTCCTTGAACAAGGCCCTCAACGGCTCCACCAGTTCGAAGCGGAGGTCGTCCGGCAGGCCGCCAACGTTGTGATGGGACTTGATGGTGGCGGCGCCGTCACCGCCGCCGGATTCGACCACGTCCGGGTAGAGCGTGCCCTGGACCAGGAATTTGACCTCGCCGGCGGCGCCGGTCTGGACGCCTCTGGCGGCAGCCTCGAAGGCGCGGATGAACTCGCGCCCAATGATCTTGCGTTTCGCCTCTGGGTCGGTCACCCCGGCCAGCGCCTCCAAGAAGACCGCCGCCGCCTCTTGGACCACCAATTTGGCGCCGGTGACGGCCACGAAGTCGCGTTCGACCTGCTCGCGTTCGCCCGCGCGGAGCAGTCCGTGGTCCACGAAGACGCAGGTCAGTTGGTCGCCGACGGCCCGTTGCACCAGCGCGGCGGCGACCGATGAGTCGACGCCGCCGGACAGGCCGCAGATGACCCGCGCCGAGCCGACCTGGCGGCGGATGGCGGCGACCTGGTCGGCCACGATCGAACCGGGCGTCCAGGTCGGTTTCAGCCCAGCCTCGCGGTGGAGGAAGTTCTCCAGCGCCGCCTGGCCCAACGGCGTGTGGCGGACCTCCGGATGCCACTGCAAACCGTAGAGCCGGCGTCCCCGGTCCTGGAAGGCTGCCACCGGCGCGCCGTCTGTGCTGGCCAGGACCTCGAATCCGGCCGGAGCGCGGGTGACGGCGACGCCGTGGCTCATCCACACGGTCTGTCCGGGCGGGCTGGCGGCGAGGAGTCCCTCAGCGCGGCCCACGGCCGTCGCCGTCGAGCCGTATTCGCCTTTCGAGCCGCGGTCGACCTCGCCGCCGAGGGCGTAGGCCATGGCCTGAAAGCCGTAGCAGATGCCGAGCACCGGCACCCCGGCCTCAAGCAACGCGGCTTCGAGTTTGGGCGCTCCCGGCTCGAAGACCGAGGCTGGTCCGCCCGAGAGGATGATCGCGGCCGGGTCTTTGGCCAGAATCTGCGCCGCCGACCAACTGTGCGGGACGATCTCCGAATAGATGTGCGCTTCGCGCACCCGGCGCGCGATAAGCTGGGCGTATTGGGCCCCGAAGTCGACCACCAAGACTGGTTTAGCGGTGGGTAAGGGATTAGTCACGAAAGGGAATGCTCCTTATAGTTGACGGCGGCAAGGGCCTGAAGTCCTAGGTACACTTGGGAGAGTTGGCGCGGCGGCCGGCGGCCGCACCTCGGTGCGATCGCTAAGGCCAAGTCAAGACTCCCTTCGTCGAGGAAAGGCGTTCACAGGTGGCACGTTCAGTTTTTCTGGCTTCGACTGACCGCGACGCGGTCAAGTCTATTGTCGCCCTCGGACTGTTGGAGGAGTTGAAGCGGACCTACGAGCGGGTCGGCGTCTTCAGGCCCGTCTTGCGCCACGCCGATGGGCGCGACCACGTCCTCGACCTGCTGAAGACCCGCGACACCATCGAGACGGACCGCGACGCCCGGGTCGGGACCACCTACCAGCACTTTCACCAGGCCCCGGAGGCGGCCATGGAGCAGGTGCTGGAACGCTACGAAGCCTTCAAGGCCGGCTGCGACTTCGTCGTGGTGGTCGGCTCCGACCACACCGACGTGCCGGGCGGCGCCGAACTGGCGCTGAACGCCCGGATCGCGGCCAACCTGGGGGCGCCCGTCCTGTTGGTGGCGCCAGCGACCCGTTGGACGCCAAGCCAAATCACGGCATCGTCCAAATTGGCCGCCTCCACGGTCGAGGCCGAACACGCCCAGGTGGTCGGCGTGATCGCCAACCGCTGCCCGCCGGACCAACTGGAGGCCGTGCGGGCCGAACTTGCCACCTTGGACGTGCCCACCGGCGCCATCCCCGACTCGCGGATCGCCCTGGCCCCAACCCTCGGGGCGGTGGTCGAGGCGGTCGGGGGCGACCTGGTCTCCGGTGACCCGGCGGCGCTCGGCCTGGAGGTGCTGGACATGACGATCGCAGCCCAAGAGGTCGAACATGTGTTGGCCCACTTGACGCCCCGGTCGGTCGTCATCTTCCCCGGCGACCGCGTTGGCGTGCTGCTCGGCCTGGCCTCGACCCAGGGCGACGACGACTTCCCGGCCCTGGCCGGGCTGATCATGGGCAGCGGCTACGTGCCGGACCGCCCGGTCATGGACCTGGCCCGCTCGCTGGCCGGCGACCTGCCGATCATCACCACGCCGAAGGAGACCTTCGCGGCGGCCGCGGCCGCCACACTGGTGCGCGGCCAACTCGACCTCTCCTCGCAGGACAAAGTCGAGGCGGCGCTGGGCGCCTTCGAGGAGGGCGTCGACGGGCGCCGCTTCATCGACGCCATCGAGGCTTTCCGGCCGACGGCCCTGACGCCGCTGGCCTTCCAGCAGTCGCTGGTGACGCGCGCGCGCCAAGACCTGAAGAACATCGTCCTGCCGGAGGGAGACGACGACCGCGTCCTGCGAGCCGCCGCGCAGGTGCTGGAATTGGACGCCGCCCGCGTCACCATCCTGGGCGAGCGCGATGCGATCCTGGCCCGCGCCGCCGCCCTCGGCCTGGACATCAAGGCCGCCAACATTGTCGACCCGACACGCGGGGACCTGGTCGACCACTTCGCCGACATCTACGCCGAACTGCGCGCCCACAAAGGCGTCACCAAGGAGCGCGCCCTCGAAGTCATCCGCGGCTCCGGCACCTACTTCGCCACCATGATGGTCCACACCGGCATGGCGGACGGCATGGTCTCCGGGGCCAAACACACCACCGCCGACACCATCCGGCCGTCCTTCGAGATCATCAAGACCAAGCCGGGCACAGAAGTTGTCTCATCGGTCTTCCTGATGGCAATGGCGGACAAGGTACTGGTGTTCGGGGACTGCGCCGTCAACCCCAACCCGACGCCCAGCCAACTGGCCGGGATCGCCATCGACTCCGCCGCCACCGCCGCCGCCTTCGGCGTCGACCCGCGCGTGGCCATGATCTCCTATTCGACCGGCACGTCCGGGGCCGGCCCGGACGTGGACTGCGTCCGGGAAGCCACCCAGATCGCCCGCGCGGCGGCGCCGGACCTGGCCTTGGACGGCCCGATCCAATACGACGCCGCCGTGGTCCCAGCCGTGGGCGCATCGAAGATGCCCGGCTCGCCGGTGGCCGGACGCGCCACCGTGCTCATCTTCCCGGACCTGAACACCGGCAACGCCGTCTACAAGGCCGTCCAGCGCTCGGCCGGGGCGCTGGCCATAGGGCCGGTGCTGCAGGGGCTGCGCAAGCCGGTCAACGACCTGTCGCGCGGCGCCCTGGTCGAAGACATCGTCAACACCATCATCATCACCGCCTGCCAGGCGCAGTGACAGCTGCGACAAACTGACAGCTGCGACAAACTGACACCCGCGACAAACTGACACCTGCTACAAGAGGAAAGCCCGTGAGCGAAACAGTCCTAGTCATCAACGCCGGCTCGTCGTCGATCAAATACCAGTTGGTCGATGTCGACACCCGCGAGGCCCTGGCCAGCGGGATCGTCGAACGAATCGGCGAAGCCGTCTCGCCCCTGACGCACAAGGCCGCGGGCGCCAAACACACGGTTGAGGCCGCCGTGCCGGACCACACCACCGGTTTGCGCGCCGTCCTCAAACTGTTCGCCGAATACGGCCCCGACCTGGCCGGCGTTGGCCTGGTGGGCGTGGGTCACCGGGTGGTCCAGGGCGCGGACGTGTACACCGCCGCCACCATCATCACGCCCCAAGTCATCTCCGCCATCGAGGAACTGGCGCCGCTGGCCCCGCTGCACAACCCCGCCAACCTGCAGGGCGTCCGCGCGGCCATGGCCGCCTTCCCCGAACTCCCGCAGGTGGCGGTCTTCGACACCGCCTTCCACGCCACCTTGCCGCCCGCCGCCTTCACCTACGCCATCCCGCCGGAGGTCGCCCGCTCGCTGCGCGTCCGCCGCTACGGCTTCCACGGCACGTCGCACCAGTACGTCTCGCGCGAGACCGCCCGGGCCATGGGCCGGGCGGCCGAAGAAGTCAACATCATCACCATCCACATCGGTTCCGGCTGTTCCATGGCGGCCGTCCGCGCCGGCCGCTCGGTCGAGACCACCATGGGCCTGACCCCGCTGGAGGGCCTGGTCATGGGTTCGCGCTGCGGCGACATCGACCCGGCCATCGTCTTCCACCTGGTCCGCGAGGGCGGTTACACGATCAACCAGGTCGACGCCATGCTGAACAAGGAGTCCGGTCTGCTGGGGATGTGCGGCTCGCTCGACGTCCGCGACATCCACAAGGCCATCGCCGAAGGGGACGATGCCGCCAGGCTGGCTTTGGAGGTTTTCACCCACCGTTTGCGCCACTACATTGGCGGTTACTGCGCCCAGTTGGGACGCGTTGACGCCATCGCCTTCACGGCCGGGATCGGCGAGAACGACCCGATCACCCGCGCCCTGGCGCTGCGCGGCCTGGAAGGCTTCGGCATCGAGGTCGACGCGGCCGCCAACCAGGCGGCCCGAGGCGCCGCGCGCATCTCGCCCGATGGCGCGCGCACCGAGGTCTGGGTGATGCCGACCAACGAGGAGTACGAGATCGCCCACCAAGCGGCCGAGTTGATCGACGCCCTCGAACCGACCGCCCGCTGAATCCCACTTCCGGCCCCCGCCCCCCGCCGCGGTGGGATTCCCGGCACCGATGAGGAACAATGGGTTCATGCAGCGCTGCCCGAATTGCGACGCCACCAACCAAGACGGAGTCTTCTGCTCCACCTGCGGAGCGGCCCTTGAGGGAGCGCCAGCCCCTGAGGCTGGACCCGCGCCGGCGCCGCCCGCCGCCTCGGGCTATCCGCCGCCTGGGCCGCCGCCGCCTGGGCCTCCGGCGACTGTGCCCGGATACCCGCCGCCGCCACCTGCGGGGACGCAGTATCCGCCGCCGCCGGTCAGCGGCTCGGGGTACCCGCCGCCGGGCGCGGGGGCGCAGTATCCGCAGTCGCCGTTGAGTGCGCCCGGATACCCGCCGCCGCCACCTGCGGGGACGCAGTATCCGCCGCCGCCACCTGCGGGGGCGCAGTATCCGCAGTCGCCGGTGACTGCGCCCGGATACCCGCCGCCACCTGCGGGGACGCAGTACCAGCAACCGCCGGTCGGCGGACCCGGCGGTTACCCGGCACCCCCACCGGCGCAGCCGATGTACTCGCCGCCGGTCGGCCAGGCCCCTCCCCCTCCCTCGCCAAGCGGGCCCAGGCGCGAAGCCGATCCCGGCAAGGGCGGGGTCGCCTGGATGATCGGGCTCATCGCCGGGGCCATCGCGTTGGCGGCGGCATCCTTCTGCCTGGTCTACTTCGTCATCTTGGGCTGAGCCGCCCCGCCCCGGGCCGGAGCCTTGCGCGCCCGGCCGGGAACGGCTGTGACCGGGGACGGCGCGCTGACTGCTACAACGGCATCGGCGGCATCTACGGCAACAGCATCGGCGACATCGACGGCATCGGCGGCTGGCGCCCAAGCTGCCACGGGCGCCGGGCCGCGCAAACCGGGGGCGTCCGGCCGGGGGCGCCGCTCAAACGAGGCCGAGCGCGGGCGCCGTGCGTTCCTCGGGCAGCGGGTAGGGGTTCGCCAAGCAGCCGTCCAGGCCCTTCGACTGCTGCATCATCAGCGGCGCGGGCTGGCCTGGCGCCGGGCAGCCGACGTGCTCGTGCCCAAGCCAGTGCCCGACCTCGTGATTGACCACCATGGTGCGGTATTCGCCCAGGTCAATGCCGTCGAGCGCGCCGGGCAGGGCGCCCGTCAGCCAGCGTTCCTGATTGATGATCACGTCCGGGCCGACGCGGCACGAGTACTCCGGGGCGCAGCCCTCGGCGAAGCCCGTCATCTGATCCGGCGTGGCCAGCCAGAGGATGAAATCGCCGCCCTCGGCCACGCGGTCAAAGCCGACCCCGGCCGAACGCCAGCCGGACGGGTCGTCCAGGATCGCCTGGGCCTCGCGGGCGAAGTCCGCGAGCACGACCTCGATCGGACCGGCGCCGGCCACCGAGTAGGTCACCACCACCGCCGCGTCCGGGTGGTCGCCGGCCTGCGACCCAGGCGTCGCGTCAAGGGCGGCGCCGTCGCCGTCTTCGGCTTGCCCGGGCCAGGCCACGGCTGAGTCCTGCGCCCAGCCGCCGATCTTCACCACCACCCCGCGCACGGCCGCCGCCAGCCCAAAAACCACCAGCGCCGCCAGCACCGCCGCCACGAACTTGCCCCGCGGCGTCAGCCGCAACCGCCGCCGCGCCCGGTAGGTAGCCACACCTCAGCTTGACTCCGGCCACCGCGCCGAGGGTCATCCAGCGGTCGCGCGGGCCGTCCACCCCCGGCGCCATTTCCGCCCGCCCGCCTCATCCCCCAGTCCGACCTCGCCCGATGCCGTCTGGTCCCGCCCGCGCGACGGGCCCGGCCGCGCTCGGGGCTCATTGGAGGCCCGCGCCTGCGGTTGGCGCACGTAACCCCGGTCACTTTCGCCTCGGCCCATCTTGACCGGGCTTACGTGCGGGGACGCGGGGCCAGGCGCGGCGTATCGCGCCCGGAGTGGTCGCGGAGCGCGCCGACTGGGATTGAGATGGTTTGGTCCCGGGCAGCCAGGCCCCGGGCAGCCAGGCACCGGGCGTGACCTCAGAAGTCGTGGACGGGATCGTCGCCTCGCTGGCGACCGGATGGGCT
>JAITJZ010000148.1 GCA_031278655.1 Bifidobacteriaceae bacterium
CTCCACGCTCGGCTACCGCACCCCGGCCCAAGCCATGGCCGACCACTTCCAACACGGCCCGCAAGGCCAACAAGACCAACTGCCGCTAGCGGCATGAGGAAAACCCAACTAACCGTCCATAGAGTTTGACACAGCACAGTCAGCGCCGGGCGGCCAGATTCCATCAGCGGGTTGCTTCGCGGAGTGTTCTGCCTTGTGAGACCCGTTTTTCGATGTATGCCTGGGTGGCCTTGTCGGTGGCCGTGCGGGTAACGTGGCCGCTATGACGCAATACATCCACGGCCACGGCCCTGGCGCGACCAAGGCGCACGCCAAGCGGGTGGTCGCCAATTCGGCCGGGCACCTGGCCGCCACGCTGGTTCCGGGGTTGCGAGTGCTGGACGTGGGCTCGGCATCGGGCGCTTTGACGAAAGACTTGGCCGCCAAGGTGGCGCCGGGGGAGGTTGTCGGCGTCGACATCTCGCCCGATGCCGTGGCAGCGGCCCAGGCGGACCCGTCCCGTCCCGCGAACCTGAACTACGAGGTCGGCGACGTCTACGCGCTGGCCCACCCGGACGCCAGCTTCGATCTGGTCCACGTCCACCAGGTTCTGCACCATCTGGCCGATCCGGTGGCGGCCATCAGGGAATTGGCCCGGCTGGTGCGGCCGGGCGGGCGCCTGGCGTTGCGGGAGGCGGATTTCGGGGCGGCTTTCTGGCACCCCGACGCCGCCGCCTGGCGTTCGTGGCAGGAGTGTTATCAGTTGGTGGCGCGGGCCGCTGGCAGCGAGATCAGCGCCGCGCGGCGGCTGGTGGCCTATCTGGCCGAGGCCGGGCTGGCCGGCGCCGGGGTGATCTCTGGGTCGCTGTGGACCTATCCGGGGTTCGAATCGGTCGAGGCCGTGGCCGCCAACTGGGCTGAGCGCCTGACCGAGCGGCGCTTCGTCGATTTGGCCGGCGCCCTGGCGGTGGCCGACGAGGCGTCCCTGGTCAGGACGGCGAAGGGCTTGGTCGAATGGTCGCGCCAGCCGGGGGCGCTGTTCGCCATGCCGCACATCGAGGCGCTGATCCAACTCTGAGGCCGCCAAGATTCGTCCGCGCCTCGCCTACCGGCCTCGCAAGCTGGTTGAATGGTGTCGCAGACTGGAGGCGTCAGCACCCAGGCTGACTGGCGCAGTAAGAGTTGTCCCCATCGACTGAAGGCCCACGACCAATGCCCGACCAGCCCCAAAGCGATCCTGGCCGAGAAGGCGCCGCCGCCGCGCGGACGCCCTCGCGCCCGGACGGCGCCCGGACGCCCGCGCGCTCCCCAGGCCGCGCGGCGGCCAATCCGTCCGCCGGCACCGGCATCGCCTCGAAGATTCCCCGCGCCAAGGTCATGCCCTCAGGCGAGGCGGCTGCGCGGGCGGCGGCCGCCGCCCATGCCGCCGCCGCCCTCAGGGGCGCCGCCGCCGCCCGTGAGGAAGCCGCCCATGAACCGGCTGACCAGGAATTTCGCCCACGGGTGAGCCCTCAGCCGGGGGCGGAACTGCCTCGCCGGCGCCGCCCTGAACCGCGCGCGGACCGGTCGCGCCAAACACCCGAGCCGGACGGGGGGGACGGCCCCGGATACCTCGCCCGCCCGCAACTGGGCCTGCCGCTGGCGGAGCTGCCGGAGGAGTTCATGCCCTCCGCCCGCCCGCGCAATCCGGTGGCGATGTCCCCGCCGGCCAGGCCTTCGCTGGGGTCTGTCCCGCTGGGGCCGATCAAGCTTGACCAGGCCGGTTCGGCGCGGCCCGGGCGCCGGTCGCGCCGGCTGGTGGTCCTGGCGCTCGGCCTGGCGGTGGTCGTGGCCCTGGGCGCGGGCGGCCTGTGGCTGTTGGGGCGCTCCGAGGGCGGATTGGCGCCGGACCTGGAGGCCCAGCCAACCCTGGGCCGGCCGGTCAACGACGCGGCTGTGATCGGCGAGGGGATCGAGCAGGCAATCTTCCGGCCGGCGTTGGACCGCTCGGCGGCCGGTGCGCCGGTCATGCTGGGCAAGCGGACCGTCCTGGTCGAGGCCACCGGCCCCGGCCAATCGTCGCTGGTGGCGATGGACGCCCGCGATCGCTCTGTCGAATGGCGCCTGGATCTGGCTGAGCTGATGGGCGACGCCTCGGCCTGGGTCGAATACGCCTACGCCGACGGCGGCGGCGGCCTGGTGGTGGGGGTCGGCTGCGGCGTCGAGTGTGTGGCCAAGTCCGGGATGGTCCTGTCGCTGGCGCCGGGCAGCGGCGAGATTCTGGGCCAGCGCCCGGACGTGGTGGCGCTGGCGGCGTCGGACGGTCTGGTGGCTCTGGCCGATGGCGACGAGGTGGCGGTGGCGTCCGTCCGCGATCTGGCCAAAGACAAGTGGCGGGCCGCCGCCAAAGCTGACGACATCCCCAGGCTGGTCGACGGCGAGGGCGCGTTCTGGGTTTGGACCGACCAAGGCTTCGCCGACGCGGCCAGCGGCGAATTGGTCGGATTCGGCGCCGACGCGACCGACCCGGGCGTCGACTACCAGTTGTTCGCCGGCGGCGTCCTCATCCGCTCGGACTGGGCGGACGGCGCCGGGCAGGCGCGCTTGAAGCGGATCGATCCGGCCACAGGCGACAGCCTGTGGGCCGAGACCTTGAACCACTTCGGCACGTCCCGGGCGGAGCGGTCCGGCGACTGGATTTTCACCACTGGCGATGGCGAGGTCACCTGCGCCGATCTCAAGACCGGCCATCAGCGCTGGACGGTCGCGGGCGACAGGCTGGTCGGGACCGTGGGCGCCACAGCCGTCGTGGCCGGCGCCGCCGGCCAGATCAGCGCCGTCGAGGCGGCCAACGGCGCCGCCGAATACCAGTTCCAGATCGAGGACGGCGAGCCGGCGCCGGGACTGGCGCTGGGCGCCAAGACGCTCTACCGCTTGGGGGAGACCAGCCTGACCGCCTACCCGTTGGCCCAGGACGCGGCCGCGCGCTGGCAGCTTGAGCTGCCGGGCGCCGGGGGCACGGCCGTCCAGCGGTTGTTCGTCGGCGACGGCGGCCTTTGGCTGATGTCCGGCACGGACTTGCGGGCGATTGGCTGAACCGGACTAAGACTCCGGGCCAGCCTTGTAGGCCCGCCACCGCCCGTGCCTACGCTTCCGTAGCCTACGCTGGCGTAGGTTTCAGTTTTCCCAGCACCGAAGGAGCCGCCGATGCCGTTCGCCCAAGCCCCAGCGCCAACAGCGCCCGCCCCGGGCCGGTCAGGCGACCGCCTTGGCCCGGCCAGCGCCGAGCCCCGGCGCCCGGACCTGGGCCAGCTCCGGTCCTTCTACCGCGACATGGCCCTGACCAGGGCGTTTGACCGGGCCGCGACCGCGCTGCAACGCCAAGGCGAACTGGCCCTATGGGCGCCGTCACTGGGGCAGGAGGCCGCCCAGGTCGGCTCCGCGCACGCGCTCGGCCCACACGATTGGGTCTTCCCGTCTTACCGCGAGCACGGGGTGCTGCTCAGCCGCGGGGTCGACCCGAGGCGATTGCTCGGCCTGTTCCGGGGCGCCGACAACGGCGGCTGGGACCCGTCCGAACAGCGCGTCCATCTCTACACCCTGGTGGTGGGCGCCCAGGCGCTGCCAGCCGTCGGTTACGGCATCGGCCTGGCGCTAGACGGCGACCCGGGCGCGGTGGTCGTCTACCTGGGCGACGGCGCGACCTCCCAAGGCGAGGTCTGCGAGGCGCTGGTGTGGGCGGCATCGTGCGCGGCGCCGGTGCTGTTCCTGATCCAAAACAACGGCTGGGCCATCTCGACGCCGACGCGGACGCAGGCGCGGGTCGAACTGGCGCGTCGCGGCGAAGGCTTCGGCGTGCCCGGCGAGCGCGTCGACGGCAACGACGCCGAAGCCTGCCACGCGGCCACGGCCGCCGCGCTGGCCCGCATCCGGGCGGGCGAGGGGCCGCAGCTGATCGAGGCGCTGACTTACCGGATCGGGCCGCACACCACCTCCGACGACCCGTCGCGCTACCGGCGCCCCGAGGAGGAGGCCGAATGGGCGGCGCGCGATCCGCTGGCGCTGGCCCGGGCGCGCCTGGAGGAACTGGGGGCGGCGGACGCGGCCTTCTTCGCCGAGGTCGAGGCCGCGGGCGAGGCCCTGGCCGCCTCGGCCCGCGAGCACTGCCTCGGCATCAAGCCGGAACGCCTCGATCAGGTCTTCGAGTGGGCTTACGCGACGCCTCACGCCCTGGTGGCGGAGGAACTGGCGACGCTGGCGGCGCCGGGCGGCCCCCGATGAGCGTGCTGGCGCCGGCCGCGACGGTGGGGCTGGGACAGGCGATCAATCAGGCCCTGGCGGCCGAACTGGCCGCCGACAGGAAGGTCCTGGTCATGGGCGAGGACGTGGGCGTGCTGGGCGGCGTCTTCCGGGTGACGGGGGGCCTCAGCGAACGCTTCGGCCCCGAGCGCGTCCGGGACACGCCGCTGGGGGAGGCCGGGATTGTCGGCACGGCCATCGGCCTGGCCCTGCGCGGCTACCGGCCGGTCTGCGAGATCCAATTCGACGGCTTCGTCTTCCCGGCCTTCTCCCAGATCACCACCCAGTTGGCGAAGCTGCGGTCGCGCTCGCGCGGGCGCCTGGCGGTGCCGGTGACGATCCGCATCCCCTACGGCGGGCGCATCGGCGCCGTCGAGCATCACTCCGAGTCGCCCGAGGCGCTGTTCGCCCACACCGCCGGCCTGCGCGTGGTCAGCCCCTCGAACGCACAGGACGCCTATGACATGACCCGGGCGGCGATCGCCTGCCCCGACCCGGTCATCATCTTCGAACCCAAATCGCTGTACTGGTCGAAGGGCGAACTGGTGGCCGGCGCCGAGCGGGCCAGGGACGGCGACACGCTCAACCAGGCGCGCCTGGCGCGTCGGCGCCCGGGCGCGGCCGTCACCCTGGCGGCCTACGGCCCATCCGTGCCTCAGGCGCTGGCGGCCGCCGGCCAACTGGCCGGCGAAGGCGTCGAAGCCGAGGTCATAGACTTGCGCGCGATCAGCCCGATCGACTTCGACGCCATCGAGCGGTCCGTCGCCCAGACCGGGCGGCTGGTGGTGGTCCATGAGGCGCCGGTGTTCTTCGGCGCCGGCGCCGAAATCGCCGCCCGCATCACCGAACGCTGCTTCTATCTGCTGGAAGCGCCGGTGTTGCGCGTCGGCGGCTACCACCTGCCCTACCCGCCGGCGCTGCTGGAGCAGGCTTATCTGCCCGGCCCGGAGCGCGTCGTGGCCGCCGTCCGCCAAGCCCTCGCCTTCTGACCATGGCCGAGACCTTCAGGGAGCACCGATGACCGACGTACTGACCGCGCCGCTGCTGACCTTCCGCCTGCCGGACGCGGGCGAGGGCCTGACAGAGGCTGAGATTGTCCGTTGGTTGGTGGCGCCGGGCGACCCGGTCGCCGTCAACCAGCCGGTCTTGGAGATCGAGACCGCCAAGTCGGTGGTCGAGTTGCCGTCGCCGTTCGCCGGGCAGGTCGTCTCGCTGGCCGCCGCCGAAGGCGCCGTGGTGCCCGTGGGCGACCCGATTCTGCTGGTCAGGCCCTCGGTTCCGGCCGCGGGGGGGCCGCCCGCCGATGCCGTCTCGCCGCCCGCCGATGCCGTCTCGCCGCCCGCCGATGCCGCCTCGCCCGCCGATGGCGCCGATGGCGCCGTCTCAGCGGTGCTGGTCGGCTATGGCCCAGGCGGGCCGAGAGGCGCTGGCGCGATGGGCGGGACCGCGCCCGGCCTTGCGGCGGCCGCCGCCGCCGGGTCGTGGGCTGCCGCGGCCCCGACTGGGGCCCGCCACCGGGACGGCGGGCCACACACTGCCGCGGCCCCCACGGACTCGGCGGGCGTCGCGGCCCGGCCCAAAGCCAAGCCGCCGGTGCGAGCGCTGGCGCGCCAGCGCGGCATCGGACTCGAAGCCGTCACGCCAAGCGGACCCGGCGGGACGATCACGCGCGCGGACGTCGAGCGGGCGGCGGGCGGCCGGGCGGCCGACGGCGAGCCGGACGTGACGCGCCGCCCTATCCGGTCGGTGCGGCGGGCGACCGCCGCAGCCATGGTCGAATCGGCCTTCAGCGCGCCCCACGCCAGCCTGTTCATCGAGGTCGACGCCACCGCCGGGCTCAAGTTCGCCCGCCGCGGCGGCCTGGGATTCCTTTCATTGGCGGCGTTTGCGCTGGTCAGGGCGGCGGTGCGGCATCCGGTGATCAACGCCCGGTGGGATCAGGCGGCCGGGGAGATCGTCTACCACCACCATGTTGGCCTGGGGTTGGCCGTCGACTCGCCGCGCGGGCTGCTGGTGCCGTGCCTGCGGCGGGCCGACCGGCTGAGTCTGCCGGAACTGGCCCAGGGCATCCGGCCGCTGATCGAGACCGCCCGGAGCGGCGCCGCCACGCCGGACGAGCTGCGCGGCGGGACCATCACGCTGACCAACGTCGGCACCCTTGGGGTCGATGGCGGCAGCCCCATCCTGGTGCCCGGCCAGGTCGCCATCCTGGCGCTGGGCGCGATCCGGCCGCGGCCGTGGGCGCGCAAGGGCAAGGTGCGGGTCCGGTCGGTCGGGCGTTTGACGCTGACCTTCGACCACCGGTTAGTCGACGGCGCCGACGCGGCCGCCGCCATCAAGGACATCGCCGCCGTCCTGGAGCGCCCGGAGAACGCGCTCCTCTGATCAGCCCGCGGGGCCGGCGGGCGGGCCGGGCGGGCCGGGCCGCAGCGGGCGGCGCCACCGATTCCGCTTACCCTAGTGTGATGCGAATTGCCCGTTTCACGCTCGACCAGGACCCCCGCTACGGCGTTGTCGAAGGCGAGGAAGGCGCGGAGATGATCCACGTCATCGGCGGCGACCCCCTCTACACCGAGATCAGCCCGACCGGCCAGACTCACCCGCTGGAGGACGTGCGCCTGCTGGCGCCCGTGATCCCCCGGTCCAAGATCATCGGCGTGGCGCGCAACTACCGCTCCGCCGGCGCGCCCGGCGGGCCGCCGGTCTGGTTCGGCAAACCGAACACCACTGTGATCGGCCCCGGCGACCCGATCATGCTCGACGCCCGCGTGACGGCCCCGGCCTTCCACGAGGCCGAACTGGCGATCGTGATCGCGCGACTGGCCAAAGACGTGCCGGCCGAGGCGGCCGACAAGGTCATCCTCGGCTACACCGTCGCCAACGACGTCGGCTACCGCTTCGGGGACGCCGCCTTGCCCGATGCCGTGGACAGCGCCAACGGGGGAGCGGCGGCGAACCCCGACCCGCGTGGCTTCTTCGCCAAGTGGCGCGACACGTTCACGCCGCTGGGGCCCTGGATCGAGACCGACCTCGAACCCGAGCGCGGCCTGGCCGTCCGCTCCTGGCTGGACGGCCAGGCGCGCCAAGACGGCTCAACCAAAGACCTGCTGGTCGGGGCGCGCGAACTGGTGGCGACGGCATCGGCGGTGTGCACTTTGTTGCCCGGCGACGTGATCCTGACCGGGACCCCGGGCGGGGCCGCGCCGATCGAACCGGGCGAGCGCGTCACCTGCGAAGTCGGCGGCATCGGCGCCATCACCAACCCGGTTGTGAGAAGGTAGGTGGCTGTGTTGGCCGAATCCCCGGCGCGTGTGCGCTTCTGCCCCTCCCCGACCGGCGTGCCCCACGTCGGCATGATCCGCACGGCCCTGTTCAACTGGGCTTACGCCCGCCACACGGGCGCCACCTTTGTCTTCCGGATCGAGGACACCGACCCGGCGCGCGACTCGGAGGAATCGTACCTGCAACTGCTCGACGCCCTGCGCTGGCTGGGACTGGACTGGGACGAGGGCGTCGAAGTGGGCGGGCCGTACGGCCCCTACCGCCAATCCGAGCGGCTCGACAGTTACGCGCTGGTGGCGCGGCGGCTGGTCGAGGAAGGCTTCGCCTACGAGTCCTTCTCGACGCCGGAGGAGGTCGAGGCCCGCCACCTGGCGGCCGGCCGGCCCCCGAAACTCGGCTACGACGGTTTCGACCGGGACCTGACGCCGGAGCGGCGCGAGGCGTACCTGGCCGAGGGCCGCCGCCCCGTGCTGCGCGTGCGCATGCCGGACGAGGACATCACCTTCACCGACCTGGTGCGCGGCGAGATCACCTTCAAGGCCGGGTCCGTGCCGGACTTCGCCATCACCAGGGCCGGGGGCCGCCCGCTGTACACGCTGACGAACCCGGTCGACGACGCGCTGATGCGGATCAGCCACGTGCTCAGGGGCGAGGACCTGCTGTCCTCCACGCCCCGGCAGATCGTGCTCCACCGGGCGCTGATCGAGCTGGGCCTGAGCGAGGCGGCGCCGGCCTTCGGCCACCTGCCCTATGTCATGGGGGAGGGGAACAAGAAACTGTCGAAGCGCGACCCCGAATCGGATTTGTTCCACCACCGCGTGCGCGGCTTCCTGCCCGAGGGCCTGGTCAACTACCTGGCGCTGCTCGGCTGGTCGATCGCCCCCGACCGCGATGTCTTCAGCCGCGCCGAATTGGTGGCGGCCTTCGACATCGCCGACGTCAACCCGAACCCGGCGCGCTTCGACCTGAAGAAGGCCGAGGCCATCAACGCGGCGCAGTTGCGGCTGCTGGCGGTGGACGAATTCGCGCGCCGGGTGGCGCCGTACCTGCATGAGGCGGGCTTGGTCTCGGCGGCCGACTGGGATTCGCTGGCCGCTTCGGAGCGGGCGGTCCTGACCGCCGCCGCGCCCCTGGTCCAGCCGCGCATGACGCTGCTCGGGGAGGCCATCGGCATGTTGGGGTTCTTTTTCGCGCCCGATGACGCCGTCGCGGTCGAGCCCGCCGCCCTGGCCAAGCTCCCGGTCGCCTCGGGCGGCTGGTTGGACGCGGCCCTGGGGGCGCTGCGCGCCCTCGGCGCTGACTCCTGGCGCGCCGACTCGATCCACCAAACGTTGAACGCGGCGCTGGTCGACGGCCTGGGGCTGAAACCGCGCGACGCCTTCGCCCCGCTGCGCGTGGCTGTCACCGGCCGGCGGGTCTCCCCGCCCCTGTTCGAGGCGATGGAGATCCTTGGCCGTGAGAGTTCGCTGGCGCGGATCGAGCGCCTGCGCCGGGCGCCCGAGCTGAATTGAACCGGCGGGCTTTTGCCTCAGCCCGGATGATTCGGTAATCTTGCACGTCGGCCCGCCTCGCGGCGGGCCGGGAAGACCGTTGGGGTATGGTGTAATTGGCAGCACGAGTGATTCTGGTTCACTTAGTCTAGGTTCGAGTCCTGGTACCCCAGCGCCTGGCTTGCCAGTGCTGACCAGGCATTTTGGCTCCGTCGTCTAGTGGCCTAGGACGCCGCCCTCTCAAGGCGGTAGCGCCGGTTCGAATCCGGTCGGAGCTACTCCCTGCGGTCGCGTCTCCGACCGGATTCGAACCCCGGTCCTCTGCTTGCTGGCATTGCTCCGCAATAGCATCTCCGGCCGGAGCTACAGTCGCCTTATTGTGCGCGTTTCCTCCGCTCCGCTCGTCAACACGCGTCGTA
>JAITJZ010000158.1 GCA_031278655.1 Bifidobacteriaceae bacterium
CCCGTCCGGGTTGGCGGCCTCCCCGGCCACAGCCAACCCCAACACGACTTCCTCGCCGGGGATGAACCCGGCCGCGCGGGCCACGGTGTTGAACCGCCACCACCCCTCCCACCCGGCGGGGTCGCCGCCGGGTGGGGCCGTCGCGCCGGTTCGGGCGTCGGGGTCGGCGGCGTGCCGGGGCGCCCGGTCCGCCGCCGGCGCGGGGCGCGGCGGGCTGGGCGCGCCTGGCGGGACGGGGCCGGGCGGCTCGGGCGGGGTGGCGGCGTGTTGGCCGGGCCGGTCGGCGCCCGGCGCGCCGGCGGCGGGCGCGGCCCGCCAGGCGGGGGCCGGGATCTCGCCCGGGTCGGGGGCGGGGTCGGCCTGCGCCCAGGCGGCCGGGTCCGGGCTGGGGGCCGGCGGCGATCCGCCCGGCCCGGACCCGGCTGGCGGCGGCGTGTCGGCGTCGGAGGTCACCCACCCGGTCGCCACGGTCCCGTCCGCCTCGGTGATCTGGGCCAGGAACGGCCCGCCGATCTGGTCGCGCAGCCAGTCCAGCAGCCGGCCCATCTGGTCCCGCCTGCCCAGGGAGGGGTCGGGCAGTTCCCGCTCCACCCCGTAAACCTTGACGGTGAGCCGGTCCGGGGCGGCCGCGGTGATGACCGCCGCCGGCTGGTCCGACCTCCAGGAGGGGAACACCGGCTCCGGCGGCGCCGGCTGGGGGGCGGGCTCGGCTGGGGGACGCGACTGGCGGCGCGCCCCGTCGTTGTTTCGTCTCATGCCCGCGAGGTGCGCCGCCCCTCCCAGCCGCCACCGCGCCGTCGGCGTCTGGCGGCGCGCCGATAGGAGGGCGGGGCCGCCGCACGCCGTAAGCTGGCGCCAGGTTCCCCGGACCCAGGCGCCCAAAGCCTGAAAACACGCCACATTCGCCTGGGTTCCCTCGAAGAATGGCCGAATTCAGCGGAGCTCAGGAACTTTTCAGCGCATGCGGGCGGTGGTGTCGAACAACGCGAGTTCGTCGGGGTGGAGTTGGTGTTGGACGACGAAGGATCTGTCTTTGATCCGCCACAGGCCTTGCCCGGCGCCCAGGGTTGGCAGGAGCTTTTTCTCGGCGCCGGTCAGGCCGAGGGCTTCGGCGGCTTGGGTGGTTTGGTCTGATTCTTGCCGGTAGACGATCCTGGTCTCGGCGTTGGCCAGCAGCGACGACGCCAGGGCGCGCATGGCGGTGCCTTGGTCGCCGACGTTGTCGAGGTCGGTGAGTTTGTGGAAGATCAGCATGTTGGCTATCCCGTAGTGGCGGGCGAGCCGCCATTGGGCGTCCATGCGGCGCAGCAGCGCGGGGTGGGACATGAGCCGCCACGCCTCGTCGTAGACCACCCACCGCTGGCCGCCCTTCGGGTCGAGCAGAGCGGATTCCATCCACGCCGACGAGCACGTCATCAACACGCTTATCAGGGTGGAGTTCTCGGCGACGGCGCTGAGGTCCAATGACACCATCGGCAGGTTGGGGTCGAACCGGACTGTGGAGGGCCCGTCGAACAGCCCGGCCAGGTCCCCGGCGACCAGGCGGCGCAGAGCGTGGCCGACTTGGCGGCCGTCCTCGGCCAAACGCCCGTCGGGGTCGTCGGCCCCCTCGGGGGCCAGGACGCGGCCCACGACCGCCGGCAGGACCGGCACGCTCGAAGAGGCGACGGCCCGGCTCAGGGCGACGTCGATGGCGGTGTGCTCCAGGGGTGTCATGGCCCGGTCCAACACGGTCTCGGCCAGGGCGCCGATCAGGTCGCGGCGGCGTGAGGCGACTTGGGCGCCCCATTCGGCGTCGGACAGGTGGGCGGGCCGGTATCCCTCGTCCAACGGGTTCAACCGGGTCGGGCGCCCGTGGCCGAGTTGGATGGCTTTCCCGCCGACGGCCTCGGCGACGGCGGTGTGCTCGCCTTTCGGGTCGCCGGGCACGTACACCCTCCTGCCGAACGGGATCGACCGGGTGTAAAGCGACTTCGCCAAAGACGACTTCCCGGACCCGACGATCCCGGCCAGGACGATGTTCGGGGCGGTGATCACGCCCTTTTGGTACAGGACCCACGGGTCGTAGACGAAGGACGCGCCGCCGAACATGTCCGAGCCGACGAACACCCCGTCCGCGCCGAGCCCGCCCTCGGCCAAGAACGGGTACGCCCCGCCCAACGTGGCGGTGGTGTCTTGGTGGCGGGGCAGGCGCAGCCTGCCCGCGGTCCGCAACTGGGCCGGACCCGGCTGGCCGGCAGCCGGCAGATAGGCGGCCAGCGCCCGCTCCCGCCTGGCGGCCTCGAGGTCGGCGCGGACTCGGGCGCGCCGCGCCCGCCGCCCGTCGGCCAGGGCGACCTTGATCGCCTTGTCTTGGGTTTTGCGGTCCCGGCGGCGCTGCTTGGCGGGCCGCGCCAGGTAGGCGGCGTGAACACGCTCTTGGGGTTCCACCGCCTCACACCTCCCGGCACAACGGCAGCGCGGCGGCGGTGAAGGCTTGGGCTTGCTGGCCGACGAGGGTTCGGGTTTCGCAGGAGGCTTGGACGGCGGCTTGCTCGACGGCGGCCAGCGCGGCTTGCAGGTCGGGTTCGGTGTCGGCTGAGACGCTGATGAGCCCGGTGTAGCGGGCCACGCCGTGCCCGGAGGCGAGGTCGGCTTCTTGTTTGAGCACGTCGGCGTATTCCGCGGTTTGGGCGGCGTCTTCTATTTGGCCGATCTTGGCGCGTTGGGTTTGGTCGGCGATGTGCTCGGTTTTCTTCCGCCGCAGGTCTCTGGCGGCCTGGTCGGCCCGCATCGGGGTCACCATCAGCGAGAAGCTGCGCCTGATCCCGGAGGACAACAGGACGGGCGCGAGGAACCCGGGGAAGACTTGCGCGCGGGGCCACTCCGAGATCCACAGGACGGCGTGGCAGGCGGTGTCGGTGCGCAGGCGCGCCCAGGTTTCGCGGACGGCGACTGGCCCGGCGCCGGCCAGGTCCCGCCCCAAGTGGGGGCGGCGTTCGAGTTCGGCGGCGCAGGCGGGGTCGTAAGCGGTTCGCAGCATGAGCGCCAACTGGTCGGGGCCGGCCCACCGGCCGGGGTTCAGGTCGGCGGAGCGCAACGCGGTCGCCATCGTGCTCATCTCTTGGGCGAGCACGGCGGCGGCGCCGCGCATCCCGCCGCCGGCGCCCCGGATCGCGCGGGACGCCGCTTTCATGTCCAACGCGAGCGAGATGGTGGTGGCGTGGCGCTCGGAGGCGGGGCCGGCCCGGCGGATCAGGTCTTGGTAGACCCTGGCGGTCCAAGACCCGTCGTCCCTGCCGTGGAGGCGCCACCAGTCGGCCAGGCCGGACCCGGAGTCGGGCAGGGTCCGCTCCAAGACTTGCAGGCGGGCGATCCGCCCCGACCGGCAGCAGGTGGCCAGCACCCTGGACCAGGCTTGGACGCGGCGTTCTTGCTCGGCCGGGTCGAGCAGCGCGAACGACGGGTGGGCGACCTCGATGATCGAGGTGAGGGTGGCGGCGTGGGGGTCGTGGACCATGACCGCGCCCGACCCCGGATCGACCCACTGGCGCAGCGCGGCGGCGTCGCCGGGCAGGGCCAGGGTCCCGGCGGGGCGGGGTTTGGCGAGGCGGCGCAGGTACATGGTTTGGCCTTTCCGGGAGCGTGCCGCCCACCGCAGCGCGATGGGCGCCCATTCGACGAGTTTCCGCCCCGCCACGCCGACCAGGGCGAGGGCGGCCCCCGCCGCCCACACGGGCGAGGTCCACGCCAACGCCATCCCCCCGCCCAGGTGGAGGGCGGTGACGATGGCGGACGCGGCGGCGGCGAGGCAGACCAGTCGCGGGCCGGACAGGCCCAGCAGCAGGCCGCGTTTGGCGAGCCGGGAGAAGTTGACCGGGGTCAACTCGTGTCCGCGGCCGGCGGTGTTCGCTGGCAAAAGCTCAAGCCTCCGGCGCGGCCGGCCCAGACGGCCCAGGCGGCGCGGGCGGGGCGGGCGGCGCGGCCGGGGGGAAAGGCCTGAACGCGGTTCGCGGCCCGGCGGCGGGGGCGGGCGGCGGCGGCGCGGACCCGGCGGCGCCGGCTTGGTTCGCCGCCGCGCCCCCGGCCGCCCCGCCCAAGGCCGGTCCGGCCGTGGCGGCGCCCTTGACCACCTGCGCTCCGACGACGACCCCGGCAGCCGGCCCGGCGGCGGCCGCGCCCGCCCCCGCCCCCGCGCCCGCGGCAGCCCCGCCGCCGCCGCCGCCGGCGGCCGCGCCGCCCGCCCCGGTTCCGCCGGCCGATGCGGCGGCGGTGGTCGCGGTCTGGCCGCCGGCGGGCTGGGCTGGGGGCGGCGGGGTGTTCCCGCCCTGGTTGCCGGCCCCGCCCAACACTTGGGCGGGGTTGCCCATCGCGGCCCGCACCGGCAGGGGCCGGTTCACAGCGTGTTTGGCCTCCTGCTCGGCGCTCATCAGGTGGTACATGTCGGAGCCCATGAAGCTGATCAGCTTGTAGGTCATGTAAGGCGCGAACGCGGCCACCATCATCAACACCACCCCGGCTATCGGCTCGCTGATGGAAGCCAGGTCGGGGGCTATCGGGGAGGCGGTCTGGGTGACGGCCACCAGCAGCGTGACCACCAGCACCAGCTTCGAGAGGATCATGGCGATCACGAACGACGCCCATTTGCCGAACCAGCCCTTGGTCGCGTCCCACGACTGCCCGGCCAACGCGAACGGCGCCAGCACTATCGACACCAGCAGGAGGGCTTTGCGGATCAGCAGGGAGAACCACACGATCAGCGCCGAGGAGATGGCCAGCCCGGCCAGGAAGATCGTGACGATCGCCCCGGCGCCGGGCGCGGCCAGGTTGATCGCGCCCAGCCCGCCGGCCAGCAGGGCGATCCTAGAGCCCATGCCCGCCATCGTCTGCCCGGTCGCCTGCACGATGCCGACACACAACTGGTCGGTCGCCTCCAACAGCAGCCCGGTCAAGGTGAGCGCCACGAACGAGCCGAGCACGGATTTGGCCAGCCCGGTGGCGGCCCGCCCGAGCGCGCCGGCGTCGCGGCGGGCCAACCCGGCGATCAACTGGAAGCAGAAGAACATCAGCATCACGAACACCGCGACGCCGAACACCAAGGAGTACACCTGGGTGTACCCGGACGCGGCGACATCGACCATCGTCGTGGTGTCGAAGATCGTCCACACCTGCTCGAACAGCCAGCCCGCCGCCGACCCCACAGCCGACGCCAACCAGTCGAACGGGGCCGCCACCAACGCGGCCGCGCCCTCACCGGCCACGTCGCAGACCTGCGAGATGACCGGCACATCGCAAACACCCATCGCCCAAAACTCCTTGTCTGTGGGTTTCCGGTGGACTTGGCGCCCAAGGCCGGGGGCTTGCCGCCCGGCCAAGGGCCGGCAAAGCGGTCAAGCGCCGACTTCGGCGAACCCCATGCCCGCCGCGCGCGGGTCAGACCGTTTGGCCGACGTTCCAGAAGAAGTTGACCAGGGCGACCGACGCCCCGCAGACCACCGCCGCCGCGCAGGACACGACCACCCCGACCTTGCCCCTCGAGGCCAGGTGCGGGTTGGAGCTGTTCGACCCGAACCCCCACACGACCGCGGAGACGATCAACGCCAGCACCGACAAGATCAGCCCGACCGTCATCACCGCCCCGACGATGGTCTTCAACTGGGCGATGCCGGGCAGGCCGGAATCGTTCGGGGCGATGTCGATGTCCGCGGGCAGCGCCCCGGCGGGGACCAGGCTCAACACCTTTGACAAGATCATCGGGAACACTCGGATCTCCTCTGCTGGGCTCCAGGCCGCCCGGCCCCCCTTCTCGGCGGCGGCGGCGTTCGGACCAGCAGGTGCGCCAACCACCCCCAGACCCCCCGGGGCCGCGCCCCCGCGCCCGGCGGAGCGCCCCGGGGCGGGCGCCGCTGGCATCGCAGCCCCGCCGCCCGCCCTCGCGCCGGACCAGGCCGCCAACCCGCCGGGGCTCTCCCCGCCGGGGCGGGGTTCCGGTTCGCCGCCGGCGCGGCTATGGTCTGTCCTGGCGCCCGCCGCACCGGCGGGGCTGGGCTGGGTTCTAGGCGTGGGAGGTGGTCGGCGTGCTCCGGCTGGGTGTTTGTTTGGCTGGGGCGGCGCACGCCTGGTTGGGGCGGCGGGCGCCGTCGAACCGGCTGGTCGCCTGGGTCCGGGCGGGCCGCCACCTGCGCCGCGGCCTGGCGGCGGCGCTGATAGGGGTTGCCTGCTGGTGGGCGGCGGCGGTTGCCGCGGCCGCGGCGGGCCGCGGCGGGGCGGGCTGGCTCCATCTTGTGTTCGTCTGGTTGCTTTGGGACGCGGTGAAACTGACCCTGGCCGGCCCGGCGGGCTTGGTTTGGGCCGCCCAGGCGCGGTGGGGCCGCCGCGCCCGCCCCGCGCCGCCCGCCGAAGCGCCCGCCGCCGCCCCGGCCGGGGTTTGACCGACCCGGCCGCGGCCGTGGCCGCGGTGGCCGCGGTGGTGGCGGCGGCGGTTTAGAGGGTTTGGCCGACAGAGACGAGGAAGTTCGCCCAGGCGACCCCGGCGCCGGACAGGGCGGCCGCGCCGAGGGACGCGACCACCCCGGTCTTGCCTTTGGCGGACAGCTGGTAGTTGCCCGCCGCCTCCCCGAACGCCCAGCAGACGCCCGCCGCGACCAGGCTGGCGACCGACGCGATCAGGACGATGGCGAGCAGCGCGCCGACCACGTTGGCGAGGGTGTCGCCGGTGACGGCGGAGAAGTCGGG
>JAITJZ010000029.1 GCA_031278655.1 Bifidobacteriaceae bacterium
AGTCGACGCTGTTGAACGTGTTGGGGTTGTTGGACCGGCCGACGGTTGGCCGTTACGAGTTGGACGGGGTGGACACCGCCCCGCTGCGGGACCGGGACCGGACCAGGTTGCGGGGGCGACGGCTGGGGTTCGTGTTCCAGGCGTTCCACCTGCTCGCCAGGCGGACGGTGTTGGAGAACGTGGTCTTGGGGATGGCGTATTCGGGGGCGCCCAGGGCGGAGCGGCGCGACCGCGCCTGGCGGGCGTTGGAGCGGGTGTCGATGACGCATCGGGCGTTGTTCTTCCCGACCACGTTGTCTGGCGGGGAGCGCCAAAGGGTGGCGATCGCCCGGGCGGTGGCCGGCTCGCCGGCCCTGTTGTTGGCGGACGAGCCGACCGGCAACCTGGACGCCGCCACGTCGGGCGACGTGTTGGGCGTGTTGGAGGAGTTGAACCGGTCCGGGCTGGCGGTGGCGGTGGTCACGCATGATCCTGAGGTCTCGGCCGCGGCGCGACGGCGGTTCACGATGCGCGACGGCCGCCTGTTGGAGGAGTCATGAGCCGGCGGGCTGGGTCTGGCGGGGGTGGCGCCAAGGCGGGGCGGCGGCATCGGACAAAGCCGGCCGGGGACGGCCGGACGTCCAGGGGGGACCGGTTCGGGGCGCGTGACCTGCTGGGCGAGGCGGTGCGGGGGTTGGCGGGCCGGCCCGGGCGGTTGGCGTTGACGGCTTTGGCGGTGGTGCTCGGGATCGGGTCGCTGACGGCGACGGTCGGGTTCGCGCAGACCGGGGCGCGGCAGTTGGAGGCCGTGTTCAACGCGGTCGACGCGGTGCACGGGGTGGTGCGCCCGGCCGGGGACGACTTCGGCGCGGCCGGCCTGGCAGCGCCCAAGGCGGTGTTGCCGTGGGACGCCGATGAGACGGCGGCCCGGTTGAACGGGGTGGAGGCGGCCGGTTTGGTGACCGAGATCGAGTTGGACAGCCCGGTGATCGCGGCAGCGCCGGTCCATGATCCGATGGCGCCGCCCACCAGGGTGCCGGGGGTGATGGCGGCCACGCCGGGGGCGTTGGAGGCGGTCTCGGGCGTGCTGTCGCAGGGCGTCTGGTTGACGGGTTTCCACGAGCAGGCCGCGCAGCCGGTGGCGGTGCTGGGGCGGGACGCGGCCGCGTTGCTGGGGGTGACCAGGGTGGACAACCAGCCGTCGGTGTTCGTCGACGGCCGCTCCTACACGGTGGTGGGGATATTGGACCGCGTCGAGCGGGCTTCCGACCTGGTCAGCGCGGTGATCGTGCCGCAGTCGACGGCGCGGGCGGTGTTCGGGTTGGAGGCGCCGGGCGAGTTGCAGGTGCTGCTGGCGTTGGGGGCGGGCCCGATGGTCGGCGAAATGATAACGACAGCGTTGAACCCGAACGACCCGTCCGGGTTCGAGGTGTCGATGCCGTTGCCGCCCTCCCAGGTGCGCCAGCAGGTCACGGCCGACGTGAACTCTTTGTTCGTGGTGCTGGGGTTGGTGGCTTTGGGGATCGGGGCGGTCACGATCGCGGTGGTGACGAGTTTGTCGGTGATGGAGCGGCGCGGTGAGATCGGGTTGCGCCGCGCCTTGGGGGCGACCCGGTTCGATGTGGCGGCTCAGTTCGTGGCCGAGTCGGCGGTGGTGGGGCTGCTGGGCGGGTTGACCGGCGCGGCCGCGGGGGTGCTGGCCACCGTGGGGCTGGCCGCCGTCCGGGCCTGGACCCCGGTCTTGGATTTCCGCCTGGTCGGCGCCGCCGCCCTGGCCGGCTGCGTGGTCGGGGTGCTGGCGGGGCTGGTCCCCGCCATCCGCGCCGCCCGCCTGGAACCCGCCACCGCCCTGCAAGAAGGCACCTGACGGCCGGCGGCGCCGGGCGCCGGCCGGGGGCGCGGCGCAGCCTGGCACGGGGCGCCAGAGAGCGGGCGCCGGCCGGGGGCGCGGCGCAGCCTGGCGCGGGGCGCCAGAGAGCGGGCGCCGGGCGGGCGGCGGGCGCCCGCTGGCGGATCAGGGCCTAGGATCGAGTGACCATGGCTACTGATCCCCCCGGCGGACGCGAACCCGCGGGCTCCCCGCCCAGCCCAAGCCCGGCCGAGGCAGACCACGCAAGCGGGGCCACGGCATCGGGCACCCCCTCCGGCGTCAACCCGGCCCCTCAGGAAATCCGGCGCTGGCGGCGCTACCTGGCGGACGAGTTGCAGGAGGCCGGGACCTATCGGGACCTGGCCCGGCGCTCGAGCCCGGCGGAACGGGCGATCCTCCTGGGGCTGGCCGAGGCCGAGGCCCGGCACGCCGACCACTGGCGCGAACTGCTGGGCGAGCAGGCCAAACGCGCCGCCCGGCGGCGATTCTCGACCGATCTGCTGGCGTTCATGGCCAAACGCTTCGGCTTCATCTTCGCGCTGGCCATAGCCGGGCGGGCGGAGACGCGCACACGCTACTGGCGCGACCCGAGCGTGCCCGAATCGATGATGGCGGACGAACAAGTGCATTCGGAGGTCATCAGGGGTTTGGCGGCGCGCGGCCGGGCGCGGCTGTCCGGCACCTTCCGGGCCGCCGTCTTCGGGGCCAACGACGGGCTGGTGTCGAATCTGGCGCTGGTGATGGGGATTGGCGGGACGGGGGTGAGCGCCAAGGTGGTGTTGGCGGCGGGTGTGGCCGGACTGCTGTCCGGCGCCATGTCGATGGCGGCCGGCGAATACGTGTCGGTCGACTCGCAGAAGGCGTTGTTGGACGCCTCCAACCCGGACCCGAAGACCTCGACCATGCTGCCGCATCTCAACATCAACGCCAACGAGTTGTCCCTGGTCTACCAGGCTCGCGGGGTCAGCCCCGAGGACGCCCAGCGCCAGGCCGACGAGGTCCTGCGCCATCAGACCGCCTTCACCCTGCCCGGCGAGCGCAGCGACTCGATCGTGGTCGGGTCGGGGGTCAAAGCCGGGGCGGCGTCGTTCTGTTTCTTCTCGGCGGGCGCGATCTTCCCGGTGCTCCCGTACCTCCTGGGACTGGTCGGGTCTCAAGCCGTCTTTTGGGCGGCGGCGCTGGTCGGGCTCGGCCTGGCCGTCACCGGCATGTGCGCGGGCATCCTCTCCGGCACCTCGCCGCTGAGGAAGGCGCTGCGCCAGGTCGGCATCGGTTGGGGCGCCGCCGCCGTCACCTACCTGCTCGGCCTGGCCTTCGGCGCCGCCGTCGGTTAGTCCCAGCGGGCGGGCGGCGGTGGCCGGTCAAGTCGGGTCAATTCCGGTCAAGTCAGGTCAATTCCGCCGATGCCGTCAATTCCGCCGATGCCGCCGATGCCGCCTTGCCAGCATGCCTGAGCCCAGGAGCAGGGCGGCGACCGTGGCCACGCCCAGTCCCAGCAGCCAGGCGACGCCCGTGAACGGCAGCGCGCCGGTCGCTGGCGGGTGGGCGGGTTCGGCTGGCGGCGCCGGGCCGGCCGGATTGCCAGTTCCAGCGCCGGGTCCAGTTCCGGGTCCAGTTCCAGCGCCGGGTCCCGAGCCGGGGCCGGGCCCAGGGCCGGGCCCAGGGCCAGGTCCGGGGCCAGGACCAGGGCCAGGACCCGGCCCGGCCGGTGTGAAGATGATGCGGACCTTGGCCGGACCGGCGGTGGAGGCCACGGCATCGGCCACCATCAGGGGCTGGCCCCCGACCTGGCCGGTGACCTCGTAGACGCCCGCCGCCGCCGCGTGATAGGTCAGCGCGGCGGCGGCGCCGCCGAGCGGCCGCGCCCAATCGCCCACGCCGATCACCGCGGGCGGCGGGCCGTATTCGACCAGCCCGGCGGGCACGCTCGCCACCGCCGGCCCCACCACCAGGCCGGCGCCGGCGCCGGCCCAAGTGCGCGCCGGCACCGCCATGGTCACGTCGCAAGGCGTCTGGCGGCCGGCGTCCCAACAGGACGCCGGATTGCCGTTGGCGTCGCGCAGACTGGCGGTGACGGTCTGGCCGGACGGCTGGTCGACGCCCGCGGGCGCGGGCGGGCTGGTCAACTCCGAGCGCGCCCCGGACGGCGGCCCACCAACGAACAGCACCGGGCGGACGTGGTCCGCCCCGCCGGGGGCGGTCGGGATGGGCGATCCGCCCAGCAGCACGCCGACCCCGGCCCAGCCGGAGACGGTCGATGTGATCGTGATGACGGCCCGGCCGGAGGCGTCCGTCTCATACGAGCCGGCCGGGCAGGCCCCCGCCCGCCCGCCGGCGACGGCCACGCCGGGCGGCAGCGCGGGCGTGACGCAGGCGCCGGCGACAGGTTTGGCCGCCGCTCCGGCCAGGCCGTTCATGACGGTCACCGTCAGGTCGTAGGCGCCGGCGCCATCGGCCAGGACGGGGCCGGCCCCGGGGTCGTGTTTGGCCACGGTGAACGATGACGCCGCCGAGTCCCCAGCCCCGGCCGCGAAGGTCACGTTCCCCGGTCCCACGGCGAAGCTCTGCCCCCCGGCGGTGACCTGGGCGGTCACCGGGTAGACGCCCTCGGCGCCGGACATGATCGGGGCGAGCGCCAGTCCCGGGGTGTGAACCCCGGCCAGCTGGCATTCGCCGGGCGAGCCGGACGAGCCGAGCGAGCCGGGCGAGCCGGACGAGCCGGGCGAGCCGGACGAGCCAGGCCCGCCGGGCGAGCCAGACCCGCCGAGCGAGCCAGACGAGCCGGGCCCGCCGGGCGAGCCAGACGAGCCAGGCCCGCCGAGCCCGCAGCTGACAACCGTCATCGTCTTGGAGGCCGGCGGCTGCGACCCGTCCGCGAAGACCGGCGTCCCGGCGGCGCCGGAAGGCAGGGTGAAAACCACATCGGCGCCCGGCACGCCGTTGCCGTAGCGATCCTGGACCACCACCCGCGCCCACGACCGATCGCGCAGATCGGCCGCCACGGCCGGGCCATAGGTCTCGAAGCTGGCGGCGGTGCGAGCCGGATCGACCGTCCCGGCCTGGAACTCGGCGCCCTTGAGGCCCTGACCGAAGGCCGGGTCGGCCTGGGCCGCCCCGACCGCCTGCAGCCCGCCCCCGGTCTCCAGATAGGCCCTGACCCAGACCCAACCGGCGCGGTCGCCCGGCGCCGCGAAGCTGAAATCGGCCCGGCCGTCGGGGCCGGACGGTCCGGCTTCGACCGTGGTCCAGGGGCCGGCGGCCGAGTCAGGCCCGGAGCGAGTGCCCCGGGTCCATTGGAACCGCACCGGCACGCCCGCCACCGGGCGCCCGGCCGCGTCCCGGACCAGCACCGACGCCAGGTGGCGGTCGCCGCCGACAAGCTTTGTCTGTCCGGCGGTCGGGATCGACAATTCGGAGTCGATCCCGGATGGGGCCAAGGCCGTGAAGCTCAGATGAACCTGCCCGTCGTGGCGCAGCGTGGCGCCATCGGCGCCGTTCTTGACGGTCATGATCGGGGCCTGCGGCGATCCGGGGAGGCTGACCGTGACGGTTCGCACGCCCGCGGCGCCGGCCACGAACCGGGCGCTGGCGACGCCATCGACGGGCGCGGCCGCGAACTCGGCCGGCCCGTTCAGGAGCGTCCCGGCCGAGGTGACGGCGGCCAACCCGGCCGGGACGTGGAAGACCACCGCGCCGCCGCTGACCGGGTTCCCGTGGGCGTCGCGGACCTCGGCCGCGACCGTCAGCCCGGCCGCTCCCCCGGCCGCGTCCCCGGCCGCGGCGCTGCCGGACGGCTGCACCAACCAGGACCGCGCGGCATCGGGCGCGCCGGCCCGGAAGCAGACGGTGAACGGCGCGCCCACGTCCCGCCACCGGCCGTCCGCCCAGACCTGGACCCGGCCGTGGAACTCCCCGGCCGTGGTCGAGGCCAACTTCCAACTGTGCCGCCCGTAGTCCGGGTCGCCGGGAGCGCCGGTGACGGCTTCGGCCGCCCCGCCCAGGATCGTGACCTGGGCGGGCAGCCCGGCGATCCGAACCCTGGCCCCCGGCGCCAATATCCCCGCCGCCGAGCGCGCCTGGACCGTCAGGTCGTAGGCGTCCTCGGCGCGGCCGCTGGCTGGTGCCGAGACCGCTCCCCCGCCGGCCGGGTCGGCCGTGTTCGGGCTGATGGACCAGGCGGACGCCGCCGCCGCCGCTGGGCCGGAGGTGAAGGACACGGCCTTCGGCGAGCCGTCCACGCCCGCCCCGCCGCTGGTGGCCGTGACCAGGAAGGTTCCCGGTTCGGCGGACGTGAACTCGACCATCGCCAGGCCGGTTTGGAAGACGCCGCCGGCCTCGCACCAGGCGGGGGCGGCGTCGCGGTGGGCGGGGTCGCAGGTGGTGACGGTGGCCGATGCCGCCGTCTCGCCTTTGACGTTCGGCCCGGCCACGTTCGGCGAGCCTTGGGTGATTCCCATGGTCACCGCCACCCCGCCGAGCGGGTTGCCGTGGGCGTCGCGGATGACCGCCCGGCCGTAGTGGCTGGCGGTCCCGTCCGCCAGGACCAGGTTCTGCGACACCTCGAAGTCTGACTTCGCCGGGTCGGCCGGGCCGGGGGTGAAGACCAGCGGCGCCGGGCTGCCGCCAACGATCTGATCGCCGGCGTAGTAGGCGCAGCCGTGCCAGTTGGCCGCCTGGGCGGAGGCGAACGGCACGCTGGCGACGCCGGCGGCGTCTGTCAGCGCGGAGGCGAAGCGCGTCTGCGAGTCCGGCGCTTGGCCGCAGAAACGCGCGGCCGCCGCCGGGCCGGCGCCGGCGGCGAAGCCCGCGGGGAAGAAACGGAACTGGATCGGCACGTCGGCCTGTTTGACCGGGTTGCCCATCTGGTCCCGCAAGTGGACGCTGACCTGGTAAGCGGCGCCCGGCGCGCCGGCTTGGAGCGGGCCGGCGGGGCTGGCGGCGATGACCGAGCCGGCGGGCGCCACCGGCCCGGCCGTGAAATCGGCCTTGGCCGGAGAACCCTTGCCGATCGGCGTCCAGACGCCCACCTGGCCCCCGTCCTGGCTGATCCCGCCAGCGGCGCTGACGGCGTAGGAGCCGGCGCTGATCGCCACCACGTTCAGTTCGGCCAGGCCCGTGGTGGCGTCCGCCCGGACGTCCGACTGGCTGATCCAGCCCGGCGCCCCGGCCACCAGCAGCCCGGGCGGGAGTGTGAACCTGACCACGGCCCCGGGCACCGGGTTGCCGCGGGCGTCAAGCACATGCGCCCTGATTGTCAGTTTCGATTTGCCGTCCGCGACGGCGGTGACGCCGGGCGATTCCAGGTCGGAGACGGCGGCGGCGATCGGGCCGGCGGCGAAGGTGATCTCAGCCGGGTCGGGTTTGATGGCGGCCGCGCCGACCAGGGCGCGAACTTGGTAGGCGCCGGCGGCGGTGGCTGTGAACGTGACCGCGACCTGCCCGGAGGCGTCCGTCCGGTGAGGACCGCCCTCGGCCAGCCGGACGCCGCTGGGCGCGTCGAACGAAACTTCGGCCCCGTTGACGGGCCGCCCGGCGGCATCGTGCAATGTCACGACGGCCCGCCACGAGTCGAGGCCGTCCGCCGTCACGGCCGGGTGGGCGGCGGAGATGGCGGTTGTCGGCGCCACCGACCAGGACGAGCGGTCCGCGTCGGGCGCGCCCGGGGCGAACTCCAGGTGCGCCGACCCGACCGCCGCGCCGCCAATGCTGGCCGTCACCTTGACGGTCTCGCCGCCGGGTTTGGCGTCGGTGATCTGGACCCGCGCCAACCCTTGAGCCGACGACTCGACCGTCAGGCTCTGGCCGGCGCCGGGCGCGCCCACGATCCGGGCCGATCCGTCCACGCTGAAGGTGACCGGCTCACCCGCCACCGGGTTGGCGGCCACGGCCGCGTCGCGCACCGACACTTCCGCGAAGTGGGCCGCTTGGCCGTCGTTGATCACGGGCGTCCCGGCCGAGGAGGTGAAGACCGAGGCGCTGGGCACGGCCGGGCCGGCTTTGAAGCGGGCGGTCAGAAGGCCGCCGATGACGCCGGAGGGCGCCGCCGCCTCGACCTCGTAGACGCCCGCCACCGGCACGGTCCAGTCGGTCCATTGGGCGACGGCCCCGGCCTGCTGTCCGGCCGGGCCCGCCGTGGTGATGGTCTTCGACCCCTCCCAGGCGCTGGCGCCCTGGAGGCGCCAGCGGAATGTCACCGGCACGGGCGCGTCGGTGTAGAGGTTGCCGGACGAGTCGTGAAGCGTCACCTTGGGCCGGTGGAACTCGACTCGCACCGTCTTGGCCGTGGCGGCGTCCGGAATCTCGAAGGTCGACCGCGCCGCCGACAGGTCGGCGTTGGTGAAGACGGCCTTGGCCGGGCTGCCGTCGGCGATGGCCGCGGCCGCTCCAGACCCGCCGGGCCGGATAGCGGCCGTGACCTCATAGGTCCCCCTGACCTTTGAGACCAGCACCAGGCGGGCGGCGCCGGTGGCGTCCGTCTTGACGGTGACGCTGGCCGGGCCCGGGACGGGGGCGCCGCCGGCGCCCGCAGCGCTGACGTCCTTGGGGATGGCGAAGGCGACGTCCACGCCCGGCGCCGGGTTGGAGTGGGCGTCGCGGACCATTGCCCGGATGACCTGCTGCTCGCGGTTGTCGGCTTTGGCGGCGCCGGACTCGGGGCCGATCAGCCGCGACTGGGCGGCGGCCGGCGCGCCCGGGTTGAAGACCACGGCCGCCACCCGGCCGGCCGCACCGGCCGAGCCGAGCGCCAATTCGTCGCCGCCAACTTCCACGGTCACGTCGAAGGACCCGGCCTTGGCCGAGGTGACGTCGAAGACGGCCGTCCCCGGCTGGCCGCCAACCGTCCCCGAGGTCACCGTCCGCTCGTCGGCCGCGCCCGTCGCCGGGTCGGTCACCTTGACGATCGCCTTGACCGCGTTCAGCGGTTGGCCGGCGGAGCCGCGCAGGTTGACCGTGACGCGGTAGGAGTCGGCGGCATCGGCCGTGGCCGGGTCGCCTTGGTTGGCGGGGTCGCGGGCGACAGTGAACCAGGACCCGGCCGGCGCGGCCGTGTCAGCCGCGAAGGTGACGTCTTTCGGCGCCGTCTGGCTGGCGCCGACCAGCCCGACCACCGGAAAGACCCCGTCGAACTGGGAGACGATCTCAGCCTCGAAGTAGCCGTCCGGCCCGGACAGGCCGGTGACCGTCTTGCGGCCGGAGGCCAGGGGCGTGAAGACGGGGCCGTCCCCGGGCGCGGTCAACTTCAGCCCGAGCACCACCCCGGACAGCGGGTGGCCCTGGGCGTCGACCGCCCGCAGGCGCGCCCGCAGCGGGTGCGCGCCGGTGGCGAGCGCCGCCGTGGTCTGGACCTCGAAGGTGGCGAGGGTCGCGGCCGGGTCGAAGGGTCCGGCCGTGAACGTGGCCGTCTGCGGCGAGCCGTCCACCGGGCCGCCGCCCACGGCCGCCTCGACGGTGTCCGCGGCGACCGCCGTCGAGGCCCATTCGAGGACCGCCAGCCCGGCATCGTTGCTGGTCACGGTCGCGTCGGTGAGGTCAGTCGGGTCGGGGCCGTAGCGGAAGACGACCTCGGCGCCGGCCACCGGGTTGCCGTGGGCGTCGCGGACTTGGACTTCGGCCCGGTGGCGCTGTTGGCCGTCCGCCAGTTTGGTGGCCCCGCCCGCGGCCGTCGGCACTGTCAGTTGGGACTTGCCCGATGCCGCCGGCCCGGCCACGAACACCGCCTCGGCCAGGCCGCTGGTCGCCAGGGTTGTGCTCTCGAGCGCGTCCTTGACGGTGGAGATGTCGTTGCCCAGAACCTTGGCGCTGACCGGGTAGGTTCCGGCGGCGGTCGCCGTGTAGGTGACGGCGGCGTAGCCGCCGATGATCGGGGCGCTGACGACCACGCCCGGGCCGCCGGCGATGGCAGTCGGGGCCGCGCCGGCCCCGACTGCCGTCTTCGGGGTGGCTGTCAGGCCGGCGGGGACCGCGAAGGCGACCTGGCCCGATTCGATGTTGTTGCCCTTGGCGTCCAAGACATGAGCTTTGACCTCCACCCCGGCCCGGCCGTCGGCGACGGCCGGGCCGTCCGGCTGGACCAGCCAGCAGTCGGCCGCCGCCGCCTGCCCGGCGCTGAAACGCAGCGTCAACGGCGCCGGATCGATGTCCACCCATTGCTTTGGGGCGGTCTCCACCTGCAAGGTGGCGGTGAAGCTGCCAGCCGTCGCCGAATAGAGGTCCCAAGTGTGGGCGCCGTAGTTGGCGCTGCCGGGCGCCCCCGTCCGGCCGGCCGTCTGCCCGGCGCCGGCGATCAGCACCTTGGTGGTGTCGAGCCCCGTCAGCCTGACGGCCGCGTCCGGCACCGGGATGCCGCTGGCCGATTTGACCGTGACCGTCAGGCGGTAGCCGATGGCCGGATCGCCGGCCGCCTCGACGGACACCGCCGAGGCGGCGGTGTCCGGGGTCAAGCTGTAGGAACTGGTGGAGGCGACCGGGGCGCCGGAGGCGAATGACACCGGTTGCGGCGAGTCGAGGCTCGACACGCCGCCAATTGAGGCGCCGACCAGGAACGACCCGGGTTCCTCGGAAGTGATGGCGACTTGGGCCTTGCCCGGCTGGTCGCACCAGGCCGGGGCTTGCCTGTCGGCCGGATCGCAGGCTTTGACCTGCCCGTCGGCTGGGACCAGGGTTGGCCCGGGCACGCCGGGCGCCCCCTGGGCGACGCTGAACACGACCGCCGCGCCCGGCGTCGGGTTGCCGTTGGCGTCGCGGGCCACCACCCAGGCCGAGTGGTTGGCCTTGCCGTCCGCCAGCACGGCGTTGCCGGTGACGAAGAGCTGGGAGCTGTCGGCCTGGGCCGCCAGCGGCGTGAAGACCAGCGCCAGCGGCGAACCGATCTGGACCCCGGGCGGGTTCGACCCGGAACCGGCGATAGCGGCTGTGGCCAGCCATTTCCCGGCGCGAGTGGTGGCGAAGGCGGTCGTGGCCGTGCCGGCCGCGTCGGTTCGCAGGCTGCGGGTGACCGCCGCCACCCCCGGCGCCGGCGTGACGGCATCGGCCCCCATCAACTCGATGGTCATGGACACCGCCGACCCGGCCACCGCCACCGGATTGTCGAATTGGTCGCGCAACGCCACCGTCAGGTGGTAGGCGGTCTGCCCGTCCGCCGGCTGGGGGCCGGCCTCGGTCTTCGAGATGATCGATTCCGCCAGCGACACCGGCCCGGCCACGAACTCGACCTCGGCCGGCGAGCCGCCGGTGATCGCCTGATAGCTGCCGCCCGAGCCGGCCTTGACCTCGGCGGTGACCTGGTGGCGGCCGGCCTGGCGCGAGACCAGCCGGATCGTGGCGTGGCCGCTGGCGTCAACCGTCTGCTCGACGAACGAGGCCGCAGGCGCCGCCGGGTGGGGCGGCATCGCCGAATCGGTGCTGACCCCGGCGGGCAGCGCGAATCTGACCACCGCGCCTGCCACCGGGTTGCCGTGGGCGTCGCCGACGAAGGCGCTGACGGCCTCGGCGTCGACGCCGTCCGCGCGGGCGCTTGAGGCCGGCCCGGTCAGGAAGGTGTTGGCTTTGTCGTGACTGATCGGCCCGGCCGTGAAGGTGATTGTCTGGTCGGCTCTGGCGATCGGGTCGGCCCCGATCCGGGCGTTGACGGTGTAGGCGCCAGCCTTGGTGGCGGTGAAATGCACCACCAATTGACCGGCTTGATCGGTCAGGTGCGGGGCCGGCTCGGTGACCTTGACCGGCCCAGGCGTCTCGAAGTTGACCTCCGCGCCCGGCTTCGGCAGCTTGTTGGCGTCCTTGACCTGGACCGTGGCCGTGAAAGCGGCCGAGCCGTCGGCGACCAGCGGACCGGACGGGGTCACAACCCAAGACGACTCCGCGGCATCGGCGGCCCCGGCGGCGAACTCCAAGTCGGCCTCCCCGACCTTGTCCGCCGCCCCCAACAACGCCGTCACGTGCGTCACCACCTGGGCTGGTGAAACCACGGCGACGCTGGCCAGACCCGTCTCGGAGGTGGTCACCGAGCAGGTCTTGGGCTGGCAGGCGCCGCCCGCGAAGCGCGCCCGGTCGTCGCCCGGCAGCGTGAAGGTGACCGCCTCCCCCGCCACCGGGTTGCCGAGGGCGTCATTGACGCGGACGGTGACCGAGTGCTGGTCGGAGTCGTTCGGCAGGACCTGGCCGGTCGAGGCGGTGAAGACGGAGGCGGCGGCGCTGGGCGGCCCGGGCGCGAACTCGGCGACCCTGAAAGCGTCCGGGCCCGGCACCTCGCCGGCGGGCACGTCGGCACGCACTTCGTAGACGCCGGCCACGTCGACCGTGAAATCGGGCCAGGTGGCCACGCCGTCAACGCTGTTGATGGTGGGCCCGGCCGTCCAGGCGGTCGCGCCCCGCAGCCGATACGAGAAGCTCACCGGCGCCGCCGCCAGGTACAGGTTCCCGGACAGGTCGCGCAGGGTGACCTGGGCGACGTGGCGCCCGGTGGCGACGGTCTTGGCCGCCGGCGCGGTGGTGATGACGAATTCCGAGCCGCTCGGCGAGAGGTCGGTGTTGATGAAGACAACCCCGGCCGGCGAGCCGTCCTTGATCGCTTGGCCGCCAACGGCGGCCGTGACCTGGTAGGCGCCGATCCGGGTAGAGGTCAGCGTCAATTCGGCGCCGCCAGCCCCGGCGCCGGCGGCGGCGGTGCGCACGGTGAGCGTGGCCGGCCCGGCCGCGCTCGACCCGCCGCCCAGGTCCGCGGTGACGCCGGCCGGGATGGTGAAAGCCACCGGCTCGCCGCCGATCCCGTTGCCGTTGACGTCTTTGACCTCGGCCCGGACCACTTGGCTGGCGCGCCCGTCGGCCCGCGCCGGCGCCAGCGGCGCGACCAGGCGGGATGTGCCCGCCGCGACCGAGGCCGGCCCGGCCGCGAAGACCACGCCGACGGCCTGGGCCGGGGGCGAGTCCTTGGTCGCCAACTGGTCGTTGCCGATCTTGACGGTGACGTCCCAGGCGCCGGCCTTGAGGGTGGTCAGCGTGGCGGTGGCGCGGCCGCGCTCGGCGCCGCCGGTCACCACCGGCAGGCGGACCTGCGAGGCGCCGGGGATGGCGCGGGGGGTGAAATAGACGGTCGCGCCGGCGCCGTTGAGGAGGGCCGCGTGGGCGTCCCGCAACTCGACGGTGACCTGGTAGGCGTCCTGGCCGTCCGCCAGGGGCGGGTTGGCGCTGTTGCCGGACGCGGGTTTGACCTCGAACCAAGACCCGGACGGGTCGGCTGGCACGCCCGAAAAATGCACGCGCAGCGGGCCCGAGCGGGCCGTGTCGCAAATCCCGCGGACGTCGAAATCGCCCGGCCAGATCGAGTGGATCTCGGCCTCGGCCAGGCCGTCCGCCGCCGATTTCTCGGTCACGGTCTTGGCGCCGGTGACCGCGTCGCCGAATAGCGGCCCCTGGGCGCCGGTGTAGTCCAAGACGAAGCTCAGCGCGATGCCCGCCAGCGGATTGCCGTACTGGTCCTGGGCGCGCATGCGCGCGTCGGCGCGAGACACCCCGTCCGCGAGCTTGGCCCCCGAATCGACGCTGAAAGAGGCCAAGGTCGCCAAACGGTCCAAGGGACCGGGGGCGAACCTGGCCACCTGGGGCGAGCCGACGGCATCGGCGGAAGTTCCTTCGACGCGGGCGGAAACCGACCAGGCGGTCGCCACGTTGGAGCCGAAATCGTAACTGGCCACCCCGCCGGCCCCGACGGCCACCGGCGGCGAGGTGCCCGTCACCTGGGCGCCGGCGAGGTCGGTGTGGGTCCAACTGAACACCACCCTGGCGGACCCGGCCGGCGCCGGGTTGCCTTGGGCGTCGCGGACCTCGACCTGGGCGGTGTGTTTGTCGCCGCCGCCGACGGGCTTGGTGGTCTGGCCGTCGGCCCCGGCCGTGGGAATGGTCAGGGGCGAGTTCGCCGGATCGGCCGGGCCGGGCCTGAAGCGGGCCTCGACCAGGCCGTCGGTGCGCAAGACCGCGTCCTCGGCGGCGTTCTTGACCTGGTCGACGCCCGCGCCTGCGACGGCGGCCGTGACCTGGTGGACGCCGGCCACGCGCGCCGTCAGGCCCAACTGCGCCCAGCCGCCGGCCACCGGCACGGAGACGGTGGCCGGTCCCGGCGTCGATCCGCCGGCGGTGACGGCGGCCGTGCCCGCCGGGATTGTGAGGTCGACGGCGCCGCCCGCGGCCGGGTTGCCCTTGGCGTCGAAGACGTGGACCCTGACCGGCAGGGCGCCCGACCCGTCCGCGACGGCCGTGCCGGCCGGTTCCACCAGCCAGGATGCGGCGGCCCGGGGCGGGCCGGGGACCATGTGGGCGAAGCGGTTGGCGTCCTTGGCCAAGGCCAGCTCGACCCCGCCCGCCTCGACGGTGATCTCTTGGTCGCCGGCCTTGGTCCCGGCGAAGCTGGCCGTGTAGCGGCCGGCCGGGGCCCCCGAATAGGTGAAGGCTGAGACCGTCAAGGCGCCTCCGGCCGGGCCGGACGCGGCCAGCAGCCCGGCGGCGGTGGTGACCGGCAGGCCGCCCACGCCCATCAGGTCGACGCTGAGCGTGCCGGTGGCGGCGCCGTCTGCCACGACCGCCCCCGTGGACACCTGGAAGCTCGAGGCTTTGGCGTCGATGGCGGTGTCCGCCCAGGTCAGCTTCTTGGGTGAGCCTGGGACCGGCTGCCAGGCGCCCTCCGCCCGGACCTCGGCGGTGATCTCGCAGCTGCCGGCCAGGGTTGAGTTGACGACGGCCGCGGCCTTGCCGGTGTCCGATGTCGTGATGGTGACGGAGTCCGCGCCGGCCCCGGCGCCGCTGAACGTGGCCGGGCAGTTGGCGTCAAGGGTCAGGCGGACGTCGGCGCCTTTGACGGGGTTGTGGCGCCCGGCGTCCCAGACGCGCACGCCGGGGTGGAAGGCGACGCCGGTGTCGTGGGTGACGGAGTCGCCGCCGTCGGGGTTGTCGGCCGGGTCGTCCCAGTCGTCTTGGGGGTTGGTCTCGTCGGGGTGGGTCACGGGGTCTCCCAGCACGAAGACCGATGCCGCCGGGTCGGTTGGCGGAGTGGTGAAAGTGGCGGTGACGTGGTCGGCGCCCACTCCCGCCGTCGGCACTTTGAAGGCGCCCCCGGCGGGGTCGGTGTAGGTGACGGTGATTTGTTTGGCGCCGGCGAGGGAGGCGTAGACGTCGAGGGTGTAGACGCCGGCGGGGCAGGCGGCGGGCGCGGCCGCTGGGGCGGGCGCGGGCGGCGCGGGGGCGGCGGGCGGCGCGGGAACGGGCGGCGCGGGAACGGCAGCGGCGCAGCCGAACTGGCCGGCCGTGCCGGTCGGCGCCGCGAAATGGACGCCGGCGTCTGGGCTGGCCGCCGTCAGGCGGCCGATGCCGTCCGGGTAGGGCCCGCCGCCGGGCTCCTTCAGGGTCACGGTGATCGTCTGTTTGCCCCAGGTGGCGGCGCTCGAGCCGGGCGCGTCATGGTTGGCGGGCTGGTCGGGCGTGTCGGTGATGGTCATCGACGAGGTGGCGGCCGTCGGGTCGTTGGGCCGGAACTCATAACTGCCCGAGGCGGTCAAATCGACGTCGCTGGAATCCGCCTGGGTGAAACGCACCCGCGCCCCGGAAAAGACCGCCGCCCGGGCCGACCAAATCTTGACGTTGTAACGGCCCTCCTGGCCCGGCGCGGTGTCTTCGGCCAGTTCGACGCGGGCGGGCGGCGGGTCGGACTCGGCCCAGACCAGTTTGCCGGCGGCGACCGCGCCGGTGACGGCGTTGCCGTTGGCGTCGCGCAGTTCGACAACACCGGTCTGGAAATGGTCCGGGTCGGCGACGTTCGTGGTCGATGTCAGCTTCGCCGCCGACTGCGCGATCACGAAACTCGACTTGGCCGGGTTGATCGAGGCCATCGCCGTGAAGGTGGCGGTGACGTATTTGCGGGCCGGGTCGGCGCTGGCGCCCAAGGCGGCGCCGACCCCGCTGACCCACAGGCCAAGGTTGTGCGCCCCCGCCTTGGTGGCGCGCACCGCCATGCTGTAATGGCCCGCCTGGCCGGCCGCCGTGTCCTCGCTGACCTGGCCAAAGACCACCCCGACGGCGGCCGGGCAGGTGGTGGCGGGGACGGCGCCGGTGGCGCAAGTCTTGGTGAAATCGGCGTCCGTCAACCCGGTGACACCGTTGCCGTGGGCGTCCGTGACCTGGATGGACAGTTCGTAGGCGTCGCCTTGGCCGGCCCCGGCGACGCCGTAATCGGCCACCTTGTCCTTGGTGTCGTTGAGGTCGATCCGGCCGGCCGCGGGCGCGCCCTCCCGGAACCAGATTTGGACCGGCGAGGAATCGGACGCCTGGCCGCTGGCGGCGTTGATCAGGTAGGCGGCGGCGCCGGAGGCGCTCGCCAGCGAGGCTTTCAGGTCGTAGCCGCCGCGCGCGCGGGCTATGACGCGCACCTGATCGGCGCAGCGGCCGTCGTCGCCGGTGGTGCAAACGTGCGCGGCGCCGCCGTCATGCCAAGTCGACCCGGCGTCATCGGACCATTGCAACCAAGCCCCGCCGGTGACCGCCCCGCTGCCGGGGCGCGGCGCCAACTCCAACTTCACCGCCTCCCCGGCGGCCGGCCGGGTCTGCCCGGCCCCGGCCGCGTCCTCAGCCCGGCCGTTCAACTGGACCTCGACCTGGGAGGTCGAATCGGGGACCACCAGGCGGTCGGCCTGGGCGGAGTTGTCGCTCGGGTCCGCCGCCAGGGTCGAGGCGGCCGCCGCCGGGGCCGGGGCGTAGGTCAGCTGGCAGGTGATGTCCGCCGGAAGCTGGCCGGCGGCGGGCACGGGAATGGTCAGCGTGCCCTTGGCCGGGTCGACGGCGGCGCCCAGGTCGGCCTGGTTGGACGAGTCGCGGCAGACGCTGGCGCCCGCCAGCGCCCAGCCGTTCAGCCCGGTCGCGCCGGCACCGCCAACCCCAGAGGTTGTGATGACGATCGGGTCCGCCCCGGAGACGATGCCGTGGCTCGTCCCCGAGCTCACAAAGGCCCCCGAGTCGGCGGTCAGGATGCTGTCGGTGGCCTTCGAGGGCGCCGTCGCCGAGATGTTGCTCAAGGTCAGGCCCACGTTGGTGGCCATGGCGCCGAGGCTGCGGGCCTGCAGGCGCAAGGCCGACTGGGCCACGCCCAGCTGGTAATCCTCGATCTCGCCCTTGGGCGCCCAGGCTTCGCCGGTGAATTTGACCGGGCCGCGCGATGTGGCGGTGAAGGTGCTCGCGCCGCCCACGCGCACCCGGGCGAAGACCGGGGTGACGCCGCCGCTCGGCCCTGTCGGGCCGGGCTGGTAGTCGCAGTAGACGTAGCCGTCGGCGTCCGGGCTGGATGAGCAGCCGCCGCCGCCCAGCAGCGCCTGGTCCATGCTGGCGGCGGCCACGCCCGCGCTGGTCAGACTCGTGATCCAGGCTTTGACGTGGGCGGAGGCGACGGCTGTCGCCAAGCCGGAGGCTTTGGCCCGGAAGCGATAAGTCTGCCCCATCACCATCAACTGCCCTTGGGCTGGCGCCCACGGCCGGTCGGCGTCGGCCTGGCCGGTGATCTTGGGGGCGATCTCCAAGGAGTCGTCGGTGGCGTGCGCGTCGGCGTTGGCGCTGGGGTCGCCGTCGGCGTAAAGCCCGGCCCGCGCGCCCAGGTAAAGGTAGTTGTCAGAGCCGATCCCCGGATTGGCGTAAGGGCCGGACTGGGCGTTGGAGGTCTTGTAGGCGCCGGGCGCGTCCCCCCAGGACCCGGCCGTGGTGATGCCGAAGTCGGCTGTCACCACCGCCAGGTCGGTGCTCATCACCACATAGGTGACCATGCCCACGCCATCGGCCTTGTTCAACGGGTCGGTCACCGCCAGCGGGTCGAACCCGTCCGCCCGGGCGCCGTGGCAGGCGCCCGACTGGGTGATGGCCTTGTAGTCGCCGGCCTGGTTGAAGCAGTACGGCAGAACCACGTTGGGACGCCCGCCGCCAAAGGTGAACTGCCCGGCTGAGGCGTAGGTTTGGCTGGCGTTCACCCCGTTGATGGTCGGCCGGCGCGGCCGCACCAGCACCGCGCCCGAGGCCACGGGCGCCACCGCCGAATAGGCGCCGGCGGCGTCCGTCTGCGTCGATCCGGCCCATTGCCAGACCGAGCCGCTGCCGGCCTGCGCCTGCCGCCAGAGTTCGATCGCCACCCCGGGCGCGCCGCCCTCGCCCGGGTCGCGGACGGAGTTGGCGTTGGCGTCGTTGAAGATGACGCCCTCGATCACCGGCGCCATCTGGGCGGAAGCCAGGTCCTTTGGCGAGGCCAAACCGGCCGTGCCCAGGAAGTCGACCTCGTCGGCGAGCGGGTTGAAGCGCCACATCCGGCCGCCCGAGGCGTCCTGGACGTAGAGCCGGCCCTCTTGGAAGGCCAGGCCGTAGTTGGCGTTGTTGTCGGTCGCCTGCCGGAAGAAGGTCACCACGTCATAGGTGTAGCGCCCGTTCGGGTCGGGTTCGCCGTTGGCGGTGGTCGGCACGTTGACCCGCAGCAGGACGTGGCGGTCGGCGGCGTTGTGCGCGAACAGGTAGACGTCGCCGTTGGCGTCGATCGCCAGGTCGGAGGCCAGGCCCCAGGTGGCGGTGGCGTCGAACGGCGGCGTCTGCCCGGTGCGCGAGGCCCAGGCCTGGTAGATCGTCTCGGTGCGCGGTGTCAGCGTGTCGCCGTTGGAGGCGACGCAGGTCAGTTGGCGCGTCCCGGACGACGACTTGGTGAGCCGGAAGATCGACAGCCGCAACCCGGTTTTGGGGTTGGCGTTGGCGGGGAAGGGTTCGTCCAGCTTCGACATCATGGCGTAGATGTAGCCGTTCTTCTGGTTGATGTCGCCCGAATAGGACCCGGCGGCGGCGCAGTCGCGTCCCGCCGCCGTGCCCGCGAACGGCGACAGCGCGATCGCGTTCAACTGCCGGGTCGAGTCGTTGCGTTCCATCAGCGTGACGGCCCCGCCCGCGGCCGGGTTCCAGCCGACGGCGTGCAGGGTGCGGTCGCCGGCGGACGCGTACACCGGCCCCACCGCGAAGGTCTCCCAGGCGGCGCTGTTGGGGGTGCCGTTGCCGGTTCGGCTCTTGTCGAAGATGCGCGTCGGCGCGGGCAGGGTGGTCGCGTTGGCCGGTTGGTCCCAGGCGTAGGCCGAGTTCAACTGCCCGCCGCCGATGCCGTAGAGCTGGTTGCGCGCGAACGTCCCGCTCCAGCCGTTCAGGTATTGGGTGGCCGCCGCCGGCTGGGGTGCCACCAACGTTGGCGCCAGTCCCAGCGACCCCGCCGCCAGCGCCAGCGCCAGCGCCCCGGCTGTCGCCTTGCCCTTGGCGCGCGCGGGCTCGCCACCGTGGTCGCGCGGACAATCGGGCCCGCCGTCCACGGGGATTGGTGCGCTCATCGTCGATCCCCCGATCCGCAGCCGCCTGACTCGCCAGGTCAAGTCGCAGTTGATGTGGCTCGGCCAGGATAAGTCCGGCGCTGGCGGGGACGGGCCCGCCCGGCGTCAATTGACTGCCATTCGAGACTGACCCGCCGCCAGCCCCGGGCTGACGCCCTCAGTCGCGCGCGAACCCGGTGGCGCGGAGGTCTTGTTCAATGGCGCTGACCCTGCCCAGCACCGGTTCGAGGAAGTTGGCGATGATCTCCTCGACCGACTGCGCCAGCAGCGGGATCGAGACGTTGATGGCCGCCACGGGGTAGCCGGCGGCGTCGCGGATTGGCGCCGCCAAGGCCCGCAGGCCCACCTCAAGCTCTTGGTCGAGCAGACACCAGCCCTGCGCGCGCACCCGGTCCAGTTCCTGGCGCAGGCGTCCCACGTCGGTGATGGTGTGAGGCGTGCGCGCCTCCAAGCGCAGGTCCCGGAGTTGGTCTTCCAACTCGGCGGCAGGCAGGCAGGCCAGAATCGCGCGGCCCATGGATGTCGCCGCCGCCGGGAAACGCGTGCCGACGTTGATGTTGACCGCCATGATCTTCTTGGTGGCCACTCGCGCCACATAGACGATGTCCTTGCGGTCCAGCACCGAGATCGAGGACGCCGCCTCGACTTGGGCGGCCAGCGACTCCAGGTGTGGCATGGCGATTTCCGGCAGGTTCATCGAAGACAGGTACGAGTGCGCCAGTTCCAGCACAGCTGGGCGCAACGAGAAGCGGCGGTTGCGCGAACGCACATAGCCCATCGACTCCAAGGTGATCAGGAATCGCCGCGCGGCCGCTCGCGTCAAACCCGTGCGGTTGGCCACTTCGGAGAGCGTCAGTTCCGGGTGGTCGCCGTCGAAGGCGCGGATCACGCTCAACCCGCGTTCGAGTGATTGCACGAATTCGCTAGGGCGATGGTCCACGGCTGACTCTCCTTCGCAGGACTTTGACCCTGAAATTGTAGGCCCCAGCCGGATCAGCCCTCAGAAAAGCGATCGATAAAGCGCCTCCAACTCGGCGGCGGTGACCGGCCGGGGGTTGCCGGGCGTGCAAACGTCCTCGAAAGCGGCCTGGCCCAGGGCGGCCAGGTCATCTTCCTTGGCACCGATCTGGCGCAGCCTGGTCGGGTTGCCCAGATCGCGGGTCAGGGCGGCAACCGCCTCCACGGCCGCCTGGCGGACCCTCTGCAAGGGCGCGCTCTGGGCGTCGGCCACGCCGAAGGCTTGAGCGATGTCGCGGTATTTCTCGCCAGTGTGCTCGGCGTTGAAAGCCATCACTGGCGCCAACAAGATGCCATTGGCCACCCCGTGCGGGGCGCTGTAGAACCCGCCCAGCGGGTGCGCCATGCCGTGCACAATCCCGAGCCCGACATTTGAGTAGCCCATGCCGGCCACGTACTGCGCCAAGGCCATGTCCTCGGCGGCCTTGGCGTCGCCATCGGCGGCTTTGGCCAATGAGCGGGCGATCACTTGGATGGCCTTGAGGTGGAACATGTCGGAGAGCTCCCAGGCGCCCTTGGTGACGTAGCCCTCGATGGCGTGGGTCAGCGCGTCCAGGCCGGTGGCGACCTTCAGCGCCCGGGGCGCCGAGGCCATCATGTCGGAGTCCACGACCGCCAGGACCGGAATGTCATGCGGGTCGACGCAGACGAATTTGCGGGACTTCGCAACGTCGGTGATCACATAGTTAATAGTGGTTTCCGATGCCGTGCCCGCAGTTGTCGGCACCGCCACGATCGGCACGGAGGGGTTGGGCGTCCCCGGCGTGCCCTCCAGCGAGCGCACGTCAGCGAATTCCGGGTTGGCGGCGATGATGCCGATAGCTTTGCAGGTGTCTTGGGGCGAACCACCGCCGATGCCGATCAGCACGTCCGCGCGCGCCGCCTTGAAGGCCGCCAGCCCGGCGAGGACGTTCTCGATCGGCGGGTTCGGCGCCACGTCGGTGAAGACCTCATAGGGCAGGCCGGCCCCGTCCAGCAAGTCCAGGACCCGGCCGGTCACCCCCGACTCAACCAGAGGTTTGTCGGAGACGACGAAGGCTTTGGTGAAGCCCCGGTCTTTGAGTTCTTGCGGAATCACCTGGATCGCCCCTGCGCCGAAGTACGCGGTCTGGTTCCAAATCATGCGGTTAGCCATGATGCCCTCTTTCCGTCTGTGTTCCATTGATTGTCTTGAAGCTGTGCCGAGCCGAGGTCTTGGCCGGAGCTGTGAGCCGGAACTGCGCGTCACACCCCAGGCTAGCCGCCTCCCCGGATGGCGCCGAAGTCTTTTTGGCTCACCCCTCCAGTATCACCGCCAAGCCTTGCCCAACGCCTATGCAGGCTGCGGCCAGGCCCCGGCCGCCGCCCCGACGGTGCAACGAGTGAGCCAAGTGCCCCACCAAGCGCCCGCCCGAGGCGCCCAGCGGATGCCCTATGGCTAGCGCCCCGCCGTCCACGTTGACCTTTTCGGGGTCCAGGCCCGGCCAAAGCTTCAAACAGCCCAGCGCCTGCGCCGCGAACGCCTCGTTCAATTCCACAAGGTCAATATCGTCCCAGGTCAGGTCGGCTTTTTCGAGAGCCTTCAGGGCGGCTGGCACGGGTGCGATTCCCATCAGATGAGGCTCATTGGCGGCCAGGCCCCGAGCCGTTATCCGGGCGAGCGGTTCGCCGTCCATGGCCCCTTCGGCGCCCATAAGCACCGCCGATGCGCCATCGCTGAGCGGCGAGGCGTTCCCGGCTGTGACGCAGCCCCCCTGGCCGGCGCCCCGGAAAGCCAATTTCAGCGCCGCCAGCGCCTCGAGCGTGGTGTCTTCACGGATCGACTCGTCGCGGTCCAGGACGGCCCCGGGCACCGCCACCGTCTCATCGGCGTAGCGGCCCTGCGCCCAGGCTGCGGCCGCGCGGCGGTGGCTGCGCAGCGCGAACCGGTCTTGGGCCTCTCGGCCAATCCCCAGCAACTCGGCGACTTGCTCCGCAGTCTCGCCCAGCGAGACGGTCCATTCCCTCGGCATCGCCGGGTTGACCAGGCGCCAGCCCAGCGCGGTTGAAGCTAGGGTCTGATCGCCGGCCGGGAACGGCCGCTCGGGTTTGGCCAGGACCCAGGGTGCGCGCGACATCGATTCGACCCCGCCCGCCAGAACAATCTCGGCGTCGCCGACCTCGATTGCCCGCGCCGCCTGGACGACGGCCTCAATCCCAGAGGCGCAAAGCCGGTTGACAGTCACCCCCGGCACCGATGTCGGCAGACCCGCCAAGAGCAGCGCCATGCGCGCCAGGTTGCGGTTCTCCTCGCCCGCGCCGTTTGCGTTCCCGAGGATCACGTCATCGATCATGCCGGGGTCGAGCCCCGGATTGCGGTCCAGGACGGCCTTGATGACCAGCGCGCCGAGGTCGTCGGGACGGACGCCTGCCAAAGACTTGCCGTACTTGCCGAACGGCGTCCGAACCGCGTCGTATACGAACGCGCTGACCATGTGCCTACCCCCAGTCTCTGATTGGGACAGCGATCATCTTCTGAAGCCGTCAGCCAGGCTCGTGACGATCAACGCGAACGAGGTCGCGCCCGGATCGGGCGTGCCGATCGACCGGCCGCCGTGCAGCTTCGACCGCCCCCGCCTGGAAGCGAAAGCCGAGGTGCTGCGGGCGGCCCGGTCAGCGGCGACGGACGCGGCCAGCCACGCCGCCGCCAGCTCGGATCCGGCGCCCACCTCGGCGGCCAGCGTCTCGGCGAAGGGGACCACGGCATCGACCATCGTCTTGTCGCCCGGTGCCGCGCCGCCCCGACTGATGATGGCGTCCGAGAAAGCCGCCGCCGCCCGCGCGACGGCGGCTGAGTCCGGCGCGGCGGCATCGGCGATCACCGGCGCTGCCGCCTCCAAACCGGCACCCCAGAGTGCGCCCGAGGTTCCGCCGGCGTGCTTTGACCAAGCGGCGCCAGCAAGACGGAGCAGCGTGCCCGCACCCGCGCCATGCGCCAGCGCCGTCCGGGCTGCTTCAGCGGCGGCGGCGGCGCCCGTGGCCATGCCGACGCCGTGGTCGCCGTCCCCAGCCACGGTGTCGATGGCGCCGAGTCCGGCCTCGGCTTCGGCCAACGTGGTCTTGACGTTTTCGAAGGCCTGCGCCAAGGCTGCCGCAGCCTGCTGAGAAGCGGGAGCGCCGGGCTCGACGCTGGTCGGCGTCTCAGCGGCGGCGTCCAGCGAGCGCCGCCGCCCGCCCGGCGCGACTGCCTGGCCGCGTGTGAACGAGGCGACATCGGCCGGGGCCAGCCACAAGGCTTCCAAGTC
>JAITJZ010000053.1 GCA_031278655.1 Bifidobacteriaceae bacterium
CGGGCGCTCGGGGGCTGGGTTGGCTTCCCGGTCGTTGTGCGCGCGGTTGTTTGTCGGCCAGGAGTCATACAACCAGGCTGAGCCCTAGACTGTGGGCCGTGTTGGTCAGACGCCAGTGGCGGCTTCGGGGCGTGGTCCAAGGCGTCGGCTTCCGGCCGCATGTGGCCCGGACGGCCGGCCGGCACGGGGTCACCGGGCTGGTCGGCAACGACGAGTCGGCGGTGTTCGTGGAGGCCCAGGGCACGCCCCAGCAGACCGCCGGCTTCATAGCGGCGGTGCTGGCGGAACTGCCGCCGCTGGCCCACGTGGCCAGTTGGGCCGAGGACGCGGCGGCGGTGGTGGCGGGGGAGAGCGGCTTCCGGATTGTGCCGTCGCGGCCGGGCGCCGGCGCCCGCACCCTCATCCCGCCGGACGTGGCGCCCTGCGAGGACTGCCTGGCGGAGATGCGCGACCCGGCCGACCGCCGCCACCGCTACCCGTTCATCACCTGCACCAACTGCGGCCCACGGCTCTCCATCATCAGGGACGTGCCCTATGACCGCCCCGCCACCACCATGGCCGCATTCCCGATGTGCCCCGCCTGCGCCGCCGAGTACGCCGACCCGGCCAACCGCCGCCACCACGCCCAGCCGATCTCCTGCTTCGACTGCGGGCCGCGTCTGTGGCTGGCGGACGTGAACGGAACCGAGGTCGCGGCCTGGGAAGACGGCATCGGGCAAGCTCGTCAAATCTTGGCCGCGGGCGGGACGGTGGCGGTCAAAGGAATCGGCGGGTTCACCCTGTTCTGCGACGCCCGCCAACCGGCGGCGGTCGAGCGACTGCGGCGGCGCAAGCGCCGTCCGGGCAAGCCGTTCGCGGTCATGGCGGCGAGCGCCGCCAGCGCGGCCCGGTTCGCGGACTTCAGCGCCGAGCAGCGGCGCCAACTGCTCAGCCCGCAACGCCCGATTGTCTTGGCACCCATGGGCGCCGGCTACGACCTGGCCGAGGCCGTGGCGCCGGGGCTCGGCGACGTCGGCGTCATGGCGCCCTCGGCCCCGCTGCATCACCTGTTGGTGACCGGCGACGAAGTCTGCGTCGCCACCAGCGCCAACCTCTCCGGCGAGCCGCTGCGCTACCGCGACGAGGAGGCGGTGGCGGACCTGGGCGCGGTGGTGGACGCCTTCTTGACCCATGACCGGCCGATCCACGTTCCGGTCGAAGATTCGGTTTTGATGGCCGATGCCGTCGCCACAGTCCCGATCCGCCGGTCGCGCGGTTACGCGCCGTTGCCGGTCTTCTTGGGGGAGGCCGATGCCGCCGTCTTGGCCGTGGGCGGGGAACTCAAGAACACTTTCGCGGTCACCAGGGACGGGTTGGCCTTCCTGTCGGCGCACATCGGCGACATGGGGTCGCCTTTGGCCCAGCGGGCCTTCGAACGCTCGGTCGCGCAGATGACGGCCATCCATGGCCGCGAGGTCGAGTTGGTGGTGGCGGATCTACACCCCGATTACGCCGTCACCCGCTGGGCTCAGCGCCATTGCGAGGACCTGGGCCTGCCGCTGATCCAGGTGCAACACCATCACGCGCACGCGCTCAGCCTGCTGGCGGAGCACGGGATTGGGCCCGAGGTCCGGGCGGTCGTGGCCGCCTTCGACGGCGCCGGTTACGGGCTGGACGGGAACATTTGGGGCGGCGAGGTCTTGGCGCTGGGCGGGACGGCGGACCCGCTCGAGTTCGACCGTGTTTGGCATCTGGGGGAGTATTGGCTGCCGGGCGGGGACAGCGCGGCGGCGGCCCCGTGGAAATGCGCCGTGGCGCTCTTGGACCAACTGGGTTTGGACGGCGGCGGTCTGCCGCCGTTCGCCGCGGCCCCGGCCGAGGAGTTGAGCCTGCTGCGCCAACTGCCCGCGGCCGGCGCCGACCTGCCCGGGCTGATCCAGCGGACGACCTCGGCGGGTCGGCTGTTCGACGCTGCGGCGTCGATCCTGGGCGTCCGCCAGCGCGTCACTTACGAGGCCCAGGCGGCCATGGAGTTGGAGCGCCTGGCGCGCGGCTGCGCCCACGCAGGCTGCGCCGCCTGGCGCCCGGACCCCGGCAACGGCGACGGCAGCGCCGCGCCGCCGGACGGCCACGTGCCAACGGACGGCGCCGCCGCGGTCAGGGCTCTGCTGGACGCGACCGTCCGGGGCGCCCTCGACGGGCGCGACCGGGCCTGCCTGGCCCGGCGTTTCCACTCCGGACTGGCCGCGATCACGGCCGCCGCCGTCAACGCGGCGGCCGAGCGGTCCCGCGCCGAAGTCCTCGGCCTGACCGGCGGCGTCTTCCAAAACCGGCTGCTGACCAGCGCCGTCATCGCGGCGTTGGGGGCGGCCGGCGGCCGCCCGGTCCTGACCCACCGGCTTGTGCCAGCCGGCGACGGCGGCCTGGCACTGGGCCAAGCCCGCGCCGGTTACACCCTTCTGACCTGGGCGGGCGAGCGCGTCACCGGCTGGGGTCGTTGACCAAGTCGTTGACGCGGGCTTCGCCGGTCAGCAGGTTGACCCGGCGCAGGCCGGGGAGGCGGCCGAAGCCGGAGTCCGTCCTCGCCCAGGTGGCGCCCAACTCGATGGCGACGGCGGCGTGCTGGGCGTCCGCGACATCGCCGCCGCGCCGCCGCGCCACCGCGGCGCTCCGTCTCATCTTGCGCGATCACCCGCTGGACCAGCTCCGGCGCGACCAACAGGCCGCCGCGCCCGGCGGTCCCGCCAGCGGGGACGCGGTGCTCTAGGATGTTCGGGTGAGTCCCCCGGAGTTGAGCGAATGCGACGGCCCCACCTGCATCACTTGTTCGGACCAAGGAACAGTCGCTGAGATCGTCCGGGCGCCGGCAGCGGCCTGGGAGGACGCGCTGGTCAGGACCGCCGCCGGCGTTGAAGCCGCAGACGTGTCGCTGGTCGGCGAGGTCGCCGCCGGGGACTTGGTCCTGATCCACGCCGGCGCGGCCATCGGCCGGGTCGATGGTCCGCCGTCCGCCGGCGGCCCAGCCCGCGACCGGACGGGGGCGGCGGCGTGACCGGAAACCAAAACGACGGCCGGGCTGGGGGCGGCCAGACGGCATCGGGCGTGGCTGACGGCCAGACGCCGGGCAAGACGCGACGGCCGACGGAGGCTGAGGTCCGGGCGCGGATCGAGGCGGCCCGGCGGCGGCGGCCCCGTTTGGTGGACGATGCCGTCACCCTGGCCCACGGGGCTGGCGGCAAGTCCTCGGCGGCGCTGGTGGAGACGGTCTTCGTGGCGGCGTTCGGGCGGCCGGGGCCCGAACTGGACGACGCGGCGCTGGCGGACGTGGGCGGCGGGCGCGTCGCCTTCTCGACCGACTCCTACGTTGTCAACCCGATCCGCTTCCCCGGCGGCAGCCTCGGCGACCTGGCGGTCAACGGCACCGTCAACGACCTGGCGGTCAGCGGCGCCATCCCGAAATGGCTGTCGGCTGCGTTCGTCATCGAGGAAGGCTTCCCGGTGGCGGAACTGCGGGCGATAGCAGCTGACATGCGGGCGGCCGCGGACAAGGCCGGCGTCGCCATAATCACCGGCGACACCAAAGTTGTGCCCCGGGGAGCGGCCGACGGGCTGTTCGTGACCACCGCCGGGATCGGCTTGGTCCCGGCCGGGCGCGAACTCGGGGCCGGCAAGGTGCGGGTCGGCGACCGCCTGCTGGTGTCCGGGTCGATCGCGGATCACGGCATGGCCGTGATGATGGCCCGCGGCCACCTGGCGATCGAGGCGGCCATCGAAACCGACTCTCGGGCCGTCACCGGCATGGTCGAGGCGCTGCTGGAGGCCGCGCCGGAGGTGCGCTGGATGCGCGACCCGACCCGCGGCGGGCTCGGCACGCTGGCCAACGAGTTGGCCAAGGCCTGCGGCTTGGGGGTGGAGTTGGACGACTCGGCCATACCAGTGCGGCCCATGGTCCGGGGCGCCTGCGACATGCTGGGCATCGACCCGCTTTATGTCGCCAACGAGGGCTGCTTCGTGGCGGTCGTCCCGGGACAGGCGGCGCCGACGGCGTTGGCGGCGGTGCGGGCGGCCGGCGGCGGCGACGCGGCGCTGATCGGCTCGATCGTCTCCGAGCCGGCCGGCGTGGTGGTGGTGCGCAACGCCTTCGGCGGCGCCCGGCTGGTGGACATGCTGGTGGGCGACCCGCTGCCGAGGATTTGCTGATGGCTGGGATGGGAATGCGGGCGAAGCCGGGGCCGCGCGGATGGCGCCGGCGGGGAGGATCGACATGTGCTTAGGGATTCCGGGCCAGGTGGTCCAGATAGTCGACCCGGCCGAGGCCCTGGCCTCGGTCGATGTCAGCGGCGTGCGCCGAACCATCTCGCTGCGCCTGGTCGCGGACGAGGGCGTGGACGTGGGCGACTGGGTCTTGGTGCACGTCGGCTTCGCCCTGTCCGTGATCGACGCGGCCGAAGCCGCCACCACATTGGACCAGATCAAGCGGCTCGGCCAACCGTATGTCGATGAGATGGACGCCTTCATGGAGACCGAGATCGTTTAGCGCATGGATTACGTCGACGAGTTCCGCGACCCGCAGGACGCCAAACGCCTGCTCAAAGCCGTCGCCGCGCTGGCCGAGCGGTTGGGGCGGACGGTCCGGCTGATGGAGGTCTGCGGCGGCCATACCCACACCATCTACCGTTACGGTTTGGAGCGGCTGCTGCCCGAGTCGGTGGAGTTCGTCCACGGCCCCGGTTGCCCGGTTTGCGTCATACCGATGGGACGGGTGGACGATGCCGTTCATCTCGCCAGCCGTCCCGGGGTCATTTTCACCACCTTCGGGGACATGATGCGTGTCCCCGGCACCGGCGGCTCACTGCTGCAGGCGCAGGCGCGCGGCGCCGACATCCGATTCGTCTATTCGCCTTTGGACGCGCTCAAGGTGGCCCGGGACAACCCGGACCGCGAAGTGGTCTTCTTCGCGGTCGGGTTCGAGACCACGGCGCCCTCGACGGCGGTGACCGTGGCCCGGGCGGCGGCCTTCGGGCTGGAGAACTTCTCTGTCTTCTGCAACCACGTCACCATAGCCCCGCCGCTGCGCGCCCTCTTGGACGGCGATGATTTGGCCCTGGACGGGTTCATTGGGCCGGGGCACGTGGCGACCGTCGTGGGCGCCCGGCACTTCGATTTCATCCCGGCCGAGTACGGCTTGCCGCTGGTGGTCACCGGCTTCGAACCGTTGGACATCCTTCAGGCCGTCGAGATGCTCCTGGAACAGCATGTCGACGGGCGCCGGCTGGTCGAGAACCAGTACGCCCGGGTGGTCCGCCCGGAGGGCAACCGCGCGGCTTTGTCCCTGATGGGCGAGGTCTTCGCGGTGCGTGAGAGCTTCGAGTGGCGCGGCCTGGGATTCATCGAGCGGTCGGGCTACCGCTTGGCGGACGCCTACGCCCGCTTCGACGCCGAAGTGCGCTTCGACATGCCCGGCGTGCGGGTGGCCGACCCGCCCGCTTGCGAATGCGGCTCGGTGCTGAAGGGACTGATCAAACCCTGGCAGTGCCGCGTCTTCGGCACCGGTTGCACCCCGGAGAATCCGATCGGCACCTGCATGGTCTCCCCCGAGGGCGCCTGCGCCGCCTACTACAACTTCGCCCGCGTCTAACCCTCCGGCAGCGAGTGGGCGGCGCTGACCTGGCCAGCCCCCGGGCGGCGGCGGGGTCAGCCGGCGGGGTCAGCCGGCGGGGTCAGTCGGCGGGGACTGGGGCCGGGCGGGCCGGAGGGGCTGAGGCGGGGGAGGGGGCGGAGCCCCGGAGGCGGGCGAGGGCCGCCACCGCTGACCAGATGGCGAACATGGCGGCCATGACCGCGGCCGCGACCACAGTCAGGACCGGCAGGTACATGGAGGGCCCGAGGACCGAGCCGAAGAATTCGAGGGCGGTGCCGGGTTCTGGCCAATTGACGAAGAAGTAATTCGAGCCGGCCAGCTTGTTGACGGGGTAGGCGATCGCCATCAGGGCCACGCCGACGCCCACGGTGGCCGGGTAGTAGCGCCAGCTAGGCCGCCACCAGCCCATCGCTATGGGCGCCAAACAGGCCACCACCGGCAGGACATGGCCAATGTTGTGCAAGAAGTAATGCACCGAATAAGAACTCAGGCCCTGGAACATCTCGCCGGGGAAGATCAGCGCCGCCACGGCCCCGGGCAGGCCCAGGCCGAAGCCGAAGTTGAGGAGCAGTTGGTTGCGCTTCAGCAACCCGATCGGGATCAGGATCGATGCCGAGGTGCACAGGTGCAGCGGCAGGTGGTCGATCCATCTCTCGCCGGTGTCCGTCAGGCACATCAAGGCCGGCGGCACAATCCAGATCGAGAACACCGACCAAGCCAACCAGCGCGTGATCTGGTCATGGCGTTCCGGCGGGGCCTTGCTGATGGCCCACACCCCGGCGACGATCAACACCACCGCCACGGCCAAGTAGACCAGGTGGGCGGGGTTGCCCCAGACCCACAGCGTCCCCGCCGGGGCGTCCTGGGTGAACAGCAAATCGAACCAGCCGCCTGAATCCATTCGCGCCGCTCCTAAAGAGTCAATCCCGGACGACGGCAATGGTAGCGCCCCGGACGGTGAAATCTCCAAGGCCGCGCCGGGGCTGGTGTCGGGACCGATGCAGGGGCTGACGCCGAGGCCGACCACGACCCCAGCCTGGGAATCCGGGCCTAAAGACCTATTAAGATGGTGGCAAAGGCGGCCGCCAACCAGCGGCGCGCGAACTTCAACCAGGAGCCAGGATGAGTCGAATCGGGAGCGAAAAGTTCCGCAACAAGGTCATGAGCGCCGAACAGGCGGCGACCTTCATCAAGAATGGCGCCAGCGTCGGATTCTCCGGATTCACCGGTTCCGGCTACCCGAAGGCGGTCCCCGGAGCGCTGGCCAGCCGCATCCAAGCGTCGCACGCGGACGGGCAGCCGTTCAGGATCGGCGTCTTCACGGGGGCGTCGACGGCGCCGGAACTCGACGGCGTGCTGGCGGAGGTCGACGGCATCGCCTGGCGGATGCCGTATCAATCCGACCCGGTCCTGCGGCGCAAGATCAACGAGGGCGCCACCGACTACTGCGACATCCACCTGGGGCTGTCTGGTCCGCTGACGGCATCGGGCTTCCTCGGCAAACTGGACGTCGCCGTCATCGAGGTGACCGCCGTCACCGCGGACGGCGAACTGATCCCGTCATCGTCGCTCGGCAACAACCTGCTCTGGATCGAAACCGCCGACCAAGTGATCCTCGAGGTCAACCACTGGCAGTCGCCGGACCTCCACGGCATGCACGACGTCTACTACCAACCGGCCCTGCCGCCAAACCGCGTGCCCATCCCGATCGTGGCCCCGGGTGACCGGATCGGCCAGAAAACCCTCAAGATCGATCCCGACAAGGTCGTGGCCGTGGTCGAGACGGACGCCCCGGACCGCAACTCGCCGTTCAAGCCGCTCGACGACCAATCAAAGTTGATCGCCGGCCATCTCCTTGATTTTCTGTCCCAGGAGGTCGCCGCCGGCCGCCTGGCGAAGAACCTGCTGCCGCTGCAATCGGGCGTCGGGAACATCGCCAACGCCGTCCTGGCGGGCCTGTTGGACGGGCCTTTCGAGGCCATGACGTCCTACACCGAGGTCATCCAGGACGGCATGGTGGACCTGCTCGACTCCGGCAAGATGACCGTCGCCTCGGCCACCGCCTTCTCGCTCAGCCCGGAGTACGCCGAGAAGCTGAACAACGCCGCCGCCTGGTATTCGCGCAAGATCATCCTGCGCCCGCAGGACGTCTCGAACAACCCCGAGGTCATCCGCCGCCTGGGCGTGATCGCCTGCAACGGCCTGATCGAGGCGGACATTTACGGCAACGTCAACTCGACGCACATCATGGGCTCGCGCATGCAGAACGGGCTGGGCGGCTCCGGGGACTTCACCCGCAACGCCTACATCTCATCCTTTGTCACGCCCTCGGTGGCCAAGGGCGGCGCCATCTCCTGCATCGTGCCGATGGTCTCGCATGTTGACCACACCGAACACGACGTCCAGGTGATCATCACCGAGCAGGGCTTGGCCGACCTGCGTGGCCTGGCGCCGCGCAAACGCGCCCGGGCGATCATCGACAAGTGCGCCCACCCGGACTTCAAGGCCCCGCTTGAGGAGTATTTCGAACGCGCCCAGCGCCTCGCCAACTCTCAGCACACGCCGCATGACTTGCGCACGGCCTTGGGTTGGCACGTCCGTTTCCTTGAGACCGGCTCGATGAAGGCTTAGCGGTTCAGGTTCAGCTGTCCAGCCTGTGAGCCAGCGGCCGGCGGCGCGGCGCCGGGAGCGCCCTTCGGCCTAACTTCGGGGTCATGACCAGTTACCCGCCACGCGATCCGGCTTCGGATCGATTGCTCAGCCCGTCCAACGCCGCCCTCTTGGTGATCGACTATCAGCCGACCCAGTTGGAGTCGCTGCAGTCCCACCCGCAGGAGACGATCATCGAGAAGGTGATCTCGCTGTCGAAGATCGCCGTCGCCTACGGCTTGCCGATCATTCTCAGCACGGTCAACGTCGCCACCGGCCGCAACCAGCCGACCATTCCGCGCCTGGCGTCGGTCCTGGACGGCATCACCAGCTACGACCGCACCGCCATCAACGCCTGGGAGGACCGGGAGTTCAACGACGCCGTCCACGCCACCGGCCGCAAGAAGCTGCTGATCGCCGCGCTCTGGACGGAGGCCTGCCTGACCTTCCCGACCATTGACGCCCTGGCTGAGGGCTTCGACGTCTACCCGGTGGTCGACGCGGTGGCGGGGACATCGCTGATCGCCCATGAGACCGCCTTGCGCCGGGTCCATCACCTTGGCGCCCAGCCGACCACCGTGGTCCAGATTCTGTGCGAGCTGCAGCGCGACTGGAACCGGCGCGCCACCCTCCAAGCCTTCATCAAGGAGATGTTCGAGACGCACGCCTTCCCGCAGTACTGATCCGCATCGCCGACCGGCAACACTGACCGGCAGGTTTAGAGTGAGCCTATGACGATTCCGATCTTCCAACTCAATTCCGGCCGCGGCATCCCGGCCCTGGGACTCGGCACCTACAAACTCGACGGGCCTGTCGCCGCCCCCACGGTGGCCGAGGCCCTGCGCCTCGGCTATCGCCACATCGACACGGCCGCGATCTACGGCAACGAGGTTCAGGTTGGCCAGGGCCTGCGCCAATCCGGGGTGGCGCGCGAAGATGTCTTCATCACCACGAAACTGTGGAACGACCACCATCAGCGCGACCGGGCGCTGCGCGCCTTCGATCAGTCGCTGGCCGCGCTGGGGCTTGACTACGTGGACCTCTACCTGATCCATTGGCCGGTCCCGGCCGACGGCCTGATGGTGGAGGCCTGGCGCACGCTGATCGAGATAGCGGACTCCGGGCGGGCCAAATCGATCGGCGTGTCGAATTTCTCGGCCGAGGATCTGGCCGCCGTGATCGACGCCACCGGCGTTGTGCCCGCCGTCAACCAGATCGAGTTGCACCCGTTGCGCCAGCAACGCGATCTGCGCGCGCTGCACGCCGAACTCGGCGTTGTGACGCAGGCCTGGGGGCCGCTCGGGCGCGGCGCCGACCTCCGCGACGGGGTGGTCCGGGCGGTGGCCAGGGACGCAGGCAAGACCCCGGCCCAGACGGTCCTGCGCTGGTTGGTCCAGCTTGGGATTGTGGCCTTCCCCAAGACCGCGCGCCCGGAGCGCCTGGCCGAGAATCTGGCGATTGACGACTTCGAGTTGGGTCCGCGAGACATGGAGAGGTTGAACGCGATCCCTGACGCCGTCCGCTGATTGAGCCAATCTGTCCAGGTAATGAGATTCGGGTAAACTGCCTGGCGTAACGTCGGTGCGGCGCCATTGAGCTGGCCGGCTTCGCCCAATCCAGAGAGGTAGAGCAGAACCGTGAAAACCCCATCTCGCCTGGCCGGAACAGCCATCCTGGCTGCCGCCGCCCTGACCCTGGCCGCCTGCGGAACGAACGGCGCCAAGGACGGCGCCGAGCCGACCGGCCCCGCCGCCACCGGCGGCGAAGAAGTCAAGACCTATAACATCGCCATCACTCAATTCCTGGCCCACCCGTCGCTTGACCTCATCACCCAGGGCTTCAAAGACGGCCTTGAGGACAAGGGCGTCAAAGCCGAGTACACCTACGATGACGCCCAAGGCGACCAGGCGAACACCGCCACCATCGCCGGCAAGTACGCCGCCGACTCGAGCCTGGACTTGATCCTGGCCGTGGCCACGCCATCGGCGCAGGCCGTGGTCAACCAGATCACCGACCGGCCGGTGCTGTTCGCGGGCGTCACCGACCCGGTCGAGGCGGCCTTGGTGGCGTCGTGGGAGGCCTCGGGCACCAACGTCACCGGCACTTCCGACCTCAACCCCGAAGGCCGGCCGGCCGCCCTGATCCAGGAGATCATGGGGGCGGACAAGGTCAAGACGATCGGCTACCTGTACTCGCTCGGGGAGAAGAACTCGGTGGTGCAACTGGAGTTGCTGAAGGCTGAGGCCGAACCCTTGGGCATCACCGTCAAGGAGTCCGGGATCGCCAACTCCTCAGAACTGACCGCCGGGGTCGAGGCCTTGGCCGGGGTCGACGCCATCTACGTCGGCACCGACAACACCGTTGTGGACGGGATCGAGCAGGTCGTGGCCTTCGGCCAAGACAACCAGATTCCGCTGTTCGTGGCGGACGCCTCGTCGGTCGAGCGCGGCGCGGCGGCGACCCGGGGCATCGACTATTACGAACTCGGGCGGCGGACCGCCGAACAGGCCTATGAAATCCTGGTCGAGGGGGTCGAGCCGGGCGCGATCGCGCCGCTGCAGGTGACGGACACCCAGGTGATCGTCAACCAGGAGGCGGCGGAGTCATACGGCCTCACCATCCCCGAGGCGATCCTGGCCAACGCCGAGATTGTCACCACCGCCGGCTGACGCCGGCCACGCCACCCAACCCGAAACAAGGAAGGCGCCATTGCAAGCCGCGATCGAACAAGGGCTGATCTTCGGCCTGCTGGCTCTGGGCGTCTTCTTGACCTACCGGATTCTGAACTTCGCCTACCTGACCGTTGACGGATCGTTCACCACCGGCGGCGGGACGGCGGCGATTCTGATCTACAACGGCATCGACCCCTACGCGGCCACGGCGGCTGGTTTCGCCGCCGGGGCCGTGGCGGGGCTGATCACCGGCCTGTTGCACACCAAACTGCGGATCGACCCGCTGTTGGCCTCGATCCTGACCATGATCGGCCTGTACTCGATCAACCTCAGGATCATGGACGGACCCAACGTCGGCTTGAACATGCGCGAGGGTCAGGCGCTGACGACCGTCTTCAAGCCCCTGAAGGAGGCCAAACTGATGGCCTCCTGGTGGACGGTCGGCATCTTGGCAGTGGTGGTCCTGGCCATCGCGGCGGTCATCATCTGGTTCCTGGCCACCGACTTCGGGCTGGCCGCCCAGGCCACTGGCGACAACCCGCAGATGGCGCTGGCCAGCGGCGTCTCGACGGACTGGACCAAGATCGTCACCCTGATGATCTCGAACGGCCTGGTCGGCCTGTCCGGCGCGGTCTACGCGCAGTTCCAGGGCTTCGCCGACGTCCAGATGGGGATCGGCCTGATCCTGGTGGGACTGGCTTCGGTGATCGTCGGCAACGCCATCCTGGGCACCCGCTACATGGTTCTGGCAGTGATCGGCGTGGTGCTCGGCTCGGTGGTCTACCGGTTGGTCCTGTATTACGCGATCTATTGGGAGATCGCCGAGGCCGGGGACATGAAGCTGATCTCGGCCGTGCTGGTGGTGATCGCGCTGGTGATCTCGCAGAGCCAGACCATCCGGGGCTGGGCGGCGCGGATCTCGCCTTTCAACCGGGGGCAGGCGGTCCCCGAGCCGTTGACGGCGCCGGAGCTGGCGGCCGAGCCGGCCGAGGGCCCCACGCCCGTCGACCCTGACCCGGTCCCGGGCCGGGCGGGGCGGCCGGCCCCGGCCGGCCCGGCGGATCACGCCCAGAAGGGGAGCTGAACCATGCTTGAGCTGAGCGGCTTGTCGAAGACCTTCTTCCCGGGCACGGCCAACGAGCGCCGGGCGCTGCGCTCCATCTCGCTGCGTCTGGCCGAGGGCGACTTCGCCACCGTCATCGGCTCCAACGGGGCCGGCAAGTCGACGTTGTTGAACGTCATCGCCGGCTCGCTGCCGACCGACTCCGGAACCATCACCGTCGACGGCGCCGACGTCACCAAGCTGCCGGCCTACCGGCGGGCCTCCCTGTTGGCGCGGGTCTTCCAGGACCCGCAGGCCGGGACGGCGCCGCACCTGACGATCGAGCAGAACATGGCTCTGGCGCTGACCAGGGGCCGGCGCCGGGGGCTTGGCCCGGGTGTCGGTTGGACGCGCCGGGAGGACTTCCGGGCGCAGTTGGAGGTCCTCGGGCTGGGGCTCGAGGACCGCCTCAAGACCCGGGTGGGGATGCTCTCCGGCGGCCAACGCCAAGCCTTGTCCCTGCTGATGGCCTCTTTCACGCGGCCGCGCCTGCTGCTGCTGGACGAGCACACGGCCGCCCTCGACCCGGCCAGGGCCGAATTGGTGACCGAGTTGACCCGCAAGGTGATCGCTGATTCCAACCTGACCGCCTTGATGGTGACGCACAACATGGCCCAAGCCCTGCGGGTCGGCAACCGGTTGCTGATGATGCATGAGGGCGAGATCATCCTGGAGCTCGACGCCGGCCAGAAGCGCCGCACCACCGTGGCCGATCTGATGGACCGCTTCACATCCGTCAAAGGCCAGATGGCGGATCGCTCGCTGTTGTCCTGAGGCCGCCCGCCGGGCGGCCCGAGCCTTCTAAACTGGTGAGCCATGACCGCCACCTTGGCTGACGCCGTGCGCGTCCTTGACCAGCTTTATCCGCCCGCCCTGAAGGAGGACTGGGACCGCGTCGGCCTGGTCTGCGGCGCCCCGGAAGACCCGGTCAGGCGGATCGCCTTGGCCGTCGACCCGACCCTGAGGGCCGTCGGCCAGGCCCTCGACTGGGGCGCCGACCTGCTGGTGGTCCACCACCCGCTGCTGCTGCGGCCGGTCTCATCGGTGGCGGCCACCACCTTCAAGGGGGCCATTGTGCACCGGCTGATCCGGGCCGGCTGCGCCCTTTACACCGCCCACACCAACGCCGACGCGGCCGCCGGGGGGGTGGCCGAGGCGCTGGCCGGCGTCATCGGGCTGGGCCAAACCCGGCCGCTGGTGCCCAGCTTGGACAACCCGGACCTGGGACTCGGGCGGATCGGGCGCCTGGCGGCGCCCGCTGCCCTGGGGGAGATCGCCCGGCGCTTGGCGGACGGCCTGCCGCCGAACCGCCACGGCGTGCGCGTCGCCGGCCCCCTGGAGGCGCCGGTCACCAGCCTGGCGGTGGTGGGCGGGGCGGGCGACTCGCTTTTCGACGCGGTCCGGGAGGCGGGCGTCGACGCCTATGTCACCGCCGACTTGCGCCACCATCCCGCCCTCGAGGCGCGCGAGGCGGCCGAGTTCGCCGGCCGGGGGCGGCCCTATCTGTTGGACGTGTCGCACGCCGCCTCGGAGTGGGGCTGGCTGGCTGGCGCCGCCCTGGCGCTCAGCGAGCGGCTGTCCGGGTCCGGCGATAAGGTGGTCACCTGGGTCAATCCGGAGGTCGCCGACCCTTGGACGGCCCATGTCGAAAGGACGAACACTTGAGAGCTCCAGCCGCCGACCAACACCAACTGCTGACCGTCCAGGCCCACGACACGCAATTGCACCGCCTGGCCCACAAGCGGGCCAAACTGCCGGCGGTGGCGGAACTGGAGCTGGTCAAGGACGAGTTGCAGGTGGTCGGCGAGGAAGCTGAGATGGCCAAGGCCAAGGCCCAAGGCGTGCGGCGCGAGCTGAGGCGCCTGGAGGACGAGATCGCCAAGGTTCAGATCCGCCGGACCCGCGACCGCGAGCGGCTGGAGTCCGGCGGCGGCCTCTCGCGCGAGCTGGTGACCCTGCAGCAGGACCTTGAGCTGCTCGAACGCCGCCGTGACGGGCTCGAGGAGGAAGCTCTCGAAGTCATGGAGCGCCTCGACCAGGAGCAGGCGGCTGTGGCCGGGCTGGAGACGGCGTTGGAGCGGCTGGGGCAGCGCGGCTCGGATTTGAGAGCCCAATTGGAGGCCGATTTGGCGGCCATCGCCGAGGTCGAGGCTGCGGAGAAGGCGGCGCGCGCGGCCGCCGCCGAAGGCTTGGACGAGGGCCTGTTGAAACTGTATGAGCGCCTGCGCGAGCGCCTGGGCGGGGTTGGCGCGGCCGCCCTGGTCCGGCGGCGATGCGAAGGCTGCGGCATGGACCTGAACGCCTCGGACCTGGGCGCCATCCGCCAAATGGGACCGGATGAGGTCGCGCGCTGCGAGGAATGCGGCCGCATCCTGGTTCGCGGCGAGGACTCCGGCCTGTGAAGCTGATTGTCGAGGCGGACGGGGGCTCGCGCGGCAATCCGGGCCGGGCCGCCTTCGGCGCCCTGGTGCGCGAGGCGCCGAGCGGCCGCGTCCTGGCCGAACGGGCCGCCTACCTGGGCGAATCAGTGACCAACAATGTGGCCGAATACTCCGGGCTGATCGCCGGGCTGCGGGCGGCGCTGACCTTGGACCCGGAGGCGGCGGTCGAGGTCCGCATGGACTCGAAATTGGTCGTCTCGCAGATGTCCGGCGCCTGGAAGATCAAGAACGCCGACCTGGGCAAATTGGCCGCCGAGGCGCGGGCCCTGATCGGTCCGCGCGCGGTCGCTTTCACCTGGGTTCCGCGCGAGCGCAACCAGGCGGCGGACGCCCTCGCCAATGAGGCCATGGACGAACTGTCCGTCATCGAGCGGGACTTCCCTGGGGCCGCCCCGAGCGCGGCCGGGCGGGGGCTGGGAGACGGGCTGACGGCATCGGGCAAAGTCAAGCTGTCGATGTCCGATGCCGTCCGGCTGGCCCAGGCGGCCGCGTCCGGCGCCCAGCGTCACGCGGGGGCGCCGGGGCCGATCACCACCATCGTCCTGGTGCGCCACGGCATGTCGGTCGACACCGACCGCGACGTTTTCGCCGGGTCGGCGGCGCCGGGCCCGCCGCTCTCCCCGGCCGGGCGGCTGCAGGCCGAGGCGGCCGGCGCGGAGCTGTCGCGGATGGTGGCGGCGCCGTGGTTCGGGCTGGCGCGGCCGACGGCGCTGGCGTCCTCGCCGAGCGCGCGGGCGCTGGAGACGGCCGCCGCCCTGGGTGCCGCCTTTGGCCTCGAGGTCGAGGTCGACCATGGTTTCGTGGAGCAGGACTTCGGGCTTTGGGACGGCCTGACCAAGGCCGAAGTCGACGCCAAATGGCCCGGCGGGGTGGCCAAATGGGCCTCGGACCCGGCTTACGCCCCCGGTGGCGGCGAATCCCGCGAGCAGGTCGGCGCCCGCGTCAAGGCGGCGCTGGAACGGGTGGCGCGGGCGCGTCTGGGTCAGACGGTGGTGATCGCGTCCCACGCCATCGCCACGCGGGCGGCGATCGGCGCGGCCCTGGGGGCGCCCGCGAACGCCTGGTTCACCTTCCGGGTGGCCCCGGCCTCGATCAACATCCTGCGGCTGTGGGACCTGGGCTTGACAGAGGTGGTCTGCACCAACCGCACGGCGGCGCCACCGGCGGAGATCGGCTAGGGTTGTGGCCGGATGAGTCGGCCGGACGGCCGCGTCGGGCGCCCTTCGGGGACCGCCCGCCGAGGAAAGTCCGGGCTCCTCAGAGCAGGGTGGTGGGTAACGCCCACCCGGGGCGACCCGCGGGCAAGTGCCACAGAAAGCAAACCGCCCCGTCCTGGCCCTTTGGGGGCGAAAGGCGGGGTAAGGGTGAAACGGTGGTGTAAGAGACCACCAGCGCCCAGGGAGACCTGGGCGGCTAGGTAAACCCCACCCGGAGCAAGGCCAGACAGGCGGCGTTCGAGGGTTGCTCGCCCGAGCCGCCGGGTGGGCCGCTGGAGGCCCGTGGCGACACGGGTCCTAGATGGATGGCCGTCTTCAATGACAGAACCCGGCTTACAGGCCGGCTCATCCGCCTGCCTGGGCGCCCTGCCAGGCCAGAGTGGCGGCGCCAACAATCCCGGCGGTGTTGCGCAGGGCGGCGGGGACTATCTTGGGGCGCAGGCTCAGCAGCGGCAGGAATTTGTCGTGTTTGCGCGAGACGCCGCCGCCCACCACGATCAGGTCCGGCCAGAGCAGGCGGTCGATCTCGCTGAAGTAGCGCTGGAGGCGGCGGGCCCATTTGGCGTAGGTCAGGCCTTCGCGGTCTTTGGCCGATGCCGCCGCCCACTTCTCGGCGTCGTGCCCGTCGATCTGGATGTGCCCGAGTTCGGCGTTGGGCCACAGTTTCCCGCCGGTGATCAAAGCCACGCCGATCCCGGTCCCGAGCGTCATGACCGCGACGGTGCCGGGGTGGTCTTTGGCGGCGCCGAAGGCGACCTCGGCGTAGCCGGCCGCGTCCGCGTCGTTGACCACGGTGGTCTGGCGGCCGGTGCCGGCGGCGACGGCTTCCGCCAGGTTGACGCCGACCCACGATTGGTCGAGGTTGGCGATCCAGGTGACCACGCCGCCAACTATGGGGCTGGGGAAGGAGACGCCGATGGGCACCTCGGGGCTGAGGTCGAAGTGGTCCAGCAATTCGGCGATGACGCCGACCACCGCCTCAGGCGTGGCTGGTTGCGGGGTCAGGATCTTGAAGCGGTCCTCGGTCAACTGGCCGCTGTCCAGGTTGACCGGCGCCCCTTTGATTCCCGAGCCGCCAACGTCCACGCCGAACGCGATCTTTCCTGCCATCTTGCGCCTCCTTGGGTTGTCCGGAGTTGTCCGGGGTTGTCCTGGGTTGTCCGGGATCGTCCGGGGTTGTCCTGGGTTGTCCGCGCCCAATTTTCGCATATCGGCGCGGGGCCCGCCCGCGCCGGTAGGGTCGGGTGTATCACTTGAACGGTTGGCCGGGCACGCCGGGCTCAGCTTGGCGGGAAGGACATCTGATGACTGCGACAATCGCCACCACGGCGAAACCGAAGAAGAAGGATGAGGATTTGACCGTGTCCCGTCAGATGGCGGCCGAGTTGGTCGTCAGGGCCCCCGCCGCATGGCGGCGCCGTCTGCCGCGTCGCTCCGCGGTGGCCGGCGTGGCGGGACTGGCACTGTTGGTGTCTCTAGGCGGTTGCGACTCGGCCGGTCGCGGAGGGGGCGATGGCGCTGGTGGTGAGGCCGGGTCGGCGTCGAGCGCCGCTCCCGCCCCAGGTGGCGTTCCCGAGAGCAGGGCTTGGATTGAGCGCCCGGAACTGCCGTTCGACTATTACTCGGATTTGTTTGTCCAGGCCCAGTCGCGGGCGTCTGATCTGGCGACTGCGGACGGCGGGGCGTGGCAGGCCGAGCAGGAGGAGTTCATCGCCTCTTGCATGAAGGACAAGGGGTTCGAGTATTTCCCGCGCGTGGCTGACGGCGCCGAGGAGGACGCGGAGAGCATGGTCCGGGCGGGCGACCGGCGGTTGTGGGTGCCTTGGCTGCCGGAGGACCTGGCGGATGTCGAGAAGTACGGCTACGGGATGTTGGAGTCGGATATCGTGTCGCAAGACTCTCTTGGCGGTTCGGGCGCGCCTGATCGGAACGCCGAGTATACGGCCGCGCTGAGCGCGTCGGCGCTGCGGGAGTACAGGGTCGCGTTGCTGGGCGCTGAGTTGGCCGATTACGACTTGGCGGCCGTCGACTCCGTGCCGATGCCGGAGATGGGCGGCTGCATGGGGGGCGCGAATGAGGCGCATCCGTATCCTTG
>JAITJZ010000138.1 GCA_031278655.1 Bifidobacteriaceae bacterium
CCGGCCGCGCCGGACTCCGGTTGGGGCCGGCCGGCCGAACCGGCTCAGCCGACCGAGCCGATCCAGTACGGCCAGCCCGGCCAGTCCGATCAGTGGGGTCAGCCGGCTCGGCCCGCGCCGGACTCCGGTTGGGGCCGGCCGGCCGAACCGGCTCAGCCGACCGAGCCGATCCAGTACGGCCAGTCCGATCAGTGGGGTCAGCCCGCGCAAGCGGCCGCGCCGGTCCAGCCCGGCCAGCCGAACCAATGGGGTCAGCCCACGCAGCCCGCGCCGGACTCCGGTTGGGGCCGGCCGGCCGAACCGGCTCAGCCGACCGAGCCGATCCAATACGGCCAGCCGGCGCCAACCGCCCCAATGTCAACCGGGCCGGGCGCGCAAACCCGGCCAGACGGCATCGGACAAAGCCTTGGCGGCCCGGCCGGGGGCCAATATCTGGCCTCTGACGGGCGCTATTACCCGCTGGCCGATCAGCCTGGCGGCGCGGCCGCTGCGGACGGCGTCCCGGAGCGGCGCGCCCCGAAGCGGAAGATGCGCCGCGGGCTGGTGGCGACGGCGGTGGCCGTGGCGCTGGTCGTTGTTGGTGGCGGCGCCTGGGCGCTGGTGGCGCTGCGGGGCTCGGGCGGGGCCGCCAGCCCCGAAGAAGCCGCCGAGGCGCTGCTGAAGGACATCGCCAGCCTCGACCTGGCGAAGGTCGCGTCGCGGGTGGCGCCGTCCGAGCGGACCTTGCTGGAGCCGTTGTACCAGGCGGCCACGGCCGAGGAGAACCAGACGGGCCAATCGAAGGAAGCGCAGGATGTGATGGCCGACATCCAGGACGCCCTGACCGTCGAGTTCACGGACCTCGCGTTCGCCAGCCAGCGCATCGCCGAGGGCGTCGACCGCACCTCCGTGACCGCCGGGACGCTGTCGATCGAAGCCGACACCGACAAATTGGCCGGAGCCGTTCTGGACATGTATGACCTGATGGGAGACACGAGCGCGGTCCTCGGCTACGACTACGGGATGGACACGGGCGGGGCGCTCAGCGAATCGGAGATCAAAGCCCAAATCGATGAAGCCTTCCCCGTCTCAAAGGACCTGGTCGAACTGATCGACGAATACGGCATCGGCGAGCTGTTCTTCGTCACCGTCGAGGAAGACGGCCAGTGGTTCACGTCGGTCTCGATGACCATGGCGCAATACCTGTACGAGGACGGGGGCTACGACATCGCCGGCCTGGGCGACCCGATCCCGGAGGGCGAGATGCGCGGCGCGGACAGCCCAGAAGCGGCGTTGGAGAATTTGGCCGATGCCGTCAACGCCACCGTTCAGAGCGGTGACCTGCGCGAACTGGCGAAGGTTCTGCCGGTCGCGGAGTCGCGGCTGCTGGCCGTCTACGGCCCCACCATGGCCGGGATGTTCGGCGGCGGCTCGGAGGCGGACGTCATCCAGGATGCCGCCGGCTCCAAGACCTCCGACCTCTCGGGGCACGCGCGCGTCTCCCTGGACCGCCTTGTGATCGACCAATTGCTGGATCTGACGCGCTCCGGGGACACCTGGACACTGATGATCGATAGCTTCAGCGGCGGCCTCACCATGATCGAAGTCTCGCAGGAGAGCGGCAAAGCCTGGACCATGACCGGCTCCGGGACCGACTCATGGGGTGACCCGATCGACATCAGCGCGCGGCTTGAAGTGCCTGAGAAGGGCAAGCTGACGGGCGAGTTCAGCGACGGCTATTCGAGCGTCAGCTTCAGCTACCAGGACGGCTGCGCGACCGTCGGCGCGGCCGGCTATGAACAGGAAATCTGCGGCGAGGACTTGGGGGTCGACCCCGCCGCGGCGGGCCTGGGCGACATCACCGGGCTGCCGGATCTGAAGAGCGTCCTGGCGCTGAGCGCGGTGGAGGGCGCGGACGGCGCCTGGTACATCTCGCCGACCGCCTCGTTGCTGGACCTGGCCGCCGTCATGGCCAACGACATGCGCTGATGCGCCGACGCGCTGATGCGCCGACGCGCCGACGCGCACCCGCGCGCCGCCGTCAGCGAACGAACTGGCGGCGGTGATCGGTGTGGGAGCACCATGGTGATGTGAACCGGCTGGTGGCGGCCCTGGGTGAGGCTTCGCTCAGGGCTCAGTGCGTGACCCACGCCGAGGCGACCGCGCCTCGGCCGGGCATTCATGCCGATTGGCCGGTCTGGGCGGCGCCGTGGCTGCGCGAGGGCTGCCAGCGCCTCGGCATCGAGCGACCGTGGCGCCACCAGGCCGAGGCCATGGCGGCGGCCCGCGAGCGCCATTGCGTCATCGCCACGGACACCGGCTCCGGCAAGTCGCTGGCCTTGTGGGCGCCTGTTTTGACCGCCTTGGACGAGTCTTACGAGCTTGGCCGGGTGGCGCAGGTCCGCCCGCGGGCATCGGCGATTTACTTGGCGCCCACAAAGGCTCTGGCGGCCGACCAGTTGGCGGCGTTGCGGGCGTTGTTGGACGCCGCCGATGTCGAGGGCCTGGAAGTGTCCACCTGCGACGGCGACACACCGGTCGCGTGGCGCCGCTGGTTGCAGGCCACAGCCGCCGCGGTGCTCACCAACCCGGATTTCCTGCATTTCTCGCTCTTGCCCGGACACGCCCGCTGGGCTGGGCTTTTGCGCGGGCTCCGGTATGTGATCGTGGACGAGTTGCACGCCTATCGCGGGGTCATGGGCGCGCATGTGGCCTGGGTCATGCGTCGGCTGCGCCGCCTCGCCCGCCATTACGGCGCGGACCCGCTTTTCTTGGCCGCCTCGGCCACCGTCAGCCAGCCCGGTTTGACTTTCGCCCGGTTGATCGGGGAGGACCCCGCCCAGGTCACGGCCATCACCGAGGACACCGCCGAGCGCGGCCAGCAGACATTCGTCATGTGGCGCCCCGCCGCCGATCCCGCCGATGCCGCCGGGCCGGGCCGGGCGGACCGCGCCTTGGCTTGTGGGGAGGGCGCGCCGTCGGGGCCTGGCGACGATCCTGGGTTGGCAGGTTCGGGGTTGGCTGGTTCGGGGTTGGGTGGTCTTGGGCTGGCGAAGCCCGCCGAGGCTGGCGCGTTTCGGCGGTCGGCCCCGGCGGAGGCGGCCCGGTTGCTGGTCCAACTGGTCGAGACCGGCGCGCGAACGCTCGTGTTTGTGCGCTCGCGTTATTCGGCCGAGTCCGTGGCCAACGCGGCGCGGCAGTTCTTGGGCGAGCCGCTGGCCGGGCGGGTCGCCACCTATCGCGGCGGCTACCTGCCTGAGGAACGCCGTGACCTTGAGCGACGCCTGCGCAATGGCGCGCTCCTTGGCCTGGTCTCAACCACGGCACTGGAACTCGGGATCGATGTGGCCGGTCTTGACGCGGTCATCAGCGCAGGCTGGCCCGGCACCCGGATCGCTCTCAAACAACAGGCCGGGCGGGCTGGCCGGGCCGGCGGCGATGGGCTAGCGGTCTGGGTGGCCGGAACCGATCCGCTCGACTCCTATCTGGTCACACATCCGCAGGCGCTGGTCGGCGCTCCGCTTGAGGCGACCGTCTTCGACCCGTCCAATCCCTATGTCGCGGCCCCGCATTTGGCGGCCGCGGCCGCCGAATGGCCGCTTGAGACATCCGAACTGGCGGCCTTGGACCCGGCCGCGGCCGGCGTTGTCGAGTCCCTGGCCGCCGCCGGGGCGCTGCGCCAGCGCGGGCAGCGCTGGTTCTGGGTCCTGCCGGAGCGCGCCACCGACCTGACCGATCTGCGCGGCGCCGGCGGCGCCGTGGTGCAAGTGGTCGAGGAGGCGACCGGGCGGGTGCTCGGCACCGTCGACTCCGCCAGCGCGCCGGCAGCCGTCCACCCGGGCGCGGTCTACCTGCACCAAGGCGAGAGTTTCCAGGTCACGGCCCTGGATCTGGAAGGTGGCGTGGCCATGGTCGAGGCCAGCCAGCCGCCGTACCGGACCATGCCCCTGCACAGCTCGACGGTTCAAGTGGTCGAGCGCCGCGCCGGGGCGCCGGGGGCGCGCGCCGATTGGCACTTCGGCTTGGTCGATGTCACGGCGCAGGTGACCGGTTTCATGCGGCTGCGCACGCCCGGCCTCGAACGGATCGGCGCCGAGCCCCTCGACATGCCGCCCTCGGTCCTTCGGACGGCCGCCACCTGGGTGACGATTCCAGCCGCCACCCTGGCCGAGGCGGCCTTGGAGGCCGCCGAGGTACCAGGCGCCCTGCACGCGGCCGAGCATGCCGCCATCGGTTTGCTGCCGCTCTTGGCCACCTGTGACCGCTGGGACCTCGGCGGGCTTTCGGCGGCGGCGCACCCCGACACCGGAGAAGCCACCATCTTCATCCACGACTCGGTGCCCGGCGGCGCCGGCTTCGCGGAACGCGCCTTCCAGCGCCGCGCCGAACTGCTCGAAGCCGTCAGCGGGCTACTGGCCGAATGCCCATGCGAGGATGGCTGCCCATCCTGCGTCCAGTCGCCCAAGTGCGGCAACGGCAACCAGAGCTTGTCCAAAGCTGGCGCGCTGGCCTTGGTCTCGACCTTGGTCAAAGACCACCAGCCCCGGAAACCCCCCAACCCCGAGGACCCGCCGCTGGCCGCGTCCCCGCGCTGACGCCTGCGGCAGTCCATCCGCCCCCAGCGGCGACTCCGCCCGCCCAGCGCACCCCGCTCGCGCCGCCGGAAGGCGGCGCCGAGTGACGCCGCGCGGAGTGGTTAGGGGTTCGGGGTCAGGGCGGACCCGCGACAGCCGTGGCCGAGGCGGCCCGTCTGCCCAGGATCGGCAGGTCGACCGCGACGGTGCAATCAACCGTCAGACGGCCGGGCGGCGCCCGGCCGCAATGCGCCAGGGCCGCTCCGTTCCGCGTGGCGACCAAGTCCGATTCGCCGCAGGCTTGATCCAGCGTTCCCCCGTCGATCAGGCGCTGAGCGCCGGCCAGGGCAGCTAAGTCGGCGGCGGTCACCGCGCGCTGCTGCGCCGCGACTGCGGCGGCGACGGCGGACAATGCCACCAGGGTCGCGGCCAGCGCTCCGACCAGCCCGATCACCAACACCGTGCCCGATCCTCGTTCGCCAGCGCCCTGGCCCCGCCGTCCGCGCCCGCCTGTCCGGGCGCGCCCGCTTGCCCGAGCGCCCACGCCCATTCGGAGGCGGCAGACTTTCCGCGCGCGTCCGCTTGCCCGCGGGCGGCACGCCGGGTCGCGGCCCCGCCGGCGGCGGGGCGCGAGCCGCGGCATGTGTTCCCGGTCCATCGTCTTAGCCGCAGCCGCGCGCTGGTTCGCACACGGCGGTTGCCGCAGCCGAGGCAACGCCTGATCCGAACGGCGCCAGCGCCACCCGCCGCCCGCAAGTCACCTGCACCAGACCACCACCCCGGCTGACGCTGACCGTGACGCCGCCGCCGGCGACGGCGACGGCGGCGGCCTCAACCTCGGCGTCGCTCAAACCGAGGGCGGCGGCCCTGGCCGCCGCCCTGGCCGCCCCCAGCACGCCGACCTGCGCCACCGCCGCCGATCCAACCGCCAGGCAGACCGCCATCAACCCGATCACGGCCGGCAGCGCCAACGCCAGCTCGACTGTGACGGTGCCCTGGTCGCGGCGCTCCATCGCTAACCCAGCGCCCTTTCAACGATCGCCAAGAGCCAAGCGCGCACGGTGTCCGATTGCAGGATCGCCAAGAGCAGCCCCGCGAAACCAGCCGCCGTCAGAATGGCGATCGCATATTCGGCGGTGATGCCGCCAACCTCGGCGTCATCCTGGGGCAGAACCCATCCGCCGCCCGGGCCCTGCGGCCCGCGCTCGTCCGTTGTCCAAAAGTCGGTTCTCATCTGCAATTTTCCTTCCGCTCGAGCCAACCTTCGGCTCCAGCTAACACCGTCGCCGGCAAGGCGGCCGCGCAGAAAGGAAAGGCCTGTGGATGACGCCCAAAGCGGCGCTCGCGTAACGCGGCACCCACCCCTCAGGCGTCGCCGGCGCGGCCAACCGGGCGCGTGTCGCCGGCGCGGCTCCCACCCTCGCAAACCGGGCCGACGCGGGAAACCGGGCGGACGGCATCGGCGGCAAATGCGGCCGCCAAAGGGCGCCGCCGCGCCCGACTACGGCTGTTGCCCGGCCGCCACCTTGGCGATCGCGGTCTGGAGGTCGCCGCCCGACCAATCCCACTGGTAAAGGCTGGTCCCGTCGCCAATCAGCACCCACGGCGTGCCCTGGAAGCCTTCCGAACCGGACACGGCCGCCGTCGTCTGAGCCACCCAGGCGTCGTAGGCGCCGCTGGTGAACTGCGTGATCGCGTCCTCGCTGACACCGGCTTGGCGGGCCAGGCCGGCGATCTCCTCGTCGCTCAACCCGGGGCCGCCCTCGGCCGGCTGGTTGTCCCAAAGCAGCTGGTCGAAGGCCTCGAAGTGCCGCGGATCGAGCCCGGCGACGGCCACCGCCGCCCGCGCCGCCCGCGACGAGTACTCGCTGGTCGAGTAAACGTCCAGGTAACCCATGGGGTAAACGGTCAGCTTGACCTGGCCGGCGCGCACGGCCTGGTCCAGTTGCGGCCCGACCTCATCCTCGAACCGCTGGCAGAACGGGCAGATGTAGTCCGACATGACCTCGACGGTGACTGCGGTCTCCGGCGCGACCGGGCCGCCGGGCGTGCCGTCGCAGCCGAGCGCGATCCCTCCCAGTTCGGTCGCCCCGGCCGGTTGGCCCGCCAGCGCCGCGGGCGTGCCGTCCGCCTCGGGGCAGGCCGCCGCCGCCACCGGGGCGAAGTCGCCCTCGACGCCCGGGGAGGCCGCTGCGCCGTCGCCGTCGTTGGGGCTTTGGGAGGCCGTCGCGTTGTCGCTGGGGCTGGAGGCGGGGTCCGATGCCGTGCGGTCGGCCCCCGAGCCGGCGGTGATCACCAGCGCGGCTGAGAAGGCGACGGCCACGCCGCCGATCACCACCCAGGCCCCGGCCTGCTTGTACCAGGGGACAAAGCCGCGTGCCGGCGGGTCGATCTGGAGGGATGGGCCGCTCGGGCCGTGGCTCGGTTCCGTCATGCCGTAAACCCTACCCAAGGCCGGTCGGCCGGTCGGCCGGAGCCGGGGGCGGGGCCGGGGGCGTGGAGTGGGAGAATCTATGCGTGGCCAAGCCAGCCCCGGTGCTCGCGCCTTTGGACGGATCCTCGGCGCGCCGGGGGCGCGCCGGTCTGGCTGCGGCGCTGGCCGGCACGGCGCTGACCGTCTCAATGCTGGCAGGAGCTTGCACAGGCGGCGGCGGCGCGACCGCGCCTGGAGGCGTCCCTGAGGCGAGCGGTTCCCCAGCCGCAGCCGCAGGCGCAGTCGATGAGGACGCCGTCCGCTGGGCGATGATGACGAGCGCGCCGCCCGCGGGCATGCCGCTGGAACCCTATTACGAGGCTCTGCGCCACGAGGCAAACGTCTTGGGCCCCGGGCTCGAGCAGGCCCAGGCAGAGCGCTTGGGCAAGGTCGAAGAAGAAATCGCCCGCTGCATGGCCGAGGCGGGGTTTGACTACTACCCGCAAACGTCTGCGGCCGTGCCCGATGACCCCTCGTGGAGCGCGGCCAATGAGCAGGATTCTGCCTGGTTGTGGGACCGTTTGCCGGTGCCGCAGTTGGGGGCCACCAGGGAGGATGTGGCCGCCCACGGCTACGGCCGCTGGGAGTTGATGCCGCCAAGTGTGTTGGACGGGGACGACCCAGAAGACCAGGCGGCCATCGCCGAACTGGTGGCCAATGACCCGAACGCGCAATACCTCGAATCGCTCTCAAAACCGGCGCAGGACGCCTATTACAAGGCGTTGGACGCCATGGAACCCTTCGAAGGCGGCTATATGGGTTCGAGCGCCATGCCCGGCGAGAGCGGCAGCTGCCGCGACCGGGCGGAGCAACTGTTCCCGAACCCCGCCCTGACCGACTCGCTCAGCGACTACATCTATCAGGATTTGGTCGGCGGCATGGCGGAAATCCGTTGGCAGACCGATGACGACCCGCGCACCTTGGCGCTGGACCGGGAATGGGCGGCCTGCATGGCGGAGCGCGGCTACGACGTGACAGAGGTGCACCAGGTCGGGGACGGCGGCAGCCCGAGCGTCACTTCTGGGCCGGTGCTGGCCTTCCACCTCGCCATAAACACCGGCGCCGACGGCCAAGTGGCTGACATCGGCCTGTACCCGAACCCGTCGCTGCCGAAGGACCAGCGGTCCATGATTCAGTCCGAGCCGGAGAAGGCGGTCGCCCTGGCGGACTTCGATTGCCGCGGCCAGACGGATTACATGGCCAGGCTGACGCAAATCCAATTGGAGTTGGAGACCGCCTTTGTCGAGGACAACCGTCAGGCCCTGGATGAGTTGTTGGCGGCGATCGAGCGGAACATCGCCGAAGGCTGACGCGCGGGCGAGGCGCGGGCGAGGCGCGGGGCGGGCCTGAAGGCGTCGAACAGCATCAGACACTCCGGCCCGGTTGACCCAGGCGCCGGGCGATTCATGTGACGGTAGAAGCATGACTGAGTACAGAACCGAACATGACACCATGGGCGAGGTGCTGGTTCCGGCATCGGCCCTGTACGGGGCGCAGACAGCGCGCGCCGTCGAGAACTTCCCGATCTCCGGCCAGCGGCTTGAGACGGCTCAAATCCGGGCCCTGGCGCGGATCAAGAAGGCGGCGGCGCGGGCGAACGCCGAGCTGGGCGTGCTCGACGGACCCCGGGCGGAAGCGATCGGGTGGGCCGCTGAACAGGTGATCGCCGGACGCCATGACGACCAGTTCCCGGTCGATGTCTACCAGACCGGGTCCGGCACGTCCTCCAATATGAACATGAACGAGGTTCTGGCACGCCTGGCGACGCAGCGCCTGGGCCAGCCGGTCCACCCGAACGACCATGTCAACGCCTCGCAATCATCCAATGACGTCTTCCCGACCTCCGTCCATGTGGCCGCCGCCGAGGCGGCGGACCGCGACCTGATCCCAGCCCTCGACTTGTTGGGGGGCGCCCTTGGGCGCAAGGCGGCAGAGTTCGCCGATGTCGTCAAGGCAGGCCGCACGCATTTGATGGACGCCACGCCGGTCACCTTGGGCCAGGAGTTCTCCGGGTACCAGGCGGCCATCGCCTACGGCGCCGAACGGGTTCGGTCGGCGCTGCCCCGTGTCTGCGAAGTGCCCCTCGGCGGCACCGCCGTGGGCACAGGCATCAACACCCCGGCCGGATTCCCGGAGCGGGTGATTGAGTTGGTGGCGGAAGACACCGGCCTGCCGATCACAGAGGCCCGCAACCACTTCGAGGCTCAGTCCGCCCGCGACGCGCTGGTGGAACTGTCCGGCCAGCTCAAGACCGCCGCCGTGTCGCTGATCAAGATCAGCAACGACCTGCGCTGGATGAGTTCCGGCCCCAGGGCCGGCCTGGGCGAGATCCACCTGCCGGACCTCCAACCCGGATCTTCGATCATGCCGGGCAAAGTCAACCCCGTCATTCCGGAGGCGACGCTGCAGGTCTGCTCGCGGGTGATCGGCAACGACGCCGCAATCACCTGGGGCGGGGCCTCCGGCTTCTTCGAATTGAACGTCCAGATTCCGTTGATCGGCTCGGCGCTGCTGGAGTCGATCCGGCTGTTGGCGGCTGTCAGCCGCCAACTGGCGGACAAGGTGGTCGACGGCATCAGCGCCGTCAAAGATCATTGTCTGGAACTGGCCGAGTCCTCGCCGTCGATCGTCACGCCGCTGAACCGGGTGATCGGCTACGAGGCAGCCGCCAAGGTGGCCAAGTATTCGGTGGCGCACGGGACCACCGTCCGCCAAGCCGTCATCGACCTCGGCCTGGTGCACGAGGGCAAGATCACCGAGGCGCAGTTGGACGCGGCCCTAGACGTCATGAAGATGACCCGCCCGGGCTGACCGTCCCTCGGGGCGCGCCCGGCGGGCGCGCCCCGCCCGCCGGTCAGCGGCCCAGTCGGCGCTCGCGGGCGGCGTAGGACCGCAGCGCCCGCAAGAAATCGACTCGGCGGAAATCAGGCCAGTAGGCCTCGCAGAAGTAGTACTCGGCGTGGACCGACTGCCAAAGCAGGAATCCGGACAGCCGCTGCTCGCCTGAGGTGCGGATGACCAGGTCCGGGTCGGGTTGGCCGCGAGTGTAAAGATGCTCGGCGATCTGTTCCACGTCCAGCGTCTGCGCCAGTTGCTCAATTGAGATGCCGTCGCGGGCCTTCTCGGCCAAAAGCGAGCGCACGGCATCGGCGATTTCGCGTCTGCCCCCATAGCCAACGGCGACGTTGACGTGCAAACCGTCGACCTCGGCGGTGCGGGCTTGGGCCTGGTGGAGGCGTTCGGCGGTCTCATAGGGCAGCAGGTCGAGCGCGCCGACAACCTGCAGGCGCCAGCGCCCGGTGCGCGCCAACTGTTCGACGGACTGCTCGATGATGCCCATCAACTGCCCGAGTTCGGCCGGCGGGCGGGACAGGTTGTCGGTCGACAGCATCCACAGCGTCACCAGTTCGACGCCAACTTCCTCCGACCAACCCAGCAACTCGCTGATCTTGTCCGCCCCGGCGCGGTGGCCGCTGGCGGCGGACGTGCCCGCCTCCTTGGCCCAGCGGCGGTTCCCGTCCAGGATGACGCCGACGTGGCGCGGCAGGTCCTCGCGCGCCAATCCCTTGGCCAGCCGCCATTCATAGAGGCGGTACAGCGGTCGCGGCAGAAGCATCGCCTCAACTCTAGACCGGGCGGCGCGACCGGCGGCGGGCCCGGCCTTCCGGCGTGCTCGGTGATCGGCTCGGCGTGCTCGGCGCGAGGCGGCCACCAGGCCATACTTGGCCGCGCCGGGGCTGGTCAGCGCCAAATCTCAGCCAATCCTGCACCGATCTCGCACATCTCGGCGCCGGGCCGAAGACGAACCTACGGTAGCGTAACTTGGGTGACGGTAGCCCAGATTGACCCGGTTGAGAGCATTCCAACGCCCATCCCAATGGACGCGGGGCCCAAGCCCCGCCTGCGCGGCTGGATTCACGCGGCCATGTTCCCGCTGACGGTGGCGGCCGGACTGATCCTGATCTTGGTGGCCAGGGGCGTGGCGGCGAAGATCGGCTGCGCCGTCTTCGCGGCCACGGCGGTGGCGTTGTTCGGCACGTCCGCGACTTACCACCTGGGCAACTGGGGGCCGGTTTGGTGGGGCCGGCTGAGGCGGCTCGACCATTCCAACATCGCGCTCATCATTGCCGGCACCTACACGCCGCTGGCCCTGCTGCTGCTGCCGCCGCGCACCGCCGCGGTGCTGCTGGGCGCCATCTGGGGCGGGGCGGGGGCCGCCATCCTCATCCGGATGCTCTGGCTGAACGCGCCGCGTTGGAGCTACGTGCCGATTTACATCGCGCTGGGGTGGACCGCGCTCTGGTTTCTGCCGCAATTCTGGGGCAGCGGCGCGCCGGTGGCGGTGACCTGGTTGGTGCTGGCCGGAGGCGTGGCCTACACGGCCGGGGCGGTGGTCTACGGCCTCAAGCGGCCGAACCCGTGGCCGGGCGTCTTCGGATTCCATGAGGTCTTCCACGCCTGCACGGTGGCGGGATTCTCCTGCCACTTCATCGCCGTGGCGATGGCCGCGACGCGCTGACGATCCCCGAGCTGGCGCTGGGCGGGGCGGGGCTGCGCTGGGCTGTGGGCGGCCGTGGCTGGCCGGTCAACGCAAACCCGGGGCGACGCTCATCGGCGGCGGTCAGCGCAACCCGGCGAAGAGATCGGTCTCCGGCTCGGCCACGGGCACGGTCGATGACGCCAACTCAAAATCCTCGTGCGGCCAGACCTCGCGCTCGAGGTCGCGCGGGACCTTGAAGAACCACCCGTCCGGGTCGACCTGCGAGGCGTGGGCGCGCAGCGCCGCGTCGCGGATCTGGAAGAACTCGGCCACCGGCACTCGCGTCGTCACCGCCCCGGGCCGGGCCTGGCGCCGGCGCGGGGCCTTCAGCCACTCGCCGTAGGGCGACTCGAGTCCGCGCGCGACCATCGCCCGGTGCAACGCTTCGGCCCGCTCCAGGGAGAGCGCCTGGTCGTAATAGACCTTGGCGACGCGATGGGGTGGGCCCAACTCTGGGTGGGCGGCCGGGTCGGCCGCGATCTCAAGGGCCGCCATCGACACTCTGTGGGTGTGGACGTGATCGGGGTGCGGGTAGCCGCCGGACGGGTCATATGTGGTCAACACCTGCGGCCTGACCCGGCGGATCATGGCCACCAGGGGCAGGGCGGCCACGGCCGGGTCGGTGGCGGCGAAGGACCCGGGCGGCGGGGGCGGCGGCGTGTCGCCCTCCGGGAAACCCGAATCGACAAACCCCAGGAACTCCTGCTCGACGCCCAGCACGCGGGCGGCCGCGGCCATCTCCCGGCGCCTCAGCGCGGGCAGGTCGCCTTCGACCGCCGGATCGCCTTTCAGATTGGGGTTGAGCACGTCGCCGCGCTCGCCGCCGGTGAAGGTGGCGACAACCACGCGGACGCCATCGGCGGCGTATTTCGCCATCGTGGCGCCGCCTTTGGACGACTCGTCATCGGGATGGGCGTGGACGGCGATCATCGCCAAGCCGGAATCATTCACGGCCACACCTTGCCCCATTCCGCCGCCCAAGTCCACTTGGTCAATGTGACAGCGCCGACCGGTGGCGGGCGGCGGGGGGCGCCGCGCGCGGGCGGGGCCGGCGGGGGGCGTCACGCGCGGGCGGGGGCACTATGCGCCGGCGCGTCCGGGCGGGAGCGCCGGCTGACCCGGGTCTTACTGGGTCTGACCGGGGTCTGACCTGAGTCTGACCTGAGTCTGACCTGGGGCTGGCCGGGGGCTGACCTTGGGGAGAGCGGCGGACCTGTAGTATCGGTCCCACAGCGAGAGCGCTGACCAGCCGGTCGGCGCGTTTTTTGTGAATGGAGAGATATAGTGTCGGAAACGTACACCGGTGAGTTCTACTGCGTGAAATGCAAGCAGAAGCGCGAAGCCACAGGCGATGTCGTCATCACCAACAACCGCCGCATGGCCAAGGGCGTCTGCCCCGTCTGCGGCACCAGGCTGAACCGCATCCTGGGCAAAGCCTGATCGAGTAGAACCCGCCCTTGTGGGGCCGCACCCGGAGGGTGCGGCCCTTTTTTACGCCCCCCCCGCGCAGACCGTGGCGGTGGGGCCCCCCCGGGGGCCCCCCCCCCCCGGGGCCCCCCCGCCCCACCCACAGGCGCGGGAAC
>JAITJZ010000062.1 GCA_031278655.1 Bifidobacteriaceae bacterium
AACGGATCGTAGGGGATGGCCTCATCCCAGTACCTGAGCGAGCGTGCGACGGCATCTCGGAGCCACCCCAGAGCGGCAACAACGTTCGACTTGCCGGAGGCGTTAGGTCCATACACTCCCGCCACCTTGACAAGGCTCTCGTTCAGCAGTCCGACGGGGATGACCTCGTCACGGTCTTTGTCGACCGCGACCATGGACAACTCTGTCTCTGCTGCGATCGATCGAAAGTTCGTCGCCTCAAACCTGATCAGCATGGTTCCATGCTACACGCCTTACCTGCGAAAGTACACCCTGTTTCGTCACGAACGAACGAAATCATGCCTCTCTCTGCATTTCGGGTGCAGAGATGGGGGTGGCCAGCAGGCGGAGCGCGGACGGGTGGGAGACGCCAGTCCGGGCGGCGACCTGGTCGCGTGCGCCACCAGGGCGATCATAGACGCCGTGTTCGCGCCGACCGGGGTCGGGGAGACCACCTTGGCGCCCGAAGCGCTGGCCGCGGCCCGCCCGGGCACGCTCGTGCTGGCGGACCGCAACTTCGACGCGAAGGGGGTGATGGGCGCTGTCCGGTCCGCGGGCGGGGACTTCTTGACACGGGCCAAGACCATCCGCAAACTACCGGTCCTCGACCGCACATGCCGCAAGGCCCACATCGACATCGCCCTCCTCACCGGCGATCCCCCTTGACAACCCCACCACCGGGCTTAACTTCACGGCCTTGCGGCTAGCGCGCCAGGAGGCGGTCGAGCCAGTTCTGGCGGGCCTGGACGGCGAGGCGGCTGACTGCGGCCTGGGCCGAGAAACCGGCGAAGCCGTGGTGGGCGCCCTCGTAAACATGCAGCTCGCACGGCGTCCCGGCGGCGCCGAGCGCGAGCGCGTATTTGATCGCCTCATCGCGGAAGACCTCAGCGGCGCCGACTTCGATGAAGGTGGGCGGCAGGCGTGAGAGGTCGGTCTCCCGGGCGGGCGCCGCATGGGGAGACACGTCAGGCCCGCCCGCCGCCGCGCCGAGCAGCGCCGCCCAGGCGGTCAGGTTGTCGTTTCTATCCCAGACGCCGATGCCGTCGTACTGGCGCGATGACGCGGTGTCGTTGCGGTCGTCGATCATCGGCGCGTCGAGCAGTTGGCCGATCAGCGGCGGCCCGCCGCGGTCGCGGGCCAGCAGCGCGAGCCCGGCGGCGAGGCCGCCGCCGGCCGACGTCCCGGTGACCAGGATTCGCCCAGGGTCGGCGCCGAGTTCGCCGGCCCGCTCCGCGAACCAGGTCAGCCCGGTGTAGCAGTCCTCCAGGCCTGCCGGGAACGGGTGCTCGGGGGCGAGGCGGTACTCGACTGAGACCACCACCGCCCCGTGGCGTTCGACCAGTTCGGCGGCCTGGGGCGCGGTCATGGAGCGGTTGCCCAGCACCATGCCGCCGCCGTGGATGATATAGACAGCGGGCGCGCCTTGTGCCCCGGGCGCGCCTTGGCGGGGAAGGGCTATGGTCAGCGCGACCTCATTGCCCCCGGGTCCGATGACGCTGGCCTCGCGCCAGGCGACGGCCGCGCTCTGAGGCCGGGGCAGCGTCGCCAGCAGTTTGTCGACGTGTTCGCGGCTTGGCCCGATGGTGTCGGCCCGCAACGGCACTGGTTCGAAGCATTGGCGCATCGTCTCCATGCCCGCCAGCAGGTCCGGGTCGTAGGGCGCCCTCATGGCCGCATCCTCACAGACCGAGCAGGCGGCGCAGCCAGGTGAGGCGCGCTTGGATCGCCGCCCGGGCGATCCGCGAGCCGGGGGCGAAAAAGTCGAAGCCATGGAAGCCGCCGCCCCAGACGTGAAGCTCTGCCTCGCCGCCGGCCGCCCAAATCCGCCGCGCGTAGTCGACGTCCTCGTCGCGGAACATCTCGGCGCTGCCGACCTCGATGAAGGCGGGCGGCAAACCTGATAGATCTACGGCGCGGGCGGGCGCGGCATCGGCGGGGGCGTCGGTCGAGGCGGCCAAGGCGTCGCCGAGGACCATGCGCCAGGCCAACTGGTTGTTCTCCAATGCCCAAGCCGCCAACGCTGGTTCGCCGTACTGCAAGGCTGAAAGCGTCGAACTGGTGTTGTCAAGCATGGGGCAGAGCAGAAGCTGGCCGGCGATCTCCGGCCCGCGGCGGTCTCTGGCCCGCAGGGCGACGGCGGCGGCGAAGCCACCGCCCGCCGAGCCGCCCATGACGACGATCCGGCCCGGGTCGATCCCCAAGACGGCGGCGTGCGCCGCCGTCCACTCGAAGGCGGCGTAGATGTCGTCGATCCCGGCCGGGTAGGGATGGCGCGGCGCCAGCCGGTACTCGACATTGACCGCCACCACGCCTAATTCGGACACAATTTCGACCAGCCGCGCGTTGTCCATCTCCTTGGTGCCGGTGACCATGCCCCCGCCATGGGCGTTGCAGAACCCGGGGACCGGTCCCGCCAGCTCGGCCGGGCGGATCACGGTCAGCCCAATGGCACCGCCCGGACCGGGGATGGTGATGTCTTCCCATTCAATCGCCCGGCCGTCTATGACCTGCTCATGCGGCGTCTCCGGGAGGCCTGGCTGAGGATTGCGGAGGTCCTCCTCGGTCATGGCGCGCACGCCTTGGCTGACCTGCTCTAGGGCTGGGACTGTTTCCGGGTCGACCCGGAAGGGAAAGCGTGGATCGGTCATGACGGTCCTCTCGGCTGGCGGAAGCGGTTCACGGGCCTTCGGGGGAGACCACGTCTTTGTCGGCCCAGAACGGGGCGACGGCGGCGCGGATGGCGTCCGCGCCGAGCGATTCGACAAGGTCAAGGGCGGCGATGTTGGACTCGAGCTGGCTGAGGCGGGTGGCGCCGAAAAGTGTGACGGCGTTCGCCGGATGCGTCAGGGAGAAGGCCACGGCCAGTTGCGCCGGCGTTGTGCCGAGTTCGGCCGCGACTCGCGCGAATTCGTCCAACGAGCCGATCAACCGCTCGCGCACGCCGCCTGGGTCGGCCCCCACCTCCCGGCCGACCTGACGGTGTCCGGCCAGGTGGCCGCCCTCGAGCACGTCCGAGGCCTCGAAGGCGAAACCGCGCGCGAACAGCCGCGCGAACGGCTCGCCGTCAGGGATGGACCGCCGGGCGACTGAGTACTTCAACTGGGCGAAGGCCGGCGCCGTCATGCCCTCGGCCTGGGCGAAGTCAATGAGCGCGTCGATGTTGGCGGCGGACCAGTTGTTGACGCCCCAGGCGCGGATCAGCCCGGCGTCGATGAGTTCCTGCATGGCGGCGACGATCTCCGGCATTGTCAGGTCGTCGCGGTGGAGGTCGCCGAGGACGGCCAAGTCGGCGTGGTCGGTTCCGGCGCGGAAAAGGGCTTTGCTCAGTTGGTCTCGGAAGCCGTGGTCGTAGCCGCTCATCCACAGTTTCTCGGACAGCAGCCAGCCCTCGCGCTTGACGCCGGCGCCCCGGATGATGGCCGAGAACAGGACATCGGTGATGGCCGGTGGCTGTTGGCCGGGCGAGCCGTAGACGCCCACGTCGAACAGGTTGACACCGCGGTCGATGGCGGTGGCGACAACCTCGACGGCGTCCTCGAAGTCCATCCTGTCGTAGGTGTGCCACGAGCCGAGCGCGAGTCGCGGGACTTCGACGCCGGAGGCGCCGAGTTGGCGGCGGGGGACTGTGTTGGTCATGCGGGTGCTCCTTGTCGCGGTGGTTGCGGTGGTTGCGGTGGTTGCGGTGGTTGCGGTGGTTGGCGGTGCTCGGCCGCGATGGCGGGGTCGATGACGGCCTTGATTTCGACGCCCCGGCTCATGCGCTGGATCGAGTCGGTCGCGTCCGCCAGGCCGACCGCCGCGGAGAAGAGGTCGTCCCAGGCGAAGCGGTCGGCGAAGGCCGTGAAGAACTCGATCGCGTGGGCGTAGTCGGAGACGTCGCCGTTGAGCGAGCCGACCACGGTCAGCTCCTTGCCCATGACGGCGCTCAGCGGGAAAGGTTTGGCGTTCGCCCCGGTTGAGCCGACGATGGCGTAGACGCCGCGTTGGGCGGCCATGCCGACGCCCTCTTGGCCCACGCTTGGGGCGCCGGCCAGGTCGATGACCAGGTCGGCGCCGCTGCCGCCGGTCAGGTCCAGGACCTCGGCGACGATCCCCTCGGAACCGACGCCGATGTCGACGGTGTGGTCGGCGCCGAAGTTGCGCGCCATCGTCAACCGTTCGGCCGGCGCGCCGATGGTGATGACTTTGCCCGCGCCCGCCACGCGGGCGACGGCCGTGGCGAAGATGCCCAGCGCCCCCGCCCCCTGGATGGCGACGGTCGAGGCCGGGCGGACGCCCCCGGCCCGGTCGAAGGCCCGCAGCACGGTCTTGGCCGCGCACCCGGCCATGGCCGCCCAAGTCGACGGCGTCGAATCGGGGATGATCAGCTTTTGGGCCTGGGGGGTGACGTAGGCGTATTCGGACAGGCCGGCGGTCGCCCAGGGCGGGGTGTCACTGCGCTGGAGGAAGCCGTAGCCGCGGCTGGGGCACAGGACCGGCTGGCGCAGAATGGCGCAGGCGTGGCAGTGGCCGCAGACCGACTCCGACCAGCCGATGCGTTGCCCGGCCTGGAGCGGGCGGCCAAGCGCGTCGGCGGCGCCCTCCCCGGCGGCGATGACCTCTCCGACCATCTCGTGCCCCAGGACCATTGGCAGCATGCCCGGGAAGGACATCGCGCCTTGCCAGATCTCGATGTCTGTGCCGCAGAGGGTGGCCCGCAGGATCGCCACCAGCGCGGCGCCGGGCGCGACCGCGTCTGGCAGCGCCAACTCCTGCAACTGGAGCGGCTGGTTGTGCGCGACCAGCACGGCGGCCCGTGACGTTGTCGGCAGTCGCATCGGCGTTTCTCCTCGGGATCGGTGGCCGTGGGGCGAATGGTGCACGGCAGACGTTAGTCTACAACAGTTGAATAAAAACCGAGGAGGACGATGTGATGGAAGCCGACCTTGTGTTTCGCGGTGGAACGGTGCTGACCCTCGACGAGGCCGACACCACGGCTACGGCGCTCGCCGTCCTGGGCGGGCGGATCGTGGCCGTAGGGGGCGACGCGGCCGTGTCGGCGCACATCGGGCCGCGCACGCGCGTCGAGGACATCTCCGGCCGCGCGGTCTTGCCCGGCATCAATGACACGCACATGCACGCCGCCTGGGTCGGCGCCACCTGGCCCATGGTCTTCTTCAGCGACGACCCGCCGGCCTTCGACCAGCGGTTGGTCTCGACCGAGGAGGAACGCCTCGCAGCCCTGCTCGGCGCCGCCGACGTCGCGGCCTCCTTCGGCATCACCAGTTACACCGAGCCCGGGATCGGCCCGGGCGAGGACCACGGCCCGACCGGCGCGATGGGCACCGCCACCCTGCGCCTGTACCAGCGCCTGGCGCGCGAGGGACGGCTCAAGCAGCGCGTCAACCTGTTGATGCTGTTCGGGCCGATCGACGGCCCGTCGAACTTGGCCGGACTGGTGGAAGGCCTGGCGGACTACGACACGGCCACCCCCGATCCGCGCCGGTTCCGCGTCGCCGGGGTCAAGATTTTCGCCGATGGCGTGCCCATCACCCAGACGTCCTGGGTCCACTGCCACTACGCCGACGGCAGCCAGGGCCGGCTGACGGTCGAAGGCGCCGATGAAGCCGCGCGCGCCGAGGCGCTCCGGCGGATGGTGGTCGCCGCCCTGCGCGCCGGCCACCAGGTCGGCGTCCACGCGACCGGCGACAGGTCGATCGACACCATCCTCGATGCGGTCGCGGAGGCGGACGTCCGCGACCAAGATCTGCGGCCCTATGTCATCCATGGCGACCTGGCGACGCCGGCGCAGCTTGACCGCATGGCGGAACTGGGCGTGGGCGTGACCTATCAGGCGGGCATCGGGACCGCGACCGAGCCGTGGGTGTCTGAGACGCTTGGCGCCGCGCGCGCGCGTGCCGGTTGGGCCTACGCAGAGGCCTGGCGGCGGGGTGTGCCCGCCTCGCTCAGCTCCGACGCGCCCTTCCTGTCCCTCGACTGGCGCCGTGAGGTCGCCAACGCCGACGCCTGGATGGGGCCGGCCGGCGACCAGCGAGCGCGGCTGACGCAACTGTTGCGCGCCTGGACGGCGATTCCCGCCTGGTTCGACCACGCCGAGAGCTGGAAAGGCGTCATCGGCGTTGGTCAGGCGGCCGACCTGGTGGTGCTGGACCGGGCGCCCACCTGCGCCGCCGAAATGCCGGCCGTCGAGGTCGATGCGACCTACCTGGACGGCCTGCCCACCTATCGGCGCGGTTTGGCGCCGCGCCGGGCGCGCCTGGCTAGACCAGAAGCTGACCGCCGTCGACCGGCAAGCTGACGCCGGTGATGCCGTCTGCCTCGTCGCTGGCGAGGAAGACGGCGGCGGCCGCGACCCGGGCGGGGTCGGCCAGCCGCCTCAGCGGGATGCGCGCCAGCCACTGCTCGCGCGCCGCCGAGCCTTCGGGCATGTCGATTCTCATCATCGGGGTGTCGATCGGCCCGGGGGCGACGGCGTTGACGCGGATGCCGTGGGCGGCGAATTCGATCGCCGCCCAGCGGGTCAGCTGGTCGATGGCCGCCTTGGAGGACTCGTAGGCGCCCATGCCGGGCGTCGGCTGGCGCCCGCCGATCGAAGACACGTTGACGATCGCCCCCGGGGTCCCGGCCGCGATCATCTGCCGGGCGACGGCCTGGGTGACGGCGAAAGTTCCGATGACGTTGACGCGGAAGATGGCCTCGATGTCCGCGACCGGCAGGTCGACCACCGACCCGTGCAGGTGCAACAGGCCGGCGTTGTTGACGAGCACGTCCAAGCCGCCGTTGTCCGAGGCGATGAGTTCGACTGCGGCGCGGACGGCGGCGGCGTCCGTGATGTCCAGGGCGACGGCCTCCACCGCCGGTTCGGCGGCGGCCGTGTCCAGTCTTGGGCCGGGCAGGTCGGCGATCACGACTCTGTCGCCGCGCGCGCTGAAGGCGGCGGTGAGGGCCGCGCCGAGGCCGCCGGCCCCGCCGGTGATGAGGACGGTCCTGGCCATGTCGCTCCTTCGGTACAGGCGAGGACGGCGCCACGCTCCGCTAATGTATACGCACGTAGAAAAATACACTTCAGGAGGGGTCATGACAATGGCAGGAGCCGTGCCGCGGCGCCGGATCGCTCCCGGGGAGGACGTTCCGGTCCTCGCCCTCGGCTCATGGAACGTCTGGGACCGGACCACGCCCAAGGACGCCGTGGCGCTTCTCAGGCGCGCGGCCGAGGTCGGCGCGACCTTCTTTGACGTCGGCAATTACAATCTTGGCCCCCACGCCGAGGGGTCGAGGACGGACATCCTCTTCGGCGAGTACAGCCGCCAGGCCGGCCTGGCCCGCGAGGATTACGTGCTCTGCGGCAAGCTCTGGCTTTGGGATTACCCGCGCACGGGCTTCGCCGCCTGGATGGAGGAATCGCTGGCCCGGATCGGGGTCGCGGCCGCGGACTGCGTGGTGGTCGGCGACCATGTCGATCCGGTCGACATCCGCCGGGTCGTGGTCGACGTCAACCGCGAGATCGAGGCCGGCAGGTTCCGGTATTGGGGCGTCAACAACTGGCCCGTGTCCGAAGCGCGCGAGGCGATCGCCTTCGCCGCCGCCGAGGGGCTCATCCCCCCGACCTTCGCGCAGCTGAAGTACGGGCTGGCGCGCCGGTCGATGGCGGAGGGCCGGCCCTACGGCGAGTTGTTCGACGCCGGACGGCTGACCCTGCAGGCGTCGGACGTCTTTGAGGGGGGCATCCTCGTCGGCAAGACCCAGCCCAGCCGCAAGATCGGCGCCGATGTCGGGGGCGTCCGCGAGCAGATCATCGCCAGTTGGCCGCGGGTCGAGTCGGCGGTGCGGGAGCTGGGGGTGACCCCGGCGCAGCTGGGCATCGCCTTTTGCCTGACCCATCCGGCGACGGCCAACGTGCTGGTCGGGGTGTCGAGCGTGGCGCAGCTCGAGGACGGCGTTGGCGCCCTGGGGCTGGTCGGCGCGCTTGGCGCCGCCCGCCTGCGCGAGGCGGCGGCCGAGTTGTGGATCGACCGCGAGGTCCCGCCCGGCGGTTGATCGCCCCGGGTCAGGGTCGGGTCACGAAGGCGATCGCGGCCCGGGCGTATTGCGGCGACGCCAGGGCGCCCTCGTGGTCGCCGGGGACGCTGATGAAGTCGCCCTGGGGGAGTCCGGCGGCGATCTGGTCCGCGCCCCGCGCCATGGCGTCATCGGCGCCCGCGACCAGCAGGACGGGGACGGACGGCCGGTTCGCCGCGGCGGGGTCGAAGGGCGAGGCGCCGACGCCTTCGATCAGCGCGACGGCCGATGCCGTGTGCAGGCCGGGGCCTTGGACGAGTTGGGCGAACATGCCGATGAGCGGATCCGGCGCGGCCGCGCCCGCGATCACCGACTCGAGGGCGGCGATGTCGAGCCTGGCGAACGGGTCGAGGGGCGCCAGAGCGTCGAGCACGGCCCGGCGAACGACGCCGGCGCCCGCCAGCTCCCAGGCGATCCGCGCCCCCAGCGAGTGCGCGAAGACGTCGGCCTGGTCCTGCCCCGACTCGCGCACGGCTTCAGCCAGGTCGGCGACCAGTGAGGGAAGCGAGACTTCGCCCCTGGCGACCTGCGGGCCGCCCGGATGCCCCGGCAGCCCCACAACCAGGGCGCCGCGTCCGGCGGCGGCGAGGGCGGCCACCACGCCGGTGTCCAACCAGTTGAGCCGACCGCTGGCGCCGAGTCCATGGATGAGAAGAACGGGCCGGGGGCCCGGGTAAGCCTGCGTCGAGATTGTCATAGTCTGAGGGTAGCGGACTTTTTTCCACGCATGTAGACTGCTGGCTGTTCACCCTCGCCGCCACGCGGCCCGAATGAAAGCAGCCTCCCATGACAGCAGATCCCTCGCGCCTGATCGACATCGCGACCGGTTACATGGCTTCGAAGACGCTCTTCGGCGCCGCCCGGGTCGGCTTGTTCCAGGCGGTCGCCGATGGCGCGGACACGGTCGAAGCCGCCGCTGCGGCCATCGGCCGCAGCCAACGCCAGACCAGGATTCTGCTCGACGGCGTTCACGCGTCGGGCCTGATGACGCGCTCAAACGGCCGCTACGCCCTGGAGGCCGACGCCCGCGACTATCTGACCGGCGGCGACCTCGACCTCACCCCCTTCTTGAACTTCCTCGAGATCGGCAGTTTCCACTCCTTCGACGATCACTGGCGGCGGACGGTCGACACCGACCAGGGCGGCGCCTTCGACGCCAGCGATGAAGCCTTCATGACCGCCTTCATGGCGGGAGTCATGCGCTACAACGCCCTGCACGCCCACTGGTTCGCCCATGAGTTCCCGACCGAGGGCCGCACCCGCGTCCTCGACTTCGGCGGCTTCACCGCCGGCTGGTCGATCGAACTGATGCGGCGCAACCCCGATCTGACGGTCACATTCGCCTACCCCGACTCGACCGCCCTGCGCGCGGACGTCGAGGCCGCCGGGCTGGGCGGGCGCGTGACCTTCGCCGACATGCCGACCGAGACCGGCGTGCCCGGAGGCAATCACGACTTGGTCCTGGCCATCCACGTCATCCACCGCTTCTCCGACCCGGAGAACCGCGCCATCCTGGCGCACCTGCGGACCTCGGCCCGACCCGGCGCGAAGCTGGCGGTGTTCGACTTCTTCCACGACACGTCATCGGCCCAGCGCGACCTCGACGCCCGGCACGCCGCCGAATACATCAACTTCGACGGCACCGTGGTCTGGCCGGAGGAGACGGTGGTCTCCTGGTTGGACGAGGCCGGCTGGTCCTTCGAGGGCTATGTGCCGGTGCCCGGCAGCCCCCGCGTGCTGGTCGCACGCGCGGTCTGAGAGCCGCGCGACCATTGGGCCTTGTCCGGGCGGGTAACCAGATCGAAACCCAATCAGGCCCGCGCGATCCAAGACCGTAACTTCGCCGAAACTGCCCAGGGCCCCCGCCTCGGCTAGATTGTCTACGTCTGTAGAGCAATCTTGCAGGAGAGAAGGAGCCATGAAAAGACTCACCAAGGCCGCCGCTGTTTGCTTCGCCGCGTCGGCCAGCCTCGCGTTCGGCGGGTGCTCCCCGTCCGACGAAGCCGCCACGCCAACCAATGACGACTCCGGCTACTCCGGACCAGACCACATCTCAATCACCCAATCGTTCTCCATGAACGGCTGGGAGATCGGCCAAAGCGGCTCCGCCTTCGCGGGGACCTTCTATTCGGCCGTCTACGACCCGCTCTACCTGATCGACGGCGCCAACGAGCCTTACGGGGTTGTCGCCCAGGACACCGAGATCTCTGAAGACGGGTTGACTTACACCTTCAACGTGCGTCCCGGGGTTGTCTTCACCGATGGCACCGAGTTGGACGCCGCCGGCGTGGTGACCAACCTGGAATACCTCGCCGCCGGCTTCGGCACCGCCAGCACCTACGCCAAAGTCGCTGGCTTCGCCGCGCTCGACGAGGACACCGTCGAGATGACCCTGTCGAGCCCCGACCCGGTGCTCCTCTACAACATGGGACTCGGCGGCAGCTACTTGGCCTCGCCGACAGCCTTGGCAAGCCCGGACTACGCCGAGGCGACGGCCCCGTCCGGGTCGGGGCCCTACGTCTTCGACGAAGCCGCCTCCCTGGTGCCGACTGATTACGTCTTCACCCGCAACGAGAACCATTGGGAGGCCGACCGCTGGCCGTGGTCCTACCTCGAGATCCATGTGGTCCAAGACTTCACCGGCGCTGGCACGGCCCAAAACATGCTCACGGCCGGCGACACCAACGTCATGTACGCGTCGTGGAGGCCGGGCCTTGAAGACGACGCCGAAGCCAACGGCTGGGAGATGGTCGAGAACTACTCCGCCTGGGACGGCGTCATGATCGCCGACCGGGCGGGCGACGTCATCGAACCCCTGGCCGACCCGAAGGTGCGCCTCGCCCTCAACCTGGTCATGGACCGCGAGGCCCGCCTGGCTGGCGCCACCGTCGACCCCGGCACCTACGTCACCAACCAGGTCTTCGCCAAAGTCGACCCGGACGTCGAAAGCTACCCCTACGACATCGAGCAGGCCAAAGCCCTGCTGGCGGAGGCCGGCTACGCGGACGGCTTCAGCTTCGACGTCCCGGCCGGCGGCTACTTCGATGACACGATGGCGTTGATCGCCCAGGAGTGGGCCGAGGTCGGCGTCATCGCCAACATGGTCCAGCTAACCCCCGACGTCTACAACCAACAGGTGTTCGCGGGCAAGTGGCCGGTCTTCGCCGCCAAGCTGCAGCTCTACGGCAATCCGATGAAGACGGTCCAGGACTATTTCACGACCGGCGCCATGAACAACCCGTTCGACTCGTCAGCCAAGGACCCGGTCATGACCGACCTGATCGCGCAGTTCTACGAGGCGGGGGCCGACACCGACGCGATCTCCAAACAGATCAATGAGCACATCACGGCCGAGTCGTGGTTCGGGATCACCGCGCACACCCGCGACCTCTACGTCCTGGCCGACGGCCTGACGGTGAAGCCGGTCCAAGGGCTGTACGTGCCGAATTTCCAGCAGTTCCTGCCAGACGCCAAGTGACGGGAGGCCAACCGGGTTCCGGCGGCCAAGCCGGAACCCGGGGCCAACCGAGGGAAGCGAGGCTCAGATGCTGAAGTTCACGGTCAAGCGGCTGGTGAGCGCGGTCGCGCTGATGGTGTTCGTGGCGACGGGCACCTTCTTCATGGCCCACAAGGCGATTCCGGACCCGGTGGCCAACCTCTTCGGGAAGGTCAGTTTCACGGCCGAGCAATACGAGGCCAAGAAGGCGCAACTGGGTCTGGACCAGCCGATCCTGACGCAGTTCTGGAACTGGTTCCGCCACCTGCTGACCGGGGACTTCGGCACCACCTGGGTGGGGGCGCCGACCCCAATCATCAAGGACCTGGCCGTGCGCCTGCCCGTGACCCTCTCGATCGTGATCCTGGGGCTGGCGGTCATGGCCGTCCTAGGCGCCATCCTCGGGGTGCTGGCTGGCATCCGGCCGGGCAGCTGGGGAGACCGGATGATCAGCGCGTCATCGGTCGTCTTCTTCGCCGTGCCCGGGTTCCTGGTGTCGATCGCCCTGCTCTGGGTGCTGGCGGTCAAGCTCGGTTGGTTCCCCGTCAGCGGCTACATCAAACCGGAGCGCGATCTGTTGGGCTGGTTGCGGAGCATAACGTTGCCGGCCGTCTCGCTCGCCCTCGGCGGCGTGGTCATGATCGCGGTCCAACTGCGCAACGCCATCGTCACCGCCAACTCGTCTGACTATGTGCGCACGCTGCGGGCTCGGGGCCTGCCGCCGCGGGCGGTGGCGCTGCACCTGCTCCGCAGCGCCGCCCCGGCTGCGATCACAATCATCGCCTTGATGTTTGTAAGCCTGCTGAGCGGAGCCGTGATCCTCGAAAGCATGTTCAATATGCCAGGAATTGGGTCGGCCACGAAGGACGCCTCCCAGACCGGCAACATCCCCATGATCCTGGCGCTGACGGTGGTCAGCGTGTTGTTCGTGGTGATCGTCAACTTCCTGCTCGACCTGGTGCTCGGGTGGATCAATCCAAAAGCGAGGATCAAGTGAGCGAGACCGTCGCCCTGGCCACGGCAGAGGTCCTGCCGGCCGTGCAGCCGGCGGAGGCGAGGCCCCAGAACCGCTCGGTCGCCTTCCGCTTCCTGACCCAGCCCGGGGGCTGGATTCCGCTGCTCTTGGTCCTGGCCATCTTGGTGCTGGCGTTCGGGGCGCCGCTGTGGGGTCTGCAAGACCCCATGCACATCGACCCCCGCGTCGCCGACCAGGCGCCAAGCGCCGACCACTGGCTGGGGACGGACTCGACCGGCCGCGACCTCTGGTCGCGCCTGGTCTGGGGAGGGCAGGACGCCTTCAGAGGCGCGGCCATAGTGCTGGTGGTGGCGCTGATCCTGGGGGTGCCGACAGGACTGATCGCCGGCTACCACGGTGGGCTGGCGGACGGGCTGCTGGGGTGGGTGAGCGACGTCCTGATGTCGCTGCCGAGCATCATCATCCTGCTCATAGTCGCGGGCCTGACCCATCAAAACGCCGACGTGCTGATGGCCGCGATGGGGGTCTTCATGGCCCCGGGCTACTTCCGGTTGACCCGGTCCTCGACCATTGCCGTGCGCGCCGAGCCATACATTGACGCCGCCCGGGTGGCCGGCATCTCGCACACCCGGATCGTCTTTGTGCACATCTGGCGGGTCATCGCGGCGCCAATCGTCATTCAAACGGCGATGACGATCGGCGTGGCCCTCGGCATGCAGGCCGGCCTGCAGATTCTTGGCGTCGGCGACTCACAGGCGCCGAGTTGGGGCGGGATGATGTCCTCGGCCATGGGGTCGCTGCGCACAAACGCCTGGCTGATAGTCCCGCCGGCCGCCATGCTGGGGCTGGTGATCGCGGCCTTCGCCATCATGGGCGCGCGGCTGGGGGAGATCACCGGCAACCGGTCGGAGAAAGCCAAGCACCTGACCCGCGCCGAGAAGGCCGAACTGGCCGGCGCCGCAGCGGCGCGGGCGGCCGAGGCGACTCAGCCTAACCAAGACTTGATGGTGGCGGTCAAGGGGCTGAAGGTCACCTACGCCACGGCCAAGGCCCGCGTCGAGGTTGTGCACGGCGTTGACCTGGCGGTCCGCAAAGGCGAGGTCCTTGGCTTGGTCGGCGAGTCGGGTTCCGGCAAGTCGCAGTCGATCTTCGCGCTGCTCGGCCTGCTGGCTGGCAACGGCTACGCCGAGGCGGAGGCGATCTGGGTGGACGGGCAGAACGTGCTGACGCTCCCGGCGGCGAAGCGCCGGGCGCTGCTCGGCAGGACGATCGGCTACGTGCCGCAGGAGCCGATTTCCAACCTTGACCCGATGTACACCATTGGCCACCAACTGGTCGAGCCGATGCGCAAGGTCCTTGGCATGGGCAAGGCCGAGGCGCGGGCCTACGCCCTGGAACTGTTGGCGCGGGTCGGCATCGAAGACCCGGCCCGCGTCATGGGACTCCACCCGCACGAGGTGTCCGGCGGCATGGCCCAGCGCGTGCTGATAGCCGGCGCCGTCGCAGGACATCCCAAGGTCATCGTGGCCGACGAGCCGACCACCGCACTGGACGTGACCGTGCAGGCAGAAGTGCTGGAACTGCTGCGCGAGCTCCAGCGCGAGCAGGGCATGGCGCTGGTGATCGTGACACACAACTTTGGCGTGGTGGCGGACATCGCCGACACGGTGACGGTGATGAAAGACGGCCTGGTGGTCGAGTCCGGCGCCGTGGGCTCGATCTTCGCCCACGCGGCCGACCCGTACACGCGCGAGTTGATCGAGGCTTCGTCCAAGACGCCCAGCCGGGCGGCGCTCGACGAGGGCGGCGTCGGCGCGGGCGCGCCCGCGAAGGGAGGGGTCTGAATGGCCGACGCGCCGCTGTTAGAGGTCAACGACCTCAGCCTTGACTATGGCCGGGGCAAGTCGTTGTTCCGAGCCCTCGACCACGTGTCGCTGGAAATCCACCGGGGGGAGTGCCTCGGGCTGGTCGGGGAGTCTGGTTCGGGCAAGTCGACCCTCGGCAAGGCGATCCTCGGGCTGGCACAGTCGGTCGGGGGCGAGATCGTCTTCGACGGCCGTGAGATCCAAAGGCTGCCCCCGCCGATGCGTCGGCGCCTGGCGAAAGACCTGCAGGTGATTTTCCAGGACCCCTACGGGTCGTTGTCGCCGGCCATGACGATCGGCCGGATTCTGGCCGAGCCGCTGCGGGTTGGCGGCATGCGTTATGAGCAGGCCAAGACCGCGGTCGGGGAAATGCTGGAACGGGTGAGCCTGCCCCGGGAGTGGATCGACCGCTATCCCTCGGAGTTCTCCGGCGGCCAGCGCCAACGCATCGCCATCGCCCGGGCGCTGATCCGCCAGCCGCGGTTGATAGTCTGCGACGAGCCGGTCTCCGCGCTCGACGTCACCACCCAGTCCACGATCATTGACCTGCTGATCGAGCTGCAGCGGGAGACGGGCGTCGCCTACCTGTTCATCTCTCACGACCTGGCCGTGGTGCGCCGCATCTGTCATCGGGTGGCGGTGCTGTTCAAGGGCCAGATTGTGGAGCAGGGCGGGGGCGAGAAGATGACCACCAACCCTGACCACCCCTATTCGAAGCGCCTGCTGATGGCCTCGCCGGTGGCCGACCCGACCGAGCAGGCGCGCCGCCGCGAAGCCTGGCTGCAGGTGCGGACGGGACAGGCGTGAGCGGGACAGGCGTGAGCGGGACAGGCGTGAGAGGGGAGAGCGCCAGCGGGGCCGGGCCTTCGGCGCGGGAACGCAACCGCCGGATCGTCACCGACTTCTACACCCTCGCCTTCATCCGTCTGGAGCACGAGGCGGCCGCCGCCGCCCACCTGACCCGGGATTACATCCAGCACAATCCGTTCGTCCCGGACGGCAGGGACGGCTTTGTCCAATTCTTCAAGGACTTCGACCTTGCCCGCGAGCCCGGTTACGAGCACAGGATCCTGCGGACGGTCGCGGACGAGGACCTGGTCGCGGTCCACTGCCTGATGAAGAGTTCCCGCTCGCCTTTCGGCGTGGCCCTGGTCGACATCTTCCACGTCACTGCCGAGGGCCTGATCGACGAGCACTGGGACGTTTTCAAGGAGCTGGCCGATCCGGCGACCTTGCCCCACGCCAACGGTGAGATCGACGACATCGTGCGCGTTCGGCCCGGCGACGCCAACCTCAACCGTTGGGCGTTGGTCGACTTTTGGACCATGGCCTTTGTCCAAAAGCGGTACGCGGCGGCGGCGGCGAAGCACTTCGGCGACCGGTACGTGCAGCACAATTCTTTCGTGGCCGATGCCGTCGAGGGCTTCACCTGCCATTTCGAGGGTTCCAGCGGCCATCGCCAGGAGACGTATTGCCAGATTCCGCTGCGTTTCATCGTTGACGAGGAGTATGGGGCCGTGCATGAGTGGTTGCGTCCCGACGTCACCGACACCGCCGACCGCGGCGTGATGATTGTGGACATCTTCCGCTTCGACCGGGGAAAGATCGTCGAGCACTGGGACGTGTTCACGCCCCGCTGGGCGCCGGCGGATTCCGCCAACGCTCGCGGGATGATCTGAGGCCGCCGCTCAGGCGGCGTTGTAGCCGGCGAAGTAGCCGGCCAGGACGGCCTCGTTCATTTGGCCGGCCTTGGCGCAGTCGCCGACCAGCCGGACGCTCGGGGCCGATCCGATGAACGCCTCCGCGCCCGCGCGCAGGGGGACCAGGCCGGCGGCGATCAAGATCAGGTCGGCGGGCAGGACCTCGTCCGGCGCGGCGGCGGCGGCGTGGGCGCCGGCGGGGCGCCCGGCCACGCCGCGCGGCTCGATCGCTGACGCCCGCCAGCCCAGGCGCAGCTCCAGATTGTCGAGAAGCTCGATCTGCTCCGTCAGGGCCAGGTGATGAAGATAGGGCGCGTCGGCCGCGAAGGACTCGGTCATTTCGACAATTGTGGTCGAGGCGCCGGCTTTGGCCCAGGCCAGCCCCTCCTCGACGCCGACCTGGCCGCCGCCTATGACCACGACCCTGAAAGAGCGGTCGCAGGGCGCCGGCTCGGGCCTGGCGGCGGACGCGGCCCAGGCGACGCGCGGGTCGTCCAAGCCGGCGATGGGCGGCACGGCCGGGCGCGCGCCGATGGCCACGATCAGGCAGTCTGGCGCCTCGCGTTCGACCAGCGCCGGCGTGGCCTCTTGGCCCAGCCGCAGGTCGATCAGCGGGTGGGTCGCCACGCGGGCGGCCAGGACGGCCACAAAGCGCCCGATGTCGGCCTTGAAGTCAGCCCGCCCGGCCAGTTCGAGCATGCCGCCCACCCGCTCAGACTTCTCCCACAGGCTGACGGCGTGGCCGCGTTCGGCCGCGCCCAGCGCGGCCTCAAGACCGGCCGGTCCGGCGCCAACGACCATGACCCGGAGCGGCGGGGCGGCGGGCACGCGGTCGCGGCGCAGGAAGGCGGCGTCGAGGCCGAACCACGGGTTGACCGCGCAGTGGGCCACGCCGGCGTCGAATTTGACGTAGGGGACGAATCCGACCGACAGGCAGGTGTTGCAGCGCACGCAGGGCGTGATGTCGCCGGCCCGTCCGCGCAAGGCCTTGCGCGGCATCATCGGGTCGGCCACCAGCGTCCTGGCCAGGGCGACGGCGTCGGCTTGGCCGGTGGCGAGGATCTCCTCCAACTGGCGCGGGTCGCCAAGGCCGCCCACGGTCACCACCGGAATCGAGACGCGCCGCTTGACGGCGGCCGCCAGGTAAACGTTGACGCCGCGGGGGGTGAACATTGATGGGAACATCCGCAGGCCGGCGCGGCGGTTGTGGAAGTTGGCGGCGGACACATGGATCAAGTCGATCTTCGGCGCCAGCAATTCGGCGAAGTCAAGCAGGTCCTCTTGGGTGGCGCCGCCGGGCATCAGGTCGTCGCCGCTGATCCTGAACTCGATCGGGAAATCGGGTCCGCATTTGGCGCGGATGGATTCGGCCACCATCAGGGCGAACCGGGCCCGGTTCGCCAGCGGGCCGCCGAAGCGGTCTTCGCGCCGATTCGTCGCCGGGGCCAGGAACTGCGAGATCAGCCAGCCGTGGCCGGCGTGGACGGTGACGAAGTCGCAGCCGCCCCATTGGGCCAGTTCGGCGGCGTCGCCGAAGGCCGCCGCGATGACGGCGATCAACTCCTCGTCCAGTTGTTCGACGCGGTGCGACCCGTCGCCGTAATGCTCGAAGCCAGCGGACGGCCCGTAGACCTTGCCCTCGGCGTTGTAGGCCGGGTCGGCCCGCTCGCCGGGATGGAGCAGTTCGATCGACGCCAGGGCGCCGTGGCGGTGGATGGCGTCGGTGCAGCGGCTGAGGTGGGGCAGGAGGGTCGGGGTGTCCAGGCGCAAGAAGCCGCCGTGATTGTTGCCGGTGGCCGGGTGGACCAGCGTCTCGCCGATCACCACGGCCGCGGCCCCGCCCTTGGCGATGAGCTCGTATTGCGCCACGCCGCTCTCCAAGAGCGAGCCGTAGTCCTTGACCTCTGCGCGCAGGCTCATCGGCGCCGAGGCGATCCGGTTCTTCCAGGTGGTCTTGCCCACACGCAGTGGGCTGAAAAGGGTTGGGAATTGGTGATGCATTCTGAGGCCTCCGCATCAATAATGCCGCCGCGGCGGCGAGCGCGCCATGAGTCTGGCGCCGGGGATTTGATTGGCCGTGGCCGCGGGCCGCCGGCAGGCGGCCGGCGGTTAGAGCCCGAGTTCGGCCTCGAAGCCGGTGGCTTCGAGGCGCTGTTTGATGGCGGCCAGGAACTTGGCCGCGTCCGATGGCGTGATCAGCCGCGAGTCGTAGGACAGGGCCAGGTAGGAGGTCGACCGCACGGCGATGCCCTCGCCGACCACCACCGGGCGGCGGGTGACGGCGCCCACGGACAGCACCGCCGCCTGCGGCGGCTCGATGATCGGGAAGTCCAGCATCAGGTCGGGTCCGGCCGGCGCGGTCAGGGTGAAGGTGCCGGCCGCCAGGTCGCTCGGGGCCAGCGCGCTGGACGCCGCCCTGGCCTTGACCCCGGCGATGGCCCGCGCCATGCCCACCAGCCCCAACGATCCGGCGTCATTGACGACCGGCACCAGCGGCCCGGACGGCGTGAAGACGGTCACGCCCAGGTTCTCCTGGGCGTAATAGGTCACGTCCCCGTCCACGATGGCGGCGTTGAAGACCGGGTTGGCCTTCAGCGCCTCGACGGTGGCGCGGGCGAAGAACGGGTCGGCGGTCAGTTCGACGCCCTCGCGCTCGAGGAAGCGCCGCCCGCCGCGGGCGATCAGCCGGACCACTTCGGTGACGTCGACCTCGGCCACGGATGTCAGCTGCGTCGGTTGGTAGACCTCGTGCAGTTGGCGCTCGATGGCGCGCAGGCGCGGCAGCCGCTCCAGTTCCGCCGCCGAGGCCGCCTGGGTGGGCGGTTCCGGCGGCGCCGCGGCCGCCAGCACGTCTTCGCGCCGGATGCGCCCGCCAACGCCGCTGCCTTGGACGCCGGCCAGGTCGACGCCGACTTCGTGGGCCAGTTTGCGCACCAGCGGGGTGATGTAGGGCGCGGTGTCCGATGCCGTCTGGCCGCTCCCAGCGGCCGTCTCGGCGGCGGTCGGGGCGGCGGTCGGGGCGGCGGCCGGAGCGGCGGCCGGGGTGGGCGGTTCCGCGGTGGCGGTCGGGGCGGGCGGTTCCGGAGCGGCGGGCGGTTCCGGGGCGGCGGCCGGGGCGGGCCACGGGCCTGGGGCCGGCGCTGGCGCGGGCTCTGGCGCGGGCTCTGGCGCGGCCGACTCGGCGGCGGGCCCGGGCCACGGGCTCGGCTCAGGCTCAGCTTGAGGCTCAGGCGCCGAGGCCTGGGCCTGGCTGGGCGCGGGCTCCGACCAGGCGATCGGCATGGGCTCAGGCTGAGGCTCAGGCTGAGCCGCCCGGCTCGGGGCCGGCTCGGGCTCAGGCGGTTCGAAGGCCAGCCGCGACGAGGGCGCCGCGTGCGCCGGGGCGTAGGCGCTCGGCTGCACGGCTGGGGCCGGCTGCGCGGCTGGGAACGGCTGCGCGGCTGGGACTGGGGCGACGGCATCGGGCAACGGTGGGCTCGACGGCGCCTCCCCGGGCTCGCCAACGACAGCCAACGGCGCCCCGACCTCAACCACCGCGTCCTCGGCGGCCAAAATCTCCAGCAGGACCCCGCCGAAGGGCGACGGGATCTCGGTGTCAACCTTGTCGGTGGAAATCTCCACCAGCGGCTCGTCGACGGCCACCGGGTCGCCGACCTTCTTCAGCCACTGGGTGACGGTGCCCTCGGTGACGGACTCGCCCAGGGCTGGCATGGGGACCTGCTGAGACATCATTGCTCCGATTCTGTTGGTCTGGGTCTTCGCCGCCGCGGCGGTCAAGCGTGGGCGGTCAAGCGTGGGCATGGAGTGGTTTGCCGGCCAAGGCCAGGAAGGCTTCGCCGATGGCCTCGTCCTGGGTGGGGTGGGCGTGGACCAATTCGGCCACGTCCTCAGGGTAGGCCTCCCAGTTGACGATCAGTTGGGCTTCGCCGACCAGTTCGCCGATGCGCCGGCCGAGCATGTGGACGCCCAGCACCGGCCCGCCCGCCAGGCGCACCAGTTTGACGAAGCCCTGCGCGCCCAAGACCTGGCTCTTGCCGTTGCCGGCCAGGTTGTATTCGACGGTCTCGATGGCGTCCTCGCCGTGCTCGGCCTTGGCGGCGGCCTCGGTCAGGCCGACGGAGGCGATCTCCGGGTCGCAGTAGGTCACGCGCGGGATGCCGGACTCGATCAGCGGGGCCGGGCTCAGCCCGGCGAGGCGCTCGGCCACAGCTATCCCCTGGGCGAAGCCCCGATGGGCCAGTTGCAGCCCGGGCACAATGTCCCCGACCGCCCAAACCCCGGGCAGATTGGTGCGCAGCTGAGGGTCGGTCGGCACAAAGCCGCGGTCCATCGCCAGGCCGACGCGCTCGAGCCCGGCGCCCCCGGTGTTGGGGCCGCGCCCGACCGCCACCAGCAGCACGTCGCCGCTGAGCTGCTCGCCGTTCTCGAGCCGGACCGAGACCTGGTGGTCCTCTTGCCAGACCTCGGCCACCTTGACGCCCAGTTTGTAGCCGATGCCGCGCTTCCTGAATGAGCGCTCCAGCAGTTTCGAGACGGCCAAGTCCTCGTTCGGGGCCAGATGGTCCAGCGCCTCGACCACTGTCGGCTTGGCCCCGAAGGACGCCCACAGCGAGGCGAACTCCAGGCCGATCACCCCGCCGCCCAACACCAACGGGTTGGTCGGCGCCCAATCCAGCTCAAGGGCCTGGTCCGAGGTCATGACCCGGCGCCCAATCGTCACGCCGGGCAGCGAGCGCGGGCTCGAGCCCGTGGCCAGGACCAGCTGGCGGCCCTCGATCACTTGGTCGCCGACTTTCACCTGGGTGGCCGAGACGACCTCGCCCCGGCCTTCGACCAGGCGCACGCCCCGGCCCGAGACCAGGCCCAGCAGTCCCTTGTGGAGGCGGTCGATGACGCCGTTCTTGAAGGCGTTGACGCCGTTCATGTCGATCCCGCCGAGGGCCGAATGGACGCCGTATTTGGCCGATTCCCGAATCTGGTCGGCGACCTCGGCCGAGTGCAGCATGGCCTTGGTCGGGATGCAGCCGCGGTGCAGACAGGTCCCGCCGACTTTGTCGGCCTCGACCAGGGCCACGTCCAGGCCCAGTTGGGCCGCGCGCAGGGCGGCGGCGTAGCCGCCGCTCCCCGCGCCCAAGATGACGACGTCGTGAACGGCTGGTTCGGCCACTGCTGGCCCCTTCCTCGGATCATGCGGTCGGTTGGGACCAGCCCGCCTCGGGGCTGAAGTCCTAGACCAATTTTGACACGGATTCTCCCCCCACCCGTCCGCGCCCCCGGCCGGCCGCCGGGCGGCGGCGCCAGGGGGCGGTCCATTAGGCTGGCGGGTGTGAGTTGGCGGCCATTCGGCAAGCGCAAGCGCCCTGGGGCGCCCGCGGGCGGCGACGCCAAGCGCGAGACGCTTGAGCACCTTCGCGGCTTCGCCGCCACGCGGGTCGGGGTCGAGGCCTACATCGAGCCGCCCAACGCGCAGATTCAGACCACGCTGCTGCTGGTCGCCACGACCGGCGAGTGGACCAGGCGCAAGGTGCCGGACGCGGCCACCGGCCGATCAATCGCCGTCGCGCTCGGCATCCCGGTCTATGACGTCAACTTCACCGGCTACCCGCAGCGCATGCGCGATTGGACGGCGGCCCAGCGGGCCGCCCAGCGCCAAGCGCAGCGTTCGCGCCCCTCCGGGGCGCCGGGCCAATCCTGGACGCCGGGCCCCTCCGGGGCGCCGGGCCAATCCGGGGCGTCAGGCCCGACCAGCGACCCGCTCTAGGTGCGCCACCAGCGTCCGCACGCCGAAGCCCGTGCCGCCCTTGGGTGTGTACCCGAACGGCTCACCGGGGTTGAAGGCCGGACCGGCGCAGTCGATGTGCGCCCAGGGCTTGCCGCCGGTGAACTGACGCAGGAACAGGCCGGCGCTGAGCATGCCGCCGGCCGTGTCTGACATATTGGCGTTGGTGAAATCGGCGACCTCAGACTTGAAGACCTCCATCAGGTCTTCCGGCAACGGCATGCCCCAGGCGCCCTCGCCGGCGGCCTGGGCGGCGGCCACCACCGCGTCCCGCACGCCAGGGGTGCCCATGACCCCGGCGACGCGCTTGCCGAGGGCCGTGATCTGGGCGCCGGTGAGCGTGGCGATGTCGATCAATTGGTCAGCGCCGGATCGCTTGGCCGCCGCCAAACCGTCAGCCAGCACCAGGCGGCCCTCGGCGTCGGTGTTGGTGACCTCGACGCTGTGGCCGTCCTTCATGGTGATGACGTCGCCCGGGCGCGTGGCCGCGCCGGAGGGCAAGTTCTCCGCCAGGCAGAGGTAGGCGGTGACCTTGACCGGGAGCCTCAGGTCCGCGGCCGCGCCGATGGCGCCGAGCACCGCCGCCGCCCCGGCCATGTCCGATTTCATGTCGACCATGCCGACGCGCGACTTCAACGACAGGCCGCCCGAGTCGAAGGTGATGCCCTTGCCGACCAGCGCCACATGGGCCTTGGCCCGGGCCGGCGAATAGCTCAACTTGACCAGGCGGGGCGGATGAATCGAGCCCTGGCCCACGGCCACGATCCCGCCATAACCGCGTTTGGCGAGGTCCGCCTCGTCAAGGACCTTGACCCGGATGGCCCGGCCCTTGGCCAACCCTTGGGCGGCCTCGACGAAGGTCTGCGGGTAGAGCCGGTTCGGCGGCTCGTTGACCAGGCGGCGGGCCAGTTTGACGGCGGCCGTGACGGCCTCGGCCCGGGCGGCCAGGGCGCGCGCGGCCTTGGCGCTGACGCCGTCGCCGGCCCGGTCGCCAGCCCGGCCGCTGGAACCGGCGGGCAGCGCCAAGACCAGTTCGACGTCATCGGCGGCCCCGAGCAAGGCCCCCTCGACGATGCCGCTCAGGTAGGCCGCGTCCCCCAGCAGCGGCGGATGGCCCGGCCCGGCGTCGAAGGCCAGGCCCACCTTGGTGGCGCCGTCGAGTTGGCGCAAGGCGGCGCCGACGGCCCGGCGCAGGTCCTCGGGCCGGTGGGCGGCGCCGAGCCCGACAACCGCCAGGACCGATGCCGCCAGGTCGGTTTCGAGGGCGGCCGCCGGGACGCGGACGAGCTGTTCCGCCTCGCCGTTGAAGCCGAGCCCGGCCAGGGCCTCGGGGCCGATCACCCCGGGCACGCCGCCGTTCGGGTGGGCGGCGGTCAGGACGACGGGCGCGGCCAGGGAGGTCAGGGTGGCGCCGGCGATGGTCAATTTGGTCACCTGGCAATGTTAGGGCAGGTAACCTGGGGAACCGTGTATCGGGCGCTTTTCAACCTTTTCTTCCGGCGGCTGTCGCCGGAGCGGGCGCACGGCCTGGCGCTGGCGCTGATCGCGGCCATGGGCGAGTTCGGGCCCGGCCGGGCATTGGCCCGGGCCTGCTTCCGGGTTGGGCGCGTGGGTTGGCCCACGCTCCCGGCGGGCGGCGGGGAGCGGCCGGGCCGGCTAGACCCGGCGGCATCGTCCGATGACGACCGGGCGGGCCAGGCGGTCCCGGCGGGCGGCGGGGAGCGAACGGACCCGGCCGGCCGCCAACTGACGGGCCGGGCCGGCCGCCAACTGTTCGGGCGCGACCTGCCCGGTCCGCTCGGCCTGGCGGCCGGTTTCGACAAGGACGCCAAGGCGGTCAAGGGCCTGGCGGCCCTCGGGTTCAGCTTTGTCGAGGTCGGCACGGTGACGCGCTTCCCGCAGCCGGGCAATCCGCGCCCGCGGCTGTGGCGGCTGATCGACCAGCGGGCCCTGCGCAACGCCATGGGCTTCAACAACGCCGGCTCGACGGCGGTGGCCCGGACCCTGCGGCGGCTGCGGGCCTCGGCCGGCGGCGGCGACCTGGTGGTGGGCGTGAACATCGGCAAATCAAAGGTGACCGATCCGTCCGAGGCGGCCGGGGACTACTTCGTGTCCGCCCGCAGGCTCGCCAAATACGCCGATTACCTGGTGGTGAACGTGTCCTCGCCGAACACCCCGGGCCTGCGGGACCTGCAAGCGGTGGCCGCCCTCAGACCGATCCTCCAAGCCGCCCGCGCCGGGGCGGATCAGTCCCTGGCCCGGGCGGGGCGCCCGGGCCGGACGCCGCTGCTGGTCAAGATCGCGCCGGACCTGTCTGACGCGGACGTGGACGCCGTGGCGGCCCTGGTCGAGGAACTGGACCTGGACGGCATCGTGGCGGTCAACACGACTGTGGCGCATGACCTGGGGGCGGGCGGGCTGTCCGGCCCGCCGCTGCGCCAGCGCGGCCTGGAGGTGGTGCGCCGCCTGCGCGGCCAACTCGGGGCCGGCCGCACGGTCATGGGCGTGGGCGGGATCGCCAGCGCCGCCGACATCGCGGACTACCTGGCCGCCGGCGCCGACGCGGTCCAGGCCTACACGGCTTTCATCTACCAGGGGCCGGCCTGGCCGGCGCGCGTCCAACGGGCCCCGGCCCGCGGCCGGGCGGCGCCAGGCGCCCTCAGGAAGGGTATTCGCCCCTCTTGACCTGCGGGTTTGGCATGCGGCTGCGACGCATTTGGAGGGAGCGGTTGATTCCGTACCAGACCGAGCCGCGCGGCAGGCGATCCTCGCCGAACTTCGCCACCAGCGCCTTTTTCAGTTTGCGGCCCCGGATGATGGCGTCTATCACCACCGCGATCAGGACCACGTAAAGAGACAGCATGACCACCGACGCCACCACTGGCGCCAATTGGATCAGGAAGAACAGCAAGATCAGCGACCCCAGCGCCAAGAAGACGATGTACTCCCCGAGCGAGCGGCGCGAGTCGATGTAATCGCGGGTCCACCGCTTGACCGGGCCCTTGTCGCGCGCCGGCAGATAACGCTCGTCGCCGTTCTTCATGGCCAGGTCCCAGCGCTCGCGGGCCTTGGCCCGCTCGGCCTTCTGCTGCTCCTTGGTCAGATTCGCCTTCGGGCGCCCACCCGCGCCGCCCAAGGGTCGCTTGTGGGCCGCCTCGGCCTGTTTGCGCGTCGGAGTCGGCCGGCCCTTGCCGTCCGATTTGGCGGCCGGGGAGGCTTGGGTTTTGGCGGTGGCCTTGTTGGGCGTCTTGGCGACAGTTTTGTCAGGCTTCAATGGCACGCCGTCAAGTCTATGGCGTTACGGTTGGAGGCATGGTTAGCACGCCCCAGCCCCGGGTCGACCCCGCCGCCATCGCCGCGCGCGTCGACGCCCAGTTCCCCGACACCGTCCGCGTCCTTCAGCGATTGGTGGCCGTGCCCTCGCACGCCGCCCCGTCCGCCCCGCCCGGCGCGCTGCGGCGCTCCGCCGAACTGGTCGCGGACCTGCTGCGCGGCCTGGGCGCGGACAGCGTGGAGATCGTTTCCGCTGGTGGCGGGCCCGGCGTCATCGGACAGTTGTGGGTGTCCGATGACGCGCCGACGGTCCTCCTCTACGCCCACCACGACGTCCAGCCGGTCGCGGACGACTGGTCGACCGACCCGTGGACGCCGGTCGTCAGGGACGGCCGGCTGTACGGGCGGGGCGCGGCTGACGACGGCGCCGGGGTGGCGACGCACGTCGGGGCGCTGGCGGCGCTGGGCGGCGACCTGGGCGTGAACGTGCGCCTCTTCATCGAGGGGGAGGAGGAGTCCGGCTCGCCGACCTTCGGACGGCTGTTGCGCCAGCACCGGGACCGTTTGGCCGCCGATGTCGTGGTTGTGGCGGACAGCGACAATCCGGCTGTGGACGTGCCCGGGTTGACAGCCTCGCTGCGCGGGGTGGCCGACCTGACCGTGACCCTCAGGGTGTTAGGGCACGCCGTCCATTCGGGCAGTTTCGGGGGACCCGTGCTGGACGCGCCGACGGTGCTGGCGCGGCTGATCGCCACCCTCCACGACGCCTCCGGGGCGGTGGCCGTGGCCGGCCTGGGGCCGACCGGGCGCAGCGGCGTGACGCTGGCCGAGGACGCCTTTCGGCGTGCCGCCGGGCTGGTCGACGGCCTGGTCCTGGCCGGGCGCGGGCCGCTGGCGGATCGGCTCTGGTGGAGCCCGGCCATCAGCCTGATCGGCTTCGACGCCACCGGCGTGGACGAGGCCTCGAACACCATTCAGCCGCTGGCGCGGGCGCGGCTGTCGCTGCGGGTGGCGCCGGGCGTGGACGCGTCCGCCGCCCTGGCGGCGCTGAAACGGCATTTGGCCGAGCGGGTCGAGTTCGGCGCCGAGTTGACCATTGAGGATGGCGCCTGCGCCGATGGCTTCGTGGCCGACCGGTCGGGTCCGGCCTACGCCGCGGCGGAGCGCGCCCTGGCGGAGGCCTTCGGCTCGCCGGTCGTTTTCCAGGGGCAGGGCGGGTCGATCCCCCTGGCTCTGGAGATTTCCGAGGTCTTTCCCGAGGCCGAGATTCTGTTGACCGGCGTCGAGGACCCCGATTCGCGGGCCCATTCCGGTGACGAGTCGGTGTCGTTGCCGATGCTCCGCCGCGCGGTTCTGGGCGAGGCGCTGCTGCTGGCGTATTTGCCGGAGTTCTTGGGCGCCGGGCGGGGCGCCGCGAAATGATCCTGGGGGAGCTGAACGCGCTCATCCAGGGCGAGGGTCCGCCGGTGGTGCTGCTGCACGGCAATTCCGAGGATTGCTCGGTCTTCGAACGCATGACGCCGTATCTTGACGGCTTCAAGCTGATCGCGCTGGATTCGCGCGGGCACGGCGCGACGCCCATGGGCGACGCGCCCATGACCATCCCCCAGTTGGGGATCGACTGCTTCCGGGCGCTGGCCGATTACCGCCGCCGCTTCCACTACGACGGCCGCTTCGGGCTGATCGGGTTCTCAGACGGCGCCAACATTGGCCTGGAACTGGCCATCCACCGCCCCGACTTGTTGGCGGCCGAGGTCTTGATCGGCGGCAACACCACCCAATCCGCCCTCAAACCGATGACGAACGCGCTGGTCACCGCGGGTTATTGGGCAATGCGCGCGGTCGGGCTGGTGTCCGCGGCCGCCCGGCGGCGGGCGGCGGTCTGGGGCTTGATGATCGGGCAGCCGAACCACACCGACGAGCTGCTGCGATCAGTGTCGGTGCCGACCCTGATAATGGTCGGCGCCCGCGACATCGTCCCGCGCCGCGAATCGCGGCGGACCGCCCGCCTGATCCCCGGCGCCGAATGGGTGGAGATCGCCGGGCAGAACCACTACCTGCCCTCTCGCGCTCCCCGCGAGGTCGGCCACTTGGCCGCCGAGTTCTTGGCGCGGCACTTGCGGGCGAGGTAAGGTGGGCCTCAGCGTTTTGAGTCAGCTTTGATTGGTTGGCGCGCCGAAGGGCGCGGCCCAGGAACGGAGAACCAGATGACGATCGCCGCCACGGACAAGACCCACGGCGTCAAATTGACCCCGGCCGCCGCCGTCAAGGTCAAGGAACTGCTGGACCGCGAGGGCAAGCCGGAGCTGCGTCTGCGCTTGGCGGTCGAGCCCGGCGGCTGCGCCGGCATGCAGTATGACCTCGGCTTTGACGACTCGTCGCTGGAGGGCGACGCCATCGTCCTGTTCGACGGCGTGCCGCTGGTGGTGGACCAACTGTCCGCCCCGATGGTGGACGGCGCCGTCATCGACTTCGAGGATTCCATCTCGTCGCAAGGCTTCTCCATCGACAACCCCAACGCCAGCCAGGGCTGCGCCTGCGGCAAATCGTTCTGCTGAGCCTCCCGGCGCCGAGGCCGGCCCCGGCGCCCGGCGGCTACGAGTGGCTGTCCGGCAACAGGGGGTTGAGCGCGGCCGCGAAAGTCTCCATGTTGAGAGACTGGATGAAAACCTTGCCGGTGCCGCTGAAGGTGTTGACCACGCCCTCGCCGGTGCCGATCGAGCCGAAGAAGCCGCTCTCCAACCCGATGTGGTAATCGAGATTGCGGTCCCAAGCGACCACGTGCCCGTTGTCGACCACGAAGCCTGAGGCGTTCACCAGCGGAATCTCGGTGATGGAGCCGAAGGCGTTGACGAGCAGCGCGCCGTGGCCGTCGGTGGTCATGACGTAGAGGCCGCCCTGGCCGCCGAAGGCCGCGCGACCCACGCTCTGACGCTCCATGGTGTAGGCGACGGTCGACTCCATGGCCAAGAAGGCGCCATCGGTCAAACGGTACTGGGACGCGCCGATGTCGAGCTGCGCGATCGTGCCCGGATAGGTGGGCGCGATGGCGAGCTCGCCGGTTGGCGCCTGGCAGGCGACTTCGGTGATGAGGGCCGACTCGCCGGAGACGGCGCTGCGCGCCATCGCCTTGACGAACTTGCCCAGGCCCTGCCCGGAGGCGTTGAGCCTGGCGCTCAATTCAACGCCGGCGGAGCGGTAGATCATCGATCCCCGCTGAATGCGGGCGGTCTCTCCCTGGGTCATCATCAGGCGGGCCATCGGGAACTGCATCTGGGTTTCGATTTGGAAGCGCATTGGGTTCTCCTGTTGGGTCGTCCGGCGGTTTTGCCGTGGCGGCGTGGCGCTCGGGTCGCGCCCAGACTATCCCACCGCGCCAGCCGGTCGAGGGGTCAGGCGTGGTTGCGGGGATCGGTCCAGCGCAGGAGGGCCAGGCCGAGGACGCAGCCGGCGATGTCGGCCGCCAAGTCGAGCGGGTCCGAGGCGCGGGCGGGCAGCAAAGCCGCCTGGATCGGCTCGGAGGCGAGGGCGTTGAGCGCGAACAGCGCGGTCACCAGCCAGGGGCGCCTGGTCAGGCGTCCCCAGGCCCACACCGGCAGGGCGAAAATCACCAGGTGGGCCAGTTTGTCCAGGTGCAGTTCGCCCAGCCGCCCGATGTCCGGGCCGCTGGGCATGTAAAGCGCCACCAACTGCAGCGCCAGCAGCGTGGCCGCCAGCACTGCCAGCGGCCGCCCGGTCAGCGCCCGGGTCATCCGTGCGGGCAGGCGCTCCGACCGCGCCGGCTCGGCCGGCCCGGCGCCGCCTGAGTTTCCTGGCAAAGCGCTACTTGACCTGGTAGGTGGGGGCGATCAGCGCGCGGGCGAGGGTGTGAAAGAGGGCGTTGAAGGCCGCCACCGTGGACGATGCCGCCGGACCTATCGGCAGCGTCTCGACACTCAGCGCGTGGACGGCGAAGTAGTAGCGGTGCGGGTGATCGCCCGGCGGCGGCGCGGCGCCCATGTAGCCCACGGCGCCGGCGTCGTTGCGCAGTTGGAAGATCGGGTCCTGGAAGGCGGCGTCCGGCGCGCCCGCGCCTTGGTCCAATTCGGTGACCGAGGCGGGCAGATTCACCAGCGTCCAGTGCCAGAAGCCGGCCGGGGTGGGAGCGTCCGGGTCGAAGCAGTTGACGAGGAAACTCTTGGTCTGGGCTGGGAAGCCGCTCCAGGACAGGTGCGGCGAGAAGTTGCCGCCGGCCTGGGCGAAGGTGGCGGCCATAGGAGTGTCAGAGGTGACGTCCAGACTGGTGAGTGTGAACGACGGAACTTGCGGAAGGAGTGAATAGGGATTGGGCGGCAGCGGTCGGGTCAAGTCCATGGAGTGAGTTTACCCAGCGCGCTGGGACTCGGTCCGGTGGCGCGCGCCGGTCCGGGCGCGTGCTCAGCAGGGCGAGCGGCGGCGTGAGCGGCGGGGCGAGCGGCAGGGCGAGCGGCGGCGTGAGCGGCGGCGTGAGCGGCGGGGCGAGCGGGCAGCCATTCCGAGGCGAGGTCGGCTGATTCGGGCGTCGATTCGACTTGACACAAGTGTACGAACAAGGTTAACTAGATACCTCGAACAAGCGTTGTAGATGGAAAGGTGAAGGCTGTGACGACACTCGGGACTTCTATGCCTCGGCAAGCAGCCCCAGCGTCGGTGCTGGACAAGGCCAGACGGATGCTCCGATTGGCCGAGGCGAAGACCGGCGTTGGCGCTGTCGGCGCCAATCCGGAGGTTCGCCCCGCCCGGCGGGATCCGTGGGGCGAGCCTGAAAACCGGTCCAGCGGCCAGCTAGGTCAGTCCCTTGTCAGCACGCGATTCGGTGGCGCGGTCGAGCATGAAAGCCTCCACACCGATTGGCGCCAGCTGACACCGGCGGAACTGGCGCGGCTGGCCGGGCCGTCCTTCCTGCCCGGCACGGTGGCCCAAGTCAGCGGCTCGCTGGCGGCTTTCTGGGCGGTGGCCGCGACTGGGATGGGGGCCGAGGACTGGGCCGCCATCGCCGGCTTGCCGGAGGCCGGTTTGCTGGCGGCGGCCGAGGCCGGGCTGGTCCTCAGCCGCACGGTGGTGGTCCCAGACCTCGGCGCGCGGCCGCTCAAGGTGCTGGCCGGGCTGGTGGACGCTTACGGCCTGGTGCTGGCCGGGCGGTTGAGCCTCGGCGGCGGCGACCGCCGCCGGATCGAGGCGCGCTTGCGCTTCACCGGCGGACGGTTGATCACAACCGGCGAATGGGGTGGCGCCAAACTGATCGTCAAGGTCAAAGCCCGGCGCGGGGAGTCCCTGGGGGAGGGGCGGGGAGCGACTGGCCAACCGCGCCTGGACCTGGAGCTGACCCGCAAAGGCAGTTTCGGGGCCTGGCCATGAGCGGCGGCGGCGCGGCTGGAGCGGCGGCGGCTGGAACGGCGGCGGCTGGTACGGCGGCGGCTGGTACGGCGGCGGCGGCTCAAGGCGGTCCGGCGGTCCGGCGGTTGGCGGCGATCTGGATTCCCGATTGGCCGGTGGTGGCGGCCATCGGCGCTGGGGCGGCGCCAGCCGGGAAGCCGGTCGTGGTGGCGGACGCCCATCGCGTCAAAGCGGTCAGCGCGGCCGCGCGCGCGGCCGGGGTCAGGCGCGGCATGAAGCGGCGCACGGCCATGTCGCTCAGCCCGGGAGCGACGGTGGTCCAGGCGGACCGGGCGCGGGATGCCCGCGCTTTCGAGGAACTCGTCATCGTGGTGCAGGCGTTGGCGCCGGCCGTCGAATTGCTGCGGCCGGGGTTGATGGTCTGCCCGGCCATCGGCGCCGCCCGCTATTACGGCGGCGACGAGGCTTTCGCGGAACAGATTCTGACCGAGGTGGCCGCCGAGGTCGGGACCGAGGCCTGGGCCGGGGTGGCGGACGGCTTGCTGGCCGCGACCCTGGCCGCCCGCGACGGGCGGGTGGTGGCGCGGGGGGACTCGCGCCGTTATCTGGCGCCGCGCCCGCTGGCGGATCTGGGCGTGGCCCTGCGCGGCACCGCCAACGGCGAGAACCTGGACGCGCTGATGGACCTGCTGACCCGTCTGGGCATCAAAACTCTGGGCGAGCTGGCCGCTTTGCCGACGCGCAACGTGACCGAGCGGTTCGGCGCGGTCGGCGTCTGGGCGCAGCGTTTGGCCAGGGCGGAGGACGGGCTGGGCGCGCCCGGCCACGAGTTGCCCCGCAAGTTCGCAGCGGTCGTGGACGCCGATCCGCCGATGACGCGGGTCGATCAGGCCGTGGCGGCGGCCCGGCGGTTGGCGCAGGACTTGCACGCGGAATTGGTCGCGCGCGGCCAGGCCTACGACCGGTTGCGGATCAGCGCCATCACGGAGACCGGTCAGCAATTGGAGCGGACGTGGCGTTTGGACGGGGTCGACGCCGCCGGCGTCAAAGACCGCGTGCGCTGGCAGCTCGAGGGCTGGTTGGCGGGGCGCAGCGGCGTGGCGCCGACCGGCGCCCTGACACGGCTCAGCCTTGAGGCCGAGGAAGTCCATCCGGCCGGCGCCGGTTCGTCGCGGTTGTGGGGGAGCGGCGGCTACGCCGCGGCGCGGGCGGTTCGCGGGGCCGAGCGGATTCACACCATGTTGGGGGGAGGCGGCGTCTATCAGCCGGTGGCGCAGGGCGGCCGGGAGCCGCGCGGACGGGTGCGGCTGGTCGAATGGGGTGAGGACACCGTTCCGCTCAGGCCCCTCGACCGGCCTTGGCCGGGGGCGGTGCCGGAGCCGGCCCCGAGCCTGGTGCCGCCCAACCCCCTGCCGGTGGAACTGGTCGACTCCGACGGCCGGACGGTCCGGGTGGGGCCGGCGCTCGAGTTCAGCGCCGGACCCGCCCGCTTGGACGAGGCTGTCGTCAAGGGCTGGGCGGGGCCCTGGCCGGTGGTGGAGCGGTGGTGGGGGCCGCAGCCGAAACGGCGGGTTTACCTCCAGGTCCAAACCCAGTGCGGCGAGCGGGAGGAGACCGTTTTGCTGTCCTGCGAAGCTGGCCGATGGCGTTTGGAGGGGGTTTATGACTGATTACGCCGAACTGCACGCGCACAGCGCTTTCAGCTTCCTGGACGGTTGCAGCCAGCCGGCGGATTTGGCCTATCAGGCGGCCAGGCTTGGGCTCAGCGCCATGGCCATCACCGACCACGACGGCCTTTACGGCGTGGTCCAATTCGCCGAGGCGGCCCGGGAAGTCGGCTTGCCGACGGTCTTTGGCGCCGAATTGACGCTCGACGGCGGCGATGAGGCGCCCGGCGCCGATGACCCTCCCGGCACGCATTTGCTGGCGTTGGCGCGGGGCCCGGACGGCTACAAGCGCCTCAGCCGGGCGATCGCCGAGAGCTATTTGGCGGTCGGGGCCAAGGGTCCGCCGCGCTACCGGTTGGAAGATTTGGCCGATGCCGCCGGCGGCGAATGGTTGGTTTTGACCGGTTGCCGCAAAGGGGCTGTCCGCCGCGCCCTGGCCTCGCGCCCGCAGGCGGCCGGGCGATCGGCCGCGTGGGAGTTGGACCGGCTGGCGAGCCTGTTCGGCCGGGACAACGTGGCGGTCGAGATCACCGATTCGGGCAGCCCCGAAGACCCGGCCGTGATCGCGGCGCTGAGCGAATTGGCGGCCTCCGCCGGCCTGCCGCTGGTCGCCACCGGCAACGTCCACTACGCCCAGACCGGCCAATTCACCATGGCCGCCGCCATGTCCGCCATCCGCGGGCGGCGCAGCCTCGAGGAAATGGATGGTTACCTGCCCGCCGGCCCAACGGCGGCGCTGCGTTCACCGGCGCAAATGGTCTCGCGTTTGAGCCGCCACGGACCTGCGGCGCCGTCCGCCGTGGCGGCCGCCGGGGTGATCGGCGCTGAGTGCGCCTTCGACCTGAAGCTGATCGCGCCCAAGTTGCCGCCGGCAAATGTGCCCCCCGGCCATGACGAAGACAGCTGGCTCGAGGAGCTGACTTGGCGTGGCGCCGAGAGCCGCTACGGCCCGCGCGGATTTGGCAGCGCCAAGGCGTACCAGATCCTCGAACACGAGTTGAAGGTCATCAAAGACTTGGGCTTTCCCGGTTATTTCCTGATCATGCATGAGGTTGTCGAGTTCTGCCGGGAGCGCGGCATCCTCTGCCAGGGGCGGGGCTCGGCCGCCAACTCGGCGGTCTGCTACGCGCTCGGCATCACCGCCGTCGACGCGGTTCGCCACGGCCTGCTGTTCGAGCGCTTCTTGGCGCCGGAGCGCGAGGAATACCCCGACATCGACCTCGACATCGAGTCCGGCCGCCGCGAGGAGGTCATCCAACACGTTTACCAGCGTTACGGCCGCGACCGGGCGGCCCTGGTCGGGTCGGTCATCACTTACCGGCCGAAGCTGGCCCTGCGTGACGCGGCGCGCGCTCTCGGCTACGACATCGGGCAACAAGACGCCTGGTCCAAACAGGTCGAACGCTGGGGCCATCTCCACCGCGGCCGGGTCCGTTACGTCCCCTGGGGCCGGGGCGGCGCCGGGCCGGTCGACGCCGACGACGACCTCAGCGCCATCCCCGAAGACGTTCTTGGCCTGGCCGAGACGTTCATGCATTTGCCGCGCCACCTCGGCATTCACCCCGGCGGCATGGTCCTGGCGGACCAACCGGTGATCGACGTCTGCCCGGTGCAGTGGGGCCGGATGGAGGACCGGTCGGTCTTGCAGTGGGACAAGGACGATGCCGCCGCCGCCGGTTTGGTCAAATTCGACCTGTTGGGTTTGGGCATGTTGGGCGCCGTCAGGTTGGCGTTCGAGGAGATCGAGAGGGTCGAGGGCGTCAGCTGGCAGATGCACACCATCCCGGCGGAACGCCCGGAAGTCTACGACCTGCTGTGCGCGGCCGACACGGTCGGGGTTTTCCAGGTCGAGTCGCGGGCCCAGATCGCCACCCTGCCGCGGCTGCGGCCGCGGCGGTTCTACGACATCGTGGTGGAAGTGGCGTTGATCCGTCCGGGGCCGATCCAAGGCGGCTCGGTCCATCCTTACATCGAGCGGGTCCGGGGCCGCCAACCGGTCACCTATGACCACGAATTGCTGCGCCCGGCCTTGGAGCGGACCCTGGGCGTGCCGCTGTTCCAGGAGCAACTGATGCAGATGGCCATCGCTGCGGCTGGTTTCAGCCCCGGCCAGGCCGATCAACTGCGCCGGGCGATGGGCTCGAAGCGATCGGTCGAACGCATGGAGGCTCTGCGCCAAGATCTGATGGACGGCATGCGGGAGCGGGGGATCGGCCCGGCCGCGCGGTTGAAGATCTACGACCAGTTGAAGGCCTTCGCCGACTTCGGTTTCCCGGAGTCGCACTCGTTCTCCTTCGCCCTGATCGTCTATGTCTCGGCCTGGTTGAAGGTGTTCCACCCGGCGGCTTTCTACGCCGCCATCTTGGCCTCGCAGCCGATGGGTTTCTATTCGCCGCAATCGCTGGTGGCGGACGCCCGCCGTCACGGATTGGCCGTGCGCGGGCCGGATGTGCAGCTTTCGCCCGCCCAGGCGGGCGTTGAACGGACCGGGCCGGGCGACCGGCCCCGCAGCCAACTGCTGCGCGGCGACCCGAACCTGGGTGTGAGACTGGGTTTGGCGTCGGTTCGAGGGATCGGCCTGAAGAAAGCCGAGGCCATCCAGGCCGAACGCGAGCAAGGCGGCGCCTTCCGGTCGCTGACCGATCTGGCCCACCGCTGCCGATTGACGCCCTATCAAATGGAGGCGCTGGCCACCGCCGGGGCGTTGACCGCCCTGGAGCCGGAGCGGCGCAAGGCGTTGTGGGCGGCGGGCGCGACCGGCGCGGCCGGGGAGTTGCCGGGCACCACCCCCGGCCTCAACGCCCCGACCCTGCCGGGCATGTCTGACGAGGAACTGGCGCTGGCGGACATGTGGGCGACCGGCGTGACCTTGGCCGAATACCCGACCGTCCATGTCCGCGCCGAATTGGACAGGGCGGAGGTCGTCCCGAACAACCAGGTGGCAGCCCACCCGGACGGGGAGTGGATCAAGGTGGCCGGGGTGGTGACCCACCGCCAGCGTCCCGGCACCGCCGGCGGCGTCACCTTCTTGAACCTTGAGGACGAGACCGGCCAGGTCAACGTCATCTGCACGGCCGATGTCTGGAACCGGTTCCGGAAAATCGGCCGGACGGCATCGGCCATGGTGGTGGCGGGCCGGCTGGAGAACCGCGACGGGAGCGTCGGGGTCAAGGCCGGCCACCTGCACCCGCTGTACCTGAAAGTGCCGACCCGGTCGCGCGATTTCCACTGACAACCCATGTTTTTGGCCGGCGATGTGGTAGAGCAGACTGGTGGACCGCGACGCCCCGGCGCCCGAGCGACTTCAGGCGCGCCAACTCCAGGACATGATCGACGCCTCCGGCCGGATAGTTTTCTTTGGCGGGGCCGGCGTCTCGACCGAGTCTGGCATCCCCGATTTCCGCTCGGCCGACGGCCTGTACACGGCTGGCGGCCCAATCCCGCCGGAGGTCGTGCTGTCGCGCGAGTTCGCGGACGGCCAGACTCTCAGCTTCTTCGAGTTCTACCGCCGGCATTTGGTCCATCCCGAGGCGCGGCCGAACGCGGCCCACCTGAAACTGGCCGCCCTCGAGCGGGCCGGGCGCCTGCGCGCCGTCGTCACCCAGAACATCGACGGCCTGCATCAGGCGGCGGGTTCCAAACGGGTGATCGAGTTGCACGGCTCGGTCCACCGCAACCGCTGCCGCGCCTGCGGGCGGCGGCACTCGTTGGAGCGGGTCATGGGCGCCCAGGGGGTCGCGTTTTGCGACTGCGGCGGCGTGATCATGCCGGAGGTGGTGCTCTACGGCGACCCGCTGGACGCGGACGTCTGGGCCGCGGCGGCGGATGAGGTCGCGCGCGCGGACATGCTCATCCTCGGTGGGACCTCTTTGACCGTCTTCCCGGCGGCGGCGCTGGTCGACTACTTCGAGGGCGAGCGTCTGGCGGTCATCAACAAGACCCGGCCGGACGGCATCGGGCGCTGGGGCGGCCGGGCGCTGACCATGACCCGGCCCATCGGCGAGGTCATGGCCGGCGTCGAGGCCAAACCGGTGGGCCGTGGCTGAGGCGGCCGCCGGGCGGGGCCGACCCGCGCCCGGCGGCCGGACGCCCGGTCACGGCCCGGGCGGGCGCCGGGCCGGGCTGGCGCTGGGGATCGGCTCATACGCCATGTGGGGCGTGCTGCCGCTGTACCTGGTCTTGACGCGCCCGGCGGGCGCGCTGGAAGTGATCGCGCACCGCGTCATCTGGTCGGCGCTGGCGCTGGTCGTCATCGGCGCGGCCACCAGGCAGACGGCGGAGCTGAGGCGGGCCTTCGCCGACAGCAAGACATTGGCCGTGCTGACCGCCGCCGGCGCCCTGCTGACCGTCAACTGGCTGGTCTTCGTCTGGGCCGTCTTCCATGACCGCCTGGTCGACGCCGCCCTCGGCTACTTCATGAACCCCCTGATCAGCGTGCTGCTCGGGGTTGTGCTCCTGGGCGAGCGGCTGCGCCCGGCGCAGTGGGCGGCGGTTGGGATCGGCGCTGGCGCAGTGATCGTGGTGGGGATCGGCGTCGATTCCTTCCCCTGGGTGGCGCCGGCGCTGGCCTTCAGCTTCGGCTTCTACGGCTACATCGAGAAGCGGGTCGGCGCCCGCGTCACGGCGCTGACCTCGCTGAGCGTCGAGACCCTGGTCGTGGCGCCGGCGGCGCTGGTCTGCGCGGCGGCGCTGATGGCGGGCGGCCAGGCCGCATTCGGCGTCCGAGGCCCCTGGCACACGCTGGCGATGATCGGCCTCGGCCTGGCCACAGTCGCGCCGCTGCTGGCCTTCAACGGGGCCGCGCGGCGCCTGCCGCTGTCGGTGCTCGGCTTCCTGCAGTACCTGGCGCCGGTGATGCAGTTCGTCATCGGCGTGGTCGTCTTCCGCGAAACCATGCCGGCCGCCCGCTGGGCCGGTTTCGTGATCGTTTGGGTGGCGTTGATCGTTTTGTCCGCCGATGCCGTCTGGTCCGGTCGGCGGGTCCGGCGGGTCCGGCGGGTCCGGCGGGTCCGGCGGGTCCGGCGGGCCCAACCGGGGGCAGGCCGGGCGTCGCGGCGCCTCAGGTCGCCTCGACCAGAGCCTTGAGGTTCTTCAACTGGCGGCGCGTGGCCCAGAACCAGATCCAGCCGGTGACGGCGGTGGCGGCCCCGACCCATCGGCGCGTCCACGACGAGCGCTCGCGCACCAGCAGGCGGGTGGCTCCGCCCTCGAGCGGCTCGAGCACAAAGGCCCAGGTCTTGATCCAGGGCTGGAGGGGAACTTGGTGCTCGTCGGCGTGCAGCACCAAGGCCCGGTTCGGCCGCAGGTCCTTGACCTGGAAGACCATGCGGTCGCCCAGTTCGACGGCGTCCCCCAGGCGCAGGTTCTGGAACTTTGGGATGATCCTTGAGGCGGACGCGGTCGGCACCGATGAGATCAGCGCGGCCCACGAGTCGTAGGAGTACCAGCCGCCCCGGCCCATGCCCATCTGCACCAACCAGGGCCAGACGGAGTCAGGCGCGGCCTGAATGGTGATGGCGCGAGTCGATTCGAAAACCGGGTTGGCGATGAGGTCGTCGCCGGGCAGGGGGGCGGCTCGCTCGTCGGCGGTGGCGCCCCAACCGCGGTGCAACCGCGCTCCTATGGCGATCCCGCCGACCACAGCCAAACCGGCGCCGACGCCCCAAACTCTGCGCAACGTCATCGGACAATCATGGCACATTCGGGGCCAAGTGTGACCTGGGTCACATCGGCCTCAGGCGTCCAGGAGCGGCGCCGACGTCTCGTCGAACGCCCGCAGGCGGGTGAAGACCGCCCAGACCACAGCCACGCACGGCACCGCCACTATGGCCCCGACCACCCCGGCCACCAGGGCGCCCGCCACAACCGTGCTGGCGACGACCACCGGATGCAGGCGCACCTGTTTGGACATGATCAGCGGCTGCAGCAGGTGGCCCTCGATCTGGCCGATCAGCGCCACCAGCGCCACCACCGCCAGCGCCCACCACGGCCCCTTGGCGGCGAGGGCCACAACCACGGCGACGGTCATGGCGATGGCTGAGCCGACGTAAGGGATGAAGGTGCCCATGGCCACCAGCACGCCTATGGGCGTGGCCAGCGGTATGCCCATGATGGTCAGGGCCAGTCCGGCGAAGATCCCGTTGGTCAGGCCGACGATGGCGATCCCGCGGGTGTAGCCGGAGAAGGTCGCCCAGGCGGCGCGGCCGGCGGCGTCGAGTTTGGCGGCGGCGGCGGGGCGCACCTGGCTCAGCGCCCAGCGCCACATCGAGGTCCCGGAGTTGACGAAGAAAATGGAGCAGAACAGCGCCAGGACCAGCCCCGTCAGGACTTCGGCCACAAAGCCGAAGCGGGTGATGACCTCGCCCAGCAGCATTGACGAGTTCTTCTCGATCCAGTCGCTGAGGGCGCCGGTGACCTTGCCCAGGTCGAGGTCCTCGTAGGGCGGCGGCAGCCTCGAGAGCATGTCGTTGATGGCGTCGATGCCGTTGACCAGCTCCTGCGTCAGGCGCGGGATTTGGTTGGCGACGCTGACCCCCACAAAGGTGCCGATTCCGCCCATCGCCGCCACCGCCACGACGAAGCCGATGGCCGTGGCCAGGGCTCGCGGCATCCAGGCGATCCGGCCGATCAGGCCGACCAGCGGCCGCAGCACGGCCGCGATCACGAAGGAGCCGAACAGGGCCACCGCCACCAACTCGACCTGCCCCACTATCACCAGGGCCACATAGGCGGCGCCCGCCAAGACCAGGACGCGCCAGGCGTTCCCGGCCGCGGTCTTGAGCCAGGCGGGAACTTCGGGGGTGCGCTCAGGCGTCATTCCGGCCTCCTAGGTGTCTGCTCGCGGCTTCGGGGGTGAGTCAACTGGCCATGGTATCTTGTCTTGGCTACGAGTCCGAGTGGCGGAATTGGCAGACGCGCTAGCTTGAGGTGCTAGTGCCCTTAACGGGGCATGGGGGTTCAAGTCCCCCCTCGGACACAGTAAACCCGCAGGTCAGTGGGATGGGCGGCCCCTCAGGCGGTCGAGTTGGCGGCGCTCGGCCTTGGTCGGGCGCCCCGAGCCGCGCTCGCGGCGGGCCAGGGGGATGGCCTCGGCTTGGTGGCGCGGTGCCGGCGGCGGCGAATGATCTTCCAGCGCCTCGGCCGCCAAGGCCGCTCCGACGCGCTTGACCAGCGGTTTCACAACGATCACAATCCGCTCGCGGGGGCCGCCGCGAACATGGACCTCGTCGCCGGGGGCGACCAGCTGGGACGGCTTGGCCTTGTCGCCGTTGACGCGGACATGCCCGGCCTTGCAGGCCGCCGCCGCCAGGGAACGCGACCTGAACAGCCGCACCGCCCACATCCAGGAATCGACCCGCGCCTTGTCCACGCGGTCTATTCCACCACGGGAACGGCCCCGGCCACGAGTCCGGCCCGGCCGCGGCGACGGCCTAACCTAGAGGCATGAGAATCGGCTTTGTCGGCGCCGGCAACATGGCTGGCGCCATCATCACTGGAGTGGTCGAGGGCGGGCTCGTCGCCGCCGGGGAGATCGGCGCGCATGACCCGGACGCGCGCAAGGTCAAAGAACTCGCCGAACGCGCCGGGATCGTGGCGCTGGCTGGGAACGAAGAAGTCGTGGCGACATCGGACACGGTGGTGTTGGCGGTCAAACCGCAGTACGTTCCCGGCGTCCTGGAACAGATCGGCGGCCTGATCGTCGCCAAACGCCCGCTGGTGGTCTCGATCGCGGCCGGGCTGACGCTGAAGCACTTGGACGGCTGGTTGGGGCCGAACGTGCCGGTGGTCCGCGTCATGCCGAACATCAACGCCATGGTTGGCCAGAGCATGTCGGCGGTGACGGGCAACGCGGTGGCGACCGACTCCCAAATTGACTCGGTGCTGAGACTGTTCGGCGGCATCGGACGGGCGATCCGCCTCGAGGAGCGGCTGTTCCCGGCCTTCGGGGCGGTGGCGGGGGCCTCGCCGGCCTGGGTTTTCCTGTTCGTGGACGCGCTGGCGCGCGGGGGGCTGGCCGCTGGCATGACCAAGCAGGAGGCGCGCGAGGCCGCCGTCCAAGCGGTGCTGGGCTCGGCGGCGCTGCTGCAGCAGACCGGCGAGCACCCCTGGCAGTTGATCGACAAGGTGTCCTCGCCCGGCGGCACCACCGTGGCGGGGATGAACGCGCTGGAGGACAGGGGGTTCTCGGCCGCGGTGGTGGCGGCCGTGGCCGCCAGCGTCAGGCGCGACGGCGAATTGGGCGTCAGCCGCTGACCGCCGCCGGCGCGCCGCCGCCCGCGGGCGCTCAGTTCTTCAGCGCAGCGGTCAGCTTGACCGGGTTGTGGTCTGAGAACTCGAAGTCCTCGTCGAGCGTCTGGACCGCTTTGACCTCGACGTTCGGCGAGGCGATGAAGCCGTCGATGCCGTAGAGCTGGTTGTCGCCGTCCCAGGGCGCGTCGTTCAGCCGCGAGGTCGGGGCTGAGGCGTCGTTGGCGACGGTCCAACCGGCGGGCAGGGCCGCGGCGTCGAAGACGCCGGGCGTCCAGTTGTCGGAGACCTTGGGGTAGTCCACGCCGGGGAAGGACTGGTTGAAGTCGCCGCCGGCGATCACGTAGTTGCCCTTGGCGTATTCGTCCAGCAGCAATTCGACCAGCATGGCCATCTGCTCGGCCCGGCCGGCGCCGTCCTCATAGGCCTCCAGGTGCAGGTTGACCAGCACCAATTCCTTGCCGCCGGCCACTTCGACGCGCTCCACCAGCAGGCAGCGTTTGAGGTTGAACAGCCGCACCGGCCAGTCGAACGGCACCGGCAGCGCCACCCGCGTCGCCTCGGTCGCTTCCAGTCCGGTGATGGTGACCAGGCCGGAGTCGACTTTGCCGATCGGCGGCCAGGGGTAGGGCGTGAACATCGACTTGAAGTTGGGCGCGTAGGCGGCCGTGGCGCCGATGGTGTCGCTCAGGCGGGCGACCTGGTCCAGGTCGTAGGACCGGTGCGAGTCGGAGTCGACTTCTTGCAGCAGGTAGACGTCGGCCGGGTTGTCTTTGATGGTGGTGACGATCCCGTCGAGGTTGGCCTCGACGTCGGCGCGTTCTGGCGGGCGCACCATGTCGCCGCCGTCCATGAAGAAGTCCTGGTTCTTGCCCAGCCCGCCGTAGCCGATGTTGAAGCTGAGCAGTGTCAACTCGTCGCCCGGGGCCAGGTCCGGGGCGGTCGCCTCGCCCCTGATGGTCAGCGCCTCGCTGGCCTTGGGACGGTATTCGGTGACGCTGGCGACCCCCAGGAAGACGGCGGCGGCGACCACCACCGCCAGGACGAGCGTGCCGATGAGCTTGATCAAGGTGCGCATAGGATCGAGTCTATGGCCCGTTCCCCGTTTCTCATCCAAACCGTCTGCACCGGCAACATTTGCCGTTCGCCGATGGCCGCCGCCGTCTTGGCGGCTTTTTTCGACGATGCCGTCTGGTCCGGCAGAGTTCGGATCGGCTCGTCCGGGGTTTCCGCCGAGGAGCACGGCAACCCGATCGACCCGCGCGCGGCCCGCGCCTTGCGCCGGCGCGGCTACAGCCCGGACCTCGGCCACCGGGCGCATCGCATCACCCGGGAGGAGATCGAGACCACGGACCTGATCCTGCCGGCGACTTTTCATCACTACCGGGCTTTGACCGCGCGCGGGGCCGACCGGGGCGCGGTCAAGATGATGCGGCAGTTCGACCCGGCCGCGGCCGGGACGCCGCCGGGCTTCGCCCTCGACATCGAGGACCCCTGGTACGGGGTGGACCAGGACTTTGACATTGCCCTGGATCAGATTGAGGCGGCCGCCCCCGGCGTGGTCGAATATGTCCGTGGCCGCATCTGACAAGGTGGGGGACCAGGGCCGGCGCGACCCGGCCGACGCCTGGTTCGACTGCGCCTGCGGCCAGCGGCATTGGGGTTCCAGGGGCGCGGCCGGGCTGCTGGTCTGGCGCGGCGACCGGGTGCTGCTGCAACTGCGCGGCCCCCGCTCGCACCACGGCGGCAGTTGGGGTCTGCCGGGCGGCGCCCGCCAGACCGGCGAGCCGCCGCTGGCGGCGGCCCTGCGCGAGGGCCGCGAGGAGACCGGGCTGAATCCGGCCGGGCTGCGCCCGGCCTGGTGGTCGATCGCCGACCACGGCGGCTGGTCCTACACCACCATCGCGGCCGAGGCGGCCGCCGACCCCGCCCTGATCGACCCCGCCCCAGCTGAGGCTGGGGCCGCGAAGGCGGGCGGCGCCGGCGCGCCCGCCGGCCCGGCGCCGGGCGGCGACCGGCTGATCGGCGGCCAGCCGAACTGGGAGACCAGCGCCCTGGCCTGGGTGGCGCGCGAGCGCGTCGCCGACCGCCAACTGCACCCGGGCCTGGCGGCCGCCTGGCCGGCGCTGGAACCATTGATCGGGCGGCGCCTGACGGTGGTTGTGGACGCCGCCAACGTGGTCGGATCGCGCCCGGACGGCTGGTGGCGGGACCGGGCCGGGGCCGCCGCCAGGCTCCGCGACCGACTCGAGGCCGTGGTGGCCGCCGGCCTGGCCAACATCTGGTCCGAACAACCAAACGGTTGGTGGCCGGAACTGGTGATGGTGGTCGAAGGCCAGGCGCGCGGCATCGGGCAAGGTGAGAGCGTGCGCGTGGTGGCCGCCCCGGGTGAGGGCGACGACGAGATCGCGGCCCAGGCGCGGCGGGCGGCTGCGGCCGGGGGCGGGCCGGTGACGGTGGTGACCGCGGACAAAGGCTTGATCGGGCGGCTCGGCGCGGGCGTCGGCGTGATGCGTCCCGGCGAACTGCTGGGGCTCTTGGACCGCGCCGAGGGCCCGGGCCAGGAGCGTGGCGAATAACCGCGCTCGGCCGTGCCCGCACCGGGCAGCGGCACGCTGACCAGCGGAAACGCGGAAGGCAAGGACAGGTTTGGGCTAGCAATCCGGGTTCCTAAGCCGGATTCCCAGGCCGGGACGGCGCCATCACGGTCGCTGAGCGCAACTGGGCGATCCGCTTTCCGGACGCCGCCGCCGGCAAGCCGCGCCTGGCCGTCCGCCGCGGTTTCAAGGTCGAGGGCGCCCGACCGGGTAAGTTTGGCGGATGGACACCCCAGCCGCGTCGGCCGCGTCGGCCGAACTCACGGAATTGGCGGACGATGCCGTGCGCATAGTCCGCGACCTCATCCGGTTTGACACCACCAACACCGGCGACGAGCGCTCGAAGGGTGAGCGCGAGGCCGCCGAATACGTCATCGGGCTGCTCCAGGATTGGGGGTTGGACCCGACCTATGTCGAATCGGCGCCCAGGCGGGGCTCGTTGATGGTCCGCCTCGAGGGGCGCGACCCGGGCCGTCCGGCCCTGGTCCTGCACGGCCACCTGGATGTGGTGGCGGCCGATCCGGCCGAGTGGGCGGCCGATCCCTTCGGCGCCGAGATCCGTGACGGCGCCATCTGGGGGCGGGGCGCGGTCGACATGAAGGACATGGACGCGATGATGCTGGCGGTTGTCGGCCATTGGCGGCGGCGCGGCCTGAAACCGCCGCGCGACGTCATCCTGTGCTTCTTCGCTGACGAGGAGGCGGGCGGGAAACTCGGCAGCCACTGGCTGGTCGACAACCGCCCGGAGTGGTTCGCGGGCGCGACGGAGGCGGTCTCTGAAGTTGGCGGCTTCTCGGTCGACCTGGCCGGGAGGCGGGCCTACCTGCTGCAGACGGCGGAGAAAGGCATCGCTTGGTTGCGGCTGGTGGCGCGCGGGACGCCGGGCCACGGCAGCGCCGTCAACCCTGACAACGGCATCGGGCATCTGGTGGCGGCCCTCAGCCGGATCGCCGCCCAGCCCTGGCCGATCCGCCTGACCCCGACCACCGAGCGGCTGCTGCGCGGCGCCGCCGAACTGACCGGGCTGGCCTTCGACCCGGCCGACCCCGCCTCGCTCGAGGCCGTCATCGCGGCCTTCGGCCCGGCCAAGCGGTTCGTCGGGGCCTCGGCCGCCACCGGCCTGAATCTGACCTCGCTGGCCGCCGGGTCCAAGGTCAACGTGGTGCCCGGCCGGGCCGAGGCGACCGTCGACCTGCGGCCGTTGCCGGGCGCGGCCGAATCGGCGTTGGCCCAGGTCGAGCGCCTGGCCGGCCCGGCGGTCGCGGTCGAGCCGATCCACTTCGATCAGGCGCTGGAGGCGCCGGCGGACGCGCCCATCGTGGACGCCATGCGGGCGGCGCTGGCGGCGGCCGACCCGCAGGCGGCGGCGCTGCCCTACATGCTGGCCGGCGGCACCGACGGCAAGGCCCTGGCGCGGCTGGGGATCGCCTCCTACGGCTTCGCGCCGCTGCGCCTGCCCGCAGATTTCGACTTCACCGCCCTGTTCCACGGCGTTGACGAGCGCGTGCCGGTCGACGCTCTGCGCTGGGGCGCCGGCGTGCTGGCCGATTTCCTGTCCCGCAGTTAATCCGCGGCCGGCCGAGTCCCGGCCCCTGCCCCTGGCCCGGGCTCCGGCCCCGGCTCCGGCCCGGGCTGCTCCGGCCCGGGCTGCTCCGGCCCAGCTTGGACGGGCCTGACGGCGGCGGGCGCGCGGATGGCCAGCGCGGCCGTGCCGGCGGCCGCGGCCAGGCCCGTGACCAGCAGGATCCAGCGCACCGGCGCCTGCGGCAAATCCATCAGCGGGGCCAGCGCCAGGACGCCTATCGGCGTGGCCAAAAGCATCACGGTGGTCGTCAGGCCCATCACCCGCCCCAGCGCCTCAGGCGGGCTGTGCTCCTGGAGGACGGTCATCGAAGTGGTCGTCAGACCTGGGGCCACCAGGCCGAATGCGCCCCACAGGGCGATGTAGACCCAGACCGAGGGCGAGGCCGCCTGGGCGGCCGTGAACAGGCCCCAGGCCAGGCAGGCCACCAGCATCATGGTCATGCGATTGCGCAAACCGCCCCAGGCCGCCAGGATGGCGGTGCCCGCCATCATGGCCGCGGAGTAGGCCAGTTCGACACCCGCCAGCATCCAAGGCTCCGAGCCGAACAGTTTCACAACCACGATCGGCGCCATCACGGCCGCGGGCATGATCAGGCTGTAACAGACCAGGCCCAGCCAGAAGGTCCGGCTCAGCACCGGGCCGGCGCGCATCACGGCGACGCCCTCGGCCACCTCGCGGACCAGGTGGCGGCGCGGCTGGTCGGCCCCCGGCGGGCGCGGCACGGGGATGAATCCCAGGATGGCTATGGCGACGGCCGCCGTCGCCACGTCGATCATCAAGATCGGGGCCAGGTTCCAGACCATCATCAGCCCGGCGGCGGCTGCCGGGGCGACCAGGAAGCAGGCGGATTGGATGCCGGCGTTGATGGCGTTGACCCGGAGCAACTGGGCCGGCGGCGTCAACTGCGGCAAGATGGCGGCCTCGGCCGGCATCTGCACCCCGGCGCCGATCGAGCGCGCCAGCAAGGCGGCGGCCAACAGCCAAAGCTGGTCCAAACCCAGGCTGAGGGCCACGGCCAGGGCCAACGTGACCGCGGCGATGGCGGCATCGGACCAAATCACCAGCGCCTTGCGCGAATGGCGGTCGGCCCAAACCCCGGCTGGGACGCCGATCAGCCCCTGGGGCAGGACGGACGCCAGCGACAGTAACGCGAACTGCCAGGCCGAACCGGTGTCGATGGCGACGTGCCAGATGACGGCGTAACCGACCACGGCCGACCCGAACAATGAGACCGCCTGCCCGGTCAAGTAGAGGGCGACCTGGTGGCGCCAGTTCGGCCGGGGGCTCATGACCGACCACCCTAGCAACGCCGCCCCGGCTACCAGCCCCAGAGGGTCGACTCGACGCGCAGGGTCTTGCGCCGCAGCCAGACCCGTTTGGCGCCGCCCCAGTAGCGGGCTGACTTGGCCAGCTCCCAGCGGCCGTACTCGGCCTGGTCGGCGATCAGTTTCTGGGCGGCGGCGGGCGCCATTTGCGGCGGGACGTTGACCACGCGGTATTCATAGGAGCCGCCGCGCTCCAACCAGGAGTCGATCATCACCCTCAATGGTAATGAAGCCGCAAAACCGGTAACGTCTAAAGCATGAACGCCGAACCTCGCACGGCCCTGGAACACCTGATCGCCGCCCTGGAACGCCACTTTGAGGCGGCGGCGAGCGGCCGGGGAGACGAGGATCCCGCCTATGTGGCGGCTTACCGGCAACTGATAGACGCCTTTGAGGCTTATGACGACGCGCTGTATGACGCCTACGGCGTCGACGCCGCCTTCTTGGTCTATGACGATGACGAAGACGACCTGGTCGACGTCGACGCGGACGCCGAGGAGGACGACTTGGAAGACCCCGGCCTGCGGGAGCAGTTCGACCTCTGAGCGCGCGCGGCGCGCCGGTCAGTCGGGCGCCGAGACCTCGTCGAGGGCGTCTTCGATTTCCGGCGGCAGGACCAAGTCCGCGCCCACCAGGCTGGTGTGCAGTTGGGCGGCGGTGCGCGCCCCCAGGATCGCGCTGGCGACGCCCGCCCGTCCCCGCACCCAGGCCAGCGCCACATCCAGCGGGGCCACGCCCAGGCCGTCGGCCGCCGTCGCCACCGCTTCGACCACCGCCGCCGCGGCGCTGGTCAGGTAGGGGGTGACGAAGCCCTGGAGGTGCGGTGAGGCGGCCCGCGAGTCGGCCGGCACGCCGTGGCGGTATTTGCCGGTCAGCACGCCGCGGCCGAGCGGGCTCCAGGCCAGCAAGCCCAAACCCATGGCCGATGCCGCCGGGGCCAGTTCGCGCTCGACGCGCCGGTTGAGCAGGGAGTATTCGACCTCGACGGCCGTCAGGCCGGCGCCCAGGCCGGCGTTCTGGACGAGGCTGTGGGCGCGGGCCGTCACCCAGGCGGGGTGGTTGGAGAGCCCGATGTAGCGGGCTTTGCCGGTGTCGACCGCCCATTGCAGCGCCCCCAGGGTTTCCTCCAGCGGGACGGCCGGGTCGGGGCGCTGGACCAGCCACAGGTCGACGCGGTCGGTGCCGAGGCGGCACAGCGACTCGGTCAGGTTGTCGATCAGGTTGCCGCGCGAGGCGTCCGTCTGGAAATGCTGTCCGCGCAGCTTGGAGCCTGATTTGGTGCAGATGACCAGGTCGTCGCGGTCGGCCAGGCCGGAACGCATGAGCGAGCCGAGCAGTTCCTCGGCGGCGCCGTCGCCGTAAGAAGCAGCGGTGTCGACCAGGGTGCCGCCCGCCTGCGTGAACTCCGCCAACTGGTCGGCCGCGTCCATCTCATCGGTGTCGCGCCCCCAGGTCATAGTGCCCAAGGCGATTGACGAAACCTTCAAGCCGCTGGCGCCAACATTCCGGTAGTCCACGCCACCAGCCTATAGTTGAGCGGGTGACTCTTTGGGAAGCCCTCCTTTTGGGCCTGGTGCAAGGCTTGACCGAGTTTCTGCCGATCTCGTCCTCCGCCCACATCAGGATCATCGGGGAGTTCTTGCCCTCGGCCGCGGACCCGGGCGCGGCCTTCACCGCCATCATCCAGATCGGCACAGAGTTGGCGGTCCTGGTCTACTTCCGCCGCGAGGTCTGGGCCATCATCCGGTCCTGGACCTTGTCCTGGCGCCAGGGCGGGCGGCCGATCAACCAGGACGCCCGCATGGGCTGGCTGATCATCCTCGGCTCGGCGCCAATAGTGATTCTCGGGGTCCTGTTCCAGGAGTCGATCGAAACCCACCTGCGCAACCTTTACATCCCCGGCGCCACCCTGGTCGGCTTCGGGCTGGTGCTGGGGGCGGCCGACCTCTACGCCGGGCGGCGGGCGGCGACGTTCGAGCCCAAGTCCTTGGACGGCATCGGCGGCCGTGACGGGCTGCTTTACGGCCTGGCGCAAGCGTTGGCGCTGATCCCGGGCGTCTCCCGGTCCGGCGGGACCATCACCGCCGGGCTCCTGATGGGCTACTCGCGGGAGGCGGCGGCGCGGTACTCGTTCCTGCTGGCCATGCCCGCCGTCTTCGGGGCCGGCGTGCTGGAATTGGTCAAGGCGCTGGGCGACCAGGCAGCGCTGGCGGCCGGCTGGGGCAACACCCTGGCCGCCGGGGCGGTCGCCTTCGCGGTCGGCTACCTGGTCATCATCGCCTTCCTGAAGATCGTCTCGACCTATTCCTACAAACCCTTCGTCTTTTACCGCGTGGCATTGGGCCTGGCGGTGATAGCGCTGCTGGCGGCGGGCGTCTTGTACCCTAGCTAGGTGCACCCCTGGACCGGCCCGATAGTCAGCGTCATCCCTGGCACCGGCGAGGTCCCCCAGATTCACGACGACATCAGCGGCGGGCTGCGCCCGAGCGTCGTCGGCGAGCGCGCCAACCTCTATGTTTGCGGGATCACGCCCTACGACTCGACCCATCTGGGGCACGCCTTCACCTATCTGGCCTTCGACCTGTTGGTCCGGGCCTGGCGCGACCTGGGCGTGGGCGTGCGCTACGCCCAAGGGTTGACGGACGTTGACGACCCGCTGCTGGAGCGCGCGCGCGCGACCGGCAAAGACTGGCGGAAGATCGCCGCCCAACAGACGGCGCTTTACAAGGCCGACATGGCGGCGCTGCGCGTGATCCCGCCGGACTCCTACCGGGGGGTGGTCGAATCGGTGCCGCAGATCGTGGCCGCGGTCGAACGGATGATCGACGCCGGGCGGGCTTACCGCGTGCCGGTGGCCGGATCGGGCGCCTCCAGTTTGGGCGACGTCTACGCCGACCTCGGCGCCGACCCGGACTACGGCGGCCTCAGCCGCCTCAGCCGCGAGGCCCAGGACCGGTTGTTCTCCGAACGCGGCGGCGACCCGGACCGGCCCGGCAAACGCGACCGGCTCGACCCGCTGCTGTGGCGGGCGGCGCGCGCGGGCGAGCCGTCGTGGGACGGGCGGACCCTGGGCCGCGGGCGGCCCGGCTGGCACATCGAGTGCGCCGTCATCGCCTCGGCCGAGTTGGACCAGCCTTTCGACGTCCTGGGCGGCGGGCGCGACCTGGTCTTCCCGCATCACGAGATGTCGGTCTCGCATTCGCGCGCGCTGAGCGGGCTGGAGGCGCCCGCCCGCTTGTCGATGCACACCGGCATGGTCCATTACGACGGCCAGAAGATGTCCAAATCCGTTGGCAACCTGGTGTTCGTGTCCGAGTTGCTGGATCGCGGCGTCAACCCGGCCGCCTTGCGCCTGGCGCTGATCGGCCACCACTACCGGGGCGACTGGGAGTGGCGCGGGCGCGAGTTGGCCCTGGCCGAGGCCCGCCTGGCGCGCTGGCGCGAGGCCATCGGCTCGGTCAAACCGCAAGGGCCCTCCGGTGAGACGATCGCCAAAATCCGCTCGGCCCTGGCCCGGGACCTGGACACGGCCGCCGCCATCGCCGCCGTCGATGATTGGGTCAGCGCGGCGCCGCTGGCGCGCGAGCGCTCGCCGTACGCGGCCGCCGATCTGCGCCGGGCCATCGACGCGCTGTTGGGGATCAAGCTTTACTGAGGGGCGCCGGGTCCGGCCGCGCCGCGCCGGGGCGCCCGATGCCGCCGCCGGCCTTGGCGGCCGGGGCCCGGCTCGGCTTGGGGTCACTTTTCGGCCGGCCTTGGGTCTTGCTGGTCGGCCGGCCTTGGGGTCACTGGTTGCCGCGACGGCGCAGGTAGCGCTCGAACTCTTTGGCCAGGGCCTCGCCGGAGGCGGCGGGCGAGTCGAGGGCGTCGTTGGCGGCCTCGAGCGAGGCGATGTAGCCGGCGATCTCCGGGTCGCTGGCGGCCAGAGAATTGACGCCTTCGGTCCAGGCCCGGGCTTCGTCCGCGAGTTCGGCGGTGGGCAGATCGTCCAGGCCGAGGATCTCCGCCAGCTTGCCGATGATGGCCAGCTCGGCCTTGGGCGAGGGCGGGTTGGCGACATAGTGAGGCACCGGCGCCCACAGCGCCATCGACTCGATCCCGTGATCTTCGAAGGCCGTTTGCTCCAGCACTGAGACGATCCCGGTGGGGCCTTCGTAGCTGGGCTGGTCGCCGCCGAACTGGCGGCGCAAGCTCTCCGACTCGGAAGTGATCTGAACCGGGATGGACCGCGAGTGGGGCACATCTGCCAGCAGCGCTCCGACCACGATCAACTGGTCGACCTCCCATTGCCTCAGCCGCTCGATGACCTCTGCGGTGAACGTTTGCCAATGAAAGGACGGCTCGACGCCGCAGACAAGAATCAGCGGCTCGCCGCCGGGGGTCTCGGTGGTCCAAAAGTCGGTGCTGGGCCAACGCAGGTGGCGCCTCCCGTCCGCGTCGACGCGGACCAGTGGGCGGTTGACCTGGAAATCGCAGTAGTCCTCGGGGCTGATCGAACCGGCGTCCTCCGCGCCTAGGCTGTGAGCCAAGAAGGTGATGGCGTCGCTGGCCGCCGACCCGGCGTCGTTCCAACCGGCGAAGGCGGCAATGGCTGTGGACACCCGCTCACTTTACTAGGGGGATATCATTCGACCTGACCGGCGCGCCGTCCGCGCCGCCGCAGTCGCCAACCAACCACGTCAACGTCAGGAAGACCGCATGACCGGCGCCACGCCACCCGTCCCGACCAATCCGACGGCCCTGGCCGCCGCTCCGGCCGCCGCCGCGGCCCCGGCCGCGGCCCCGAAGCTGGCCGGCGTGCTCTGGGACCTCGACGGCACCGTGGTCGACTCCGAACCGGCCTGGTTCGCGGCCGAGACCGCCCTGGTCGAACGCCACGGCGGAGCCTGGTCGGGCGAACAAGCCATGCGCCTGATCGGCTCCGACCTCACCCACACGGCCCAGGTCTTGCAGCGCGCGGGCGTCCGGCTGGAGACGAAGGAACTGGTCAACGCGCTCCTTGAGATGGTCGCTGAGCAGGTGATGGCGACCCGGCCGTGGCGGCCGGGGGTGCTCGACGCGCTCGCCGAATGCCGGGCGGCGGGGCTCAGAAGCGCGCTGGTGTCGATGTCCTGGCGGCGGTTCACAACCGCCGTGGCCGGCCTGGCCCCGGGGATGTTCGAGGTCGTCGTCTCCGGCGACGACGTGCGTCGCGGCAAACCCGACCCTGAGGCCTATCTCCTTGGGGTCGCCAAGCTCGGCCTGTCCCGGGCCGAGTGCGTGGCCGTCGAGGATTCGCCCACGGGGGTGGCGTCCGCCCTGGCGGCGGGCCTGGCCACCGTCGCGGTGCCCAACCCGGTGATGGGCGGCGCGCCCACCGAGCCGATCACGCCGGCGCCGGGGTTGACGATCCTCGGCTCGACCGCGCAGATCACGGTGGAACTGCTGCGTCGGGTTCATCTGGAAACTCAAGCGGCCGCCCGCCGAACAGCGGGCATCTGTCCTGAAACGAGCACCAGCCGCAGAGCGGCCCTTTGACCGGCGGGAAGTCGCGGGCCTCGACCATCCTGACGATCTGAGACCAGATGGTCTCAAGGCGCAGCCCGGTGTGCTCCAGTTGGGACGCGGTCGGCTCGGCCGTCAGCACCTGCCGGTTGCCCAGGTAGATCAGTTTGACCTGTTCCGCGGCCTGGCCCCGGGCCAGCCAAATGACCAGGGCGTAGAAGCGGAGTTGGAACAGCGTCTCGCTCTGGTAGCGCGGCGCCGGCGCCTTGCCGGTCTTGTAATCGACTATCCGGATGGCGCCCGAGCCGGGGGCCACGTCCAGGCGGTCGATGTACCCGCGCAGCAGCGGCCCGCCCGCCAGCGGCGCCTCCACCAGCAGTTCGCGCGACTCGGGCGCGAGGCGCGTCGGGTCCTCCAGCGTGAAATATGAGTCGACCAGGTCGCGGGCGGCGCCGATGAACGCCTCCGGCGTCAGCGATCCGTCCGCGAACAATTGGTCGACCCGCCCGTCGCGCTCCCGCAGCGCCTGGTACGCCCCCGCGACCAGGGATTGCGCCGCCTCGGGCGTTCGCTCGGCGGCGGCCAGGTCGAACAGCGCCTCCAGCACCGCGTGCACCAGCGTGCCGCGCATCGCCGCTGCCGAGGCCGGCTCCTCCAGCCGGTCGATCGCCCGGTAGCGGTAGAGCAGCGGGCAGCGCATGAAATCCGACGCCCGCGAGGGCGAGAGGGTCGAGACCAACATGGCTACCACCCTAGGCCGGACCGCCAGCGGTCGGGTCCCGTCGCGTCTGCCCAGGCCGGGCGGCGCGTGTGACGTTTCTGTTTCGCGCGTTCCACCAGCGCAAATGACCCGCTATTCTGGCCACTTGGGCTTTGCCGCCCGACCAGAGGCGGCCTCACCGGAAGGTAGAACCATGATTTTGACGAAGAACTTGCGAATTCGGGCGGCGGCTGTGATCGGCGCGGCGGCCCTTTTGACCTCGGCGTGCGGGGGCGCCGATGACGATTCGGGGGGCTCGGGCGGCGGTCAGACGGGCGGCGGCGGCGGCTCCGACGCCGCTCAGATCGTGGTCGACACCACCTTTGACATCAAGACCGTGGACCCCGGGCGGGAATATGAGCCGACCGGGCAGATCCTGGTCAAGGCTCTTTACGACACCCTGCTGACCTTCGCGGACGACGACACCACCACAGTCATCCCGGACCTGGCCAGTTATGAGTCGAATGACGACCAGACCGAATTCACCTTCACCGTGGCGGAGGGCCGGGTCTTCTCAGACGGCACCGCCGTCACCGCCGCGGACGCGGTCTTCTCGCTGCAGCGGCTGCAAGGCTTGAAAGGCAACCCATCGTTCCTGCTCGACGGCGTGACCGTCACAGAAGTGGACGAGATGACCCTGAAACTGACCACAGCCGAGCCCTCTCCGGCGCTGCCCGCCATCTTGGCGACGCCATCGTGCGGGATTCTCAACTCAAAGGTGGTGCTGGAGAACGGCGGCGCCACCGACGAATCCGATCAGGCGGAGCAGTTCCTGAACGAGACCTCGGCCGGGTCCGGGCCGTACACCCTTGACAAACTCGACGCCGCCTCCGAGGCGATCCTGGTCAAGAACCCGAAGTACAACGGCCCGCAGACGCCCGCCTATGACACGGTCATCCTGCGCAACACCGAGCCCGCCACGCAGAAGATGAACGTTGAGCGGGGGGACTCGCAGGTGGCTTTGGGGCTGAGCGGGGACATGATCGACTCGCTGGCCGAAGGCGTCGAAGTCGAGTCCGTGCCCTCGGCCACAGTCGTGTTCCTGCTGATCAACTCGGACGCGGCGACCTCGGCCGTGACCGCCAAGCCGGAATTCGTCAAAGCGGTCAAGGCGGCCATCGACTATGACAGCCTGCTGGAGATCGCCGGTCGCGGCGCCGCCCAAGCCACCGGCTTGGTGCCGTCTGTGTTCCTGGGCGCGCTGCCGGCTTCTGAGGCGCTGAAATACGACGCCGACGCCGCCAAAGCCGCCGCTGAGGCGGCCGGGGCGGCGGGCCAGAAGCTGACCTTGTCCTTCCCGAACGACATCGACCCGACCGGCCTGAATCTGACGACGCTGGCCGAACGGGTGCAGGCCCAGTTGGCGGCGGTCGGGATCGATGTCGACTTGGCGCCGGCGCCGTTCGCCACCGAGGTCGACGCCTACCGCGACGGCAAGGAGCAGATCGGGCTCTGGTATTGGAATCCTGACTACATGGACCCGGCCAACTACCTGGCCTTCGGCCCAGGCCAGACTGTCGGCCTGAGGGCCGGCTGGCCCGCCGGCGCCAATACGGCGATCGAGGAACTGGTGGCGAAGGGTTACACCACCGGCGACCTGGCCGAGCGCAAGACGGTCTTCGAGGAATGGGGCAAAGCCATGAACGCGGACGGACCGTTCGTGCCGTTGGTCCAGCCGGGCTCGAATGTGGTGTACCAGCCGACTGTCACGGGGGTCTATTACAACCCGGTCTGGCTGATCAATGTCGCTGGCCTCTCCCCAGCCTGACGCCAAGGGCCGGCGCGGCGGCGGCGGACGCCACGCCGCGCTGGCGCGTTACATCGCCAAACGGTTGGTCATCGCCATCGGACTGCTGTTCGGCATGACCTTGGTGACCTTCTGCCTGACCAACTTGGTTCCCGGCGACCCGGTGGCGGCGGCCCTGGGCCAGCGGGCGGCGGACGACCCGGAGACGGTGGCCCGCTTCCGCGCCGAATACGGGCTCGACCAATCGCTGCCGGCGCAGTACGTGGCCTACCTGGGGCGGCTGATCCACTTCGACCTGGGGACCTCGTGGCAGACGCACCGGCCGGTCAGCGCGGACCTGGCCAAGGCCGTCCCGGCCACCATGGAGATCGCCTTCGGGGCGATCGTCTGCGCCGCCGTCATCGGCATCACCTTCGGGGCGTGGTCGGCTTACCGCCGCGGCCGGCTGACCGACCAAAGCCTGCGGCTGGTGTCGTTGGTCGGGATTTCGCTGCCGACCTTTTGGACGGCCATCGTCTGCTTCTACGTCTTCTACTACCGACTGGGTTGGGCGCCCGGGTCGGGGCGGCTGACGCCGGGGGTGGCCGCGCCGCCCCGGGTCACCGGCATGTACACGGTCGACGCCCTGCTGGCTGGCGAGTGGCGGACGTTCGTGGACGCCAGCGCGCATTTGGCGCTGCCAACCCTGGTGCTGACTCTTTACACGGTGGGGCTGTTGACCAGGTTCTCGCGGACGTCGATCCTTGAGGTCTTGGACCAGGATTATGTGCGGGCGGCCAAGGCCAAGGGCCTGCCCGGGCGCACCGTCTTCTTCCGCTACGTGCTCCGGGGCGCGGCTGTGCCCATTTTGACGGTGGTCGGCCTGGCCTTCGGCTCGTTGCTGAGCGGCACCGTCCTGGTCGAGTCCATCTTCGGCTGGCCGGGGCTCGGCTCCTACGCCTATCAGGCGTCCTCGAAACTCGATTTGCTGGCGGTGATGGGCGTGGGCCTGGTGGTCGGGTTGGTCTACCTGTGCGTCAACTTGGTGGTGGATTTGGCTTACGGTTTCATCGACCCGAGGGTGAGGGTTGGACGATGACGCGCGTCGAGACCCAGGACCGCCGCCAGCAGGCCCCGCGCCGGTCGTTGACCAGGCGATTGTGGCGGGCGGCGCCGCCGGGCCTGCGCCAGCCGCTTGGTCTGGTGGCCGCCCTGGTGGCGGCCGCCTGGTTGGTGATTTGCCTGATCGGCCCGGTCATCGCGCCGCATGACCCGCTGGCGCAGGAGCTGCCTCGGTTCACCCCGCCCGGGGAGATCGCCTTCTTGGGCACGGACGAGCTGGGCCGGGATTTGCTGTCGCGGATTCTGGCCGGCGCCAGGGTGACGATCGGCCTGTCCCTGCTGCTGGTGTGCCTGTCGATGTTGATCGGCTCGGTGCTGGGGTTGTTGGCCGGGTTCTTCGGCCGTTGGGTGGATGAGACCATCATGCGTTTCACCGACCTGGTGCTGGCCTTTCCCACCGTCATCTTGGCGATGGTGACCGCCGCCGCCCTGGGCGCCTCGCTGTTCAACGCGGTCTTGGCGGCGCTGGTGGTGTCGTGGCCGCCTTATGCCAGGGTGGTCCGGTCGATTGTGCTGGGCTTGCGCGGCAACGACTTCGTCTTCTCGGGGCGGTTGCTCGGTTTCTCGGCGGCGCGCTCCATCCGGGTCGACATCCTGCCCAACACCCTGGGCCCAACACTGGTTCTGGCCAGCCTGGACATCGGGACGGCGGCGCTGTTGCTGTCGGGGCTGTCCTTCTTGGGCCTGGGCGCCAAGCCGCCAACCCCGGAGTGGGGCTCGATGGTCTCCGCGGCGGTGTCGCATTTCGACAAATGGTGGCTGGGCGTGTTCCCGGGGCTGGCCATTTTGACCGTGGTGATGAGTTTCAATTTCATCGGCGACGCCTTGCGCGACGCCCTCGACCCGGGGGTGGAGCGGCGATGACGGCGCCAGCCTTGCGGATCGAGTCTCTCAGCCTGGGCATCCGGGGCGAGGACGGCCTGACGCCGATCCTCGACCAGGTGTCGCTGGACGTGGGCCGGGGCGAGGTTCAAGGCTTGGCCGGGGAGTCCGGCTCCGGCAAGACCATCACCGGCCTGACGGTGATCGGTTTGGAGCCCGCCAAGTCTGAGGTCACCGGGCACATTTGGATGGACGGCGACGATCTGTTGAAGATCACCGGGTCGGCTTTGAACGCCGTCAGGGGCAGCCGCGTCGGCATGGTCTTCCAGGACCCGGGGACTTCGCTGCACCCGCAGTTGAAGGTCGGCGCCCAGTTGACCGATCATGTCCGCTACCACCTGAAGGTGGGCAAGGGTGAGGCCCTGGACCGGGCGGCGGCGGCCCTCGACCGGGTTGGTGTGGGCGGCGGCCGGGACACGCTGAGCCGTTATCCGCACGAGTTCTCCGGCGGCCAGCGCCAACGCATCGCCATCGCCATCGCCCTGGCTTGCGACCCGGCCGTGCTGATCGCGGACGAGCCGACCACTGCCCTGGACGTGACGGTGCAGGCCGGGGTGCTGGCGCTGATCCGCTCGCTGGTGGACTCGCTCGGCCTGGCGGTCTTGTTCATCACTCATGACCTGGGCGTCATGAGCGCGGTGGCTGACCGGGTGGCCATCATGCGGCACGGCCGGATTGTGGAGAACGGCGACCGCCGCCAGGTCTTCACCGCCCCGGCCCACGCCTACACCCGCGAACTGCTGGCCTCGCTGCCGGGGGCGGCCGGCGGGTTGCGCTCGCGCGAGGATCTGGCGCGGATCGACCCCTTCGGCGCCGGCGAAGGCTCCGGCGAAGGCCAAGGCGAAAGGAGCGCGCCATGAGCGGCCGGGCCCCGGTGATCGCGGCGCGCGATCTGGAGGTCACCTATCCCGGCCACCCGCCCGTCCACGCGGTCCGGGGGGTCTCCTTCGAGTTGTTCCGGGGCGAGGTCGTGGGCCTGGTGGGCGAGTCCGGCTGCGGCAAGTCGACCATCGCCAAGGTGTTGACCGGGCTGGTCAGGCCGGCGGCGGGGGAGGTCGAGTATCACGGCCGCCCGGTCCGCCCGCTCGGCGTTGGCCGGCGGCCCCTGGCCCAGACCGGCATCCAGATGGTCTTCCAGGACCCCGGCTCGTCGCTGAACCCGCGCCGCCCGGTCGGGGCGCAGATTCAGGACGGCCTCGACTTGGCCGCCAAACGGGCGCGGCGCTCGGGCCGCCGGTCGGGCGCCGGTCCGGTGGGAGAACCGCCCGCCGATCCCGCCAACGTTCGGCGCGTCATCGGGCAGCCCGCCGATGCCGCCGTGTCGCCAACCGCCGCCCGGCTCCTCCCAGCCGGGTCGCCCGGGCGGTGGCTGGAGCGCGTCGGGCTGGAGGCCGCCGATCAGTCCCGTTATCCGCGCAGTTTCTCCGGCGGCCAACGCCAACGCATCGCCACCGCCCGGGCGCTGGCGGCCGAGCCGGACGTGCTGATCGGAGACGAGCCAATCAGCGCCCTGGACGCGTCCACCCAGGCCAAGGTCGCCTACCTGATGTCGCGGCTGGCCCTGTCGCAGGGCGCCGTGCTGCTGTTCATCTCCCACGACCTGTCGGTGGTGCGGCTGATCGCCGACCGCCTGCTGGTGATGTGGGCGGGGCGGATAGTCGAGTCCGGCCCCACCGAGGCGGTCTGGTCGAATCCGGGCCACCCGTACACCAAGGTCCTGCTCGGCGCCATCCCCGCCCCAGACGGCGCCGGCCGCCTGCCCCTGGTCCCGCCCAGCGCGGCCGCCTTCGACGCGCCCCCGGTCATCCATGCCCCCTGACCCCCGGGCCAGCGGCTCCGTCAACACAACGCGTAGCCGCCCACGCCCCGAAAACCAAGTTGTTTCATCGAGGCTTAGGGCCGTGGCGCTGGCCGCCGCAGTGGCGGCGGCTGCTACGACCCTTGGTTGTTCGCCAGGGGTCTATGGGTTCTGAACGCGCGCCCCGCCCCGGGGCGGGGATGAATGGTTTTGCGGTGTGACGCATAATCATGCGGTAGGCTGGGGCGATGAGTTTCACGGTGGCGGTGGCGGGGGCGTCGGGCTACGCCGGGGGAGAGGTCCTGCGCCTGTTGGCGGCCCATCCGCTGGCCCGGGTCGGCGCGGTGACCGGCAACTCCAGCGCCGGTCAGGCGCTGGGGCGCCACCACCCGCACCTGGTCTGCCTGGCTGATCGCGTCATCGAGCCGACCGCGCCGGCGGCGCTGGCCGGGCACGACGTGATTGTCCTGGCCCTGCCGCACGGCAAGTCCGGAGCCGTCGCCGCCCAACTGGAGGCGGCCGGGACCGAGGCGGTCCTGGTCGACCTGGGCGCCGACCACCGGCTGATCAGCCCGAAGGACTGGGCCGATTATTACGGCGGCGACCACCCCGGGACCTGGACCTACGGGATGCCGGAGCTGCTGACGGGATGGCCGCCGGTGAAACAGCGGGCGGCGCTGGCCGGGGCCAAGCGCATCGCCGTGCCGGGCTGCAACGTCACCGCCGTGACCCTGGCCCTGGCGCCGGGCGTGGCGGCGGGCTGGCTGAGCCCGCAAGACTTGGTGGCGGTGCTGGCCAACGGCGTCTCAGGGGCGGGCAAGGCCCTGAAGGCGCATTTGGCGGCGGCCGAAATCCTGGGCTCGGCCAGCCCTTACGCGGTTGGCGGCAGCCACCGCCACATCCCGGAGATCGTTCAGAACCTCGCCCCGCTGGCCAGCGCCAACGCGGGCGCCAGCGCGGGCGCGGACGCGGGCGCCAGCGCAGAGGCGGGCCAAGGCGGCGCGGCAGCAGCGGCCATGCCCACCATCAGCTTCACCCCCACCCTGGTGCCGATGAGCCGAGGCATCCTGGCCACCGTCAGCGCCAAGCCGGGACCGCGCTTCGACCCGGAGGCGGCGCGCCAGCCATGGGAGCGGGCCTACGGCGACGAGCGTTTCGTCAGGCTCCTGCCCGCCGGCGTCTGGCCCTCGACCGCACACACCCTCGGCGCCAACAGCGCCCTCATCCAGGTCGCCTTCGACCGGCGGGCCGGCCGCGTGGTCGTCATCGCCGCCATCGACAACCTGGTCAAGGGCACGGCTGGCGCCGCCGTCCAATCGATTAATCTGGCTTTGGGACTGCCGGAGGAGACCGGCCTGGAATTGAATGGAGTCGCCCCATGACCGTGACAACGCCTGAAGGGTTCCGCGCCGCCGGTTTGGCGGCCGGGCTCAAGACCGATGGCGCCAAGGACATCGCCCTGGTGGTGAACGATGCCGCCGCCGCGACTTCCGCCGCCGCCGCCGTTTTCACCGTCAACCGTTTCGCGGCCGCCCCGGTGGCGCTCAGCCGCGAGGCTTTGGCGGTGGCCAAGGGCGGTTACGCGGTGCCCCGGGCCGTCATCTTGAACTCGGGCGGCGCCAATGCCTGCACCGGCCCGGACGGCTTGGAGGACGCCAAGCAGTCGGCTGGGGCGCTGGCGCGCCGCCTCGGGCTGAAGACCGAGGAAGTGCTGGTCTGCTCGACGGGGCTGATCGGCGAACGCCTGCCCATCGGCAAGATTCTGGCCGGGATGCATCATGCCGTGATCGCCTTGGCCGCGACCGAGGCGGCCGGCCTGGCGGCCGCAGAGGCGATCATGACCACCGACACCGTGCCCAAGACCGCCGCGGTTCACGTCGGCGGGGGCGCGGACGGCGGGGGCGCGGACGGCGGCGGGGGCGCGGACGGCGGTTACGCCATCGGCGGCATGGCCAAAGGCGCCGGCATGCTGGCGCCGGAACTGGCCACCATGCTGGTGGTCATCACCACCGACGCCCTGATCGACTCGGCCACCGCCCAATCCGCCCTCGAACAGGCCTGCCGCCTGTCCTTCGAGCGCATCGACTCGGACGGCTGCATGTCCACCAACGACACTGTCATCCTGCTGTCCTCGGGCGCCTCCGGCGTCCAACCCGACCCGTCCGAGTTCGCCGCCCAACTGACCGCCGTCAGCCAGGACCTTGCGCGCCAACTGATCGCCGACGCAGAGGGCGCCGACCACGAGATCGCCATCAAGGTGACCGGGGCGCTGACGGAAGACGGGGCGCTGACGGTGGCGCGCGCCATCGGACGGTCAAGCCTTGTCAAAACGGCCATCGCCGGCGCCGACCCGAACTGGGGCCGGATCCTGAGCGCGGCCGGGACGGTGGCGCCGGAAGTCGCGCCCTTCGACCCGGAGCGCGTCGAGGTGGCCATCAACGGCGTGACCGTGGCCCGGGCGGGCGGCCCGGGCGAACCGCGCGAACTGGTCGACCTCAGCGGGCGCCAGGTCGAGATCCGGGTCGACCTGGGCGCCGGCGCGGCGTCTGCGACCATCTGGACCAACGACCTGACCCGCGCGTACGTCTCGATCAACGCGGACTACCCCTCGTGACGGGCGCGGCCCCGGGCCTCAGCCCGGACCAGAAGGCGGCGGTGCTGATCGAGGCGCTGCCGTGGTTGGAACGCTTCGGCGGCGCCATCGTGGTGGTCAAATACGGCGGCAACGCCATGATCGACGCCGACCTCAAGGCGGCCTTCGCCGAGGACATGGTCTTCCTGCGCCGGGTTGGGCTCCGGCCCGTCGTGGTCCACGGCGGCGGCCCCCAGATCAGCGCCATGCTGCGCCGGCTGGGCGTCGAATCCGAGTTCCAGGGCGGCCTGCGCGTGACCACGCCGGAGACCATCGACGTTGTCCGCATGGTGCTGACCGGCCAGGTCAGCCGCGAATTGGTGGGCCTGATCAACACCCACGGACCGTTCGCCGTCGGCATGTCCGGCGAGGACGCCGCCCTTTTTCAAGCCCGCCGCCGCCCGGCCAACGTTGGGGGCGTCGAGCTGGACCTCGGCCTGGTCGGAGACGTGGTCAAGGTCAACCCGGGCGCGGTCAGCGACCTGCTGGAGGCCGGGCGCATCCCCGTCATCTCCGGGATCGCGCCGGACATCGAGGACCCCGCCCAGGTCTTGAACATCAACGCCGATTCGGCGGCGGCCGCCCTGGCGGTGGCGCTGCGCGCGCGCAAACTGGTCATTTTGACGAATGTCGAGGGCCTTTACCGCGACTGGCCGGACCGCGCCTCGCTGGTGGACCGGATCGCCGTGGCCGAGCTGGAGGCCATGATGCCCCAGCTCGACGCCGGCATGCGGCCCAAGATGGAGGCCTGCCTGCGGGCGGTGCACGGCGGCGTGCCCCAGGCGCACGTCATCGACGGGCGCCAGCCGCACTCCCTGCTGACGGAGATTTTCACCGATCAGGGCGTCGGCACAATGGTCGTGGAGCGGTCCGATGCCGTCTAGCCGGGCCGCGTTGGAGCGCTACGACCAGCGTTTGTGGCCGGTTTTCAAGCCTTCCTTGGTGCTGGCGGGCGGCAGCGGGGCGGTGGTCTGGGACGTCGACGGGCGCGAGTACTTGGACCTGTTGGGCGGGATCGCGGTCAACGCCATCGGCCACGCCCATCCGGTCTGGGTCGAGGCGGTCTCCCGCCAAGCCGCCACCTTGGGACACGTCTCCAATCTCTACGCCTCGGCGCCGCAGATCGAACTGGCCGGGCGGCTGCTGGAGATCACCGGCGCCGGCCCCGGCGGCCGGGTCTTCTTCACCAACTCCGGCACGGAGGCCAATGAGGCGGCGCTGAAAGCGGTCTTGCGCCGTCCGGCGCCATCCGGGCGCGGTCACCGCCTGGCGGCGCTGGAGGGCTCTTTCCACGGCCGGACCCTGGGCGCGCTGGCGCTGACGGCGAAGGCGGCTTACCGCGAGCCGTTCCGCGAGTTCACCGGCGAGGTCGACTTCTTGCCCTTCGGCGACCTGGGCGCGTTGGAGGCGGCCCTGCGCCGGGGCGGCCTCGACGCCCTGGTCATCGAGGTCATCCAGGGCGAGGCCGGGGCCAGGCCGCTGCCGCCTGGCTACCTGGCCGAGGCCCGGCGGCTGACCGCCCGCCACGGCGCCCTGCTCTGGATCGATGAGATCCAGACCGGGATTGGGCGCACCGGCGCCTGGACGGCCTACCTCAACCCCGACTTGGGCGGCCCGCTGACGGGCGCGCCCCGCCAAGTCAGAAGGGTGGCGCTGGCCGAATTGGCGCGTCAGGCGGACGTCGGGGCGCGGGCGCCCCGGGCCGGCGGCGCCCCTGACCTGGTGACGCTGGCGAAAGGACTGGGCGGGGGCTTCCCGATCGGCGCGGTGGTGGCGATGAACGGCGAGGTGGCCGCCCGGCTGGGGCCGGGCGACCACGGCACCACCTTTGGCGGCGGCCCGCTGGCGGCGGCGGCCGCCCTGGCCACGCTTCAGGTGATCGAGGACGAGGGCCTGATGGCGCGGGCCGCGGCCTTGGGCGCGGCCTGGCGCGAGGCCTTGGCGCGGGTCCCCGGCGTCCAATCAGCGCGCGGCGGCGGTTTGCTGATCGGCCTGGTGCTGGCGCGGGCGAACGCGCCCGCCGTGGTCCAAGCCGCCCAGGCGGCGGGTTTCCTGATCAACGCCACCGGCCCGGATGTGATCCGCCTGGCCCCGCCCCTGATCTTGACCACAGAACAGGCCGAGCGCTTCGCGGCGGCGCTCCCGAGAATCATCCAGGAGGCGGCGTGAGCGTCCGGCATTTCCTCAAAGACAGTTCGATCAGCCCGGCCGAACAGGCCGAGATCCTGCGCCTGGCGATCGAGGTCAAAGCCGACCGGTTGCGCCGCCAGCCGCTCAAGGGCCCCAGGGCGGTGGCGGTGCTGACCGACAAGCCGACCCTGAGGACGCAGTTGTCGTTCTGCGTCGGGATCGCGGAACTGGGCGGCTACCCGATGTTCGTGGACGGCAAGCTGGCCGGGGTGGGTGAGCGCGAGTCGATCGCGGACGTCGCCCGGGTGCTTGGCCGCCAGGTGGCGGCCATCGTCTGGCGGACCCACGGCCAGGACCGGATCGAGGAGATGGCGGCGCACGCCGGCGTGCCGGTGGTCAACGCCCTGACCGACGACTACCACCCCTGTCAGGTGCTGGCCGACCTGTTGACGGTGGCCGAGCAGCGCGGCGGCGTCGACCGCCTGGCGGGGGCCAAACTGGCCTATTTCGGGGACGGCGCCAACAACATGGCCCAGTCTTATCTGCTCGGCGGGGCCATGGCCGGGATGGAAGTGGTCATCGCCACCCCGCCCGCCTACCGGCCGAAGGCCGAGATCCTGGCCGAGGCCGAGGCGATCGCGGACCGGACCGGCGCCAAGGTGAGCGTGACAGCGGATGTGGCGGCGGCGGCATCGGCGGCTGACGTGGTCGCCACCGACACCTGGGTGTCGATGGGCCAAGAGGCGGACGCGGCCGCCCGGCGCTCGCCGTTCGTCCCCTTCCGGGTCGATGACGCGCTCATGGCGCTGGCCGCGCCGGAGGCTGTCTTCATCCACTGCCTGCCGGCCTACCGGGGCAAGGAGATGACGGCATCGGTCATCGACGGGCCGCGCTCACGGGTCTGGGACGAGGCCGAGAACCGGCTCCACGCCCAAAAAGCCCTGCTCATCTGGCTGCTGGCGGGCTCGGATGGCTGAGGCGGAGGGCGGCGCGCCGGCCACCAAGACCGCCCGCCAGGCGCTCATCCGGCAGTTGATCCGCTCGCAGGCGATCCGCTCGCAGGCGCAGTTGGCTGATCGGCTGGCCGAGGGCGGGCTGGAGGTCACCCAGGCGACGCTCAGCCGCGACCTGGTGGAACTGCGGGCCGACAAGATCCGCCTGGCGGACGGCTCGCGCGTCTACGCCGTGGCGGCGGAGGGCGCCGAGGCCGCCTGGGAGGGCGACCTCAGCCGCGAGATGCTGGCCGCGCGCCTGCGCCGGCTGGTGGCGGAACTGCTGGTCAGCGCCGAGGGCAGCGCCAATATGGTGGTGCTGCGGACGCCGCCGGGGGCGGCTCACTTCTTGGCCTCGGCGATCGACCAGTCCTTTTTCCCCGGTGTCATGGGGACCATCGCGGGCGATGACACGATTGTGCTGGTGACCCGCGAACCGAGCGGCGGCCCGGAGATCGCGGCCCGCTTCATCGAATTGGCGAACGAAGGAGAAGGAACATGACCGAGCGCGTGGTGCTGGCCTATTCGGGCGGGTTGGACACGTCGGTGGCGATCGGCTGGATCGGCGAGGCCACCGGCGCCGAAGTGGTGGCCGTGGCGGTGGATGTGGGCCAGGGCGGCGAGAACCTGGAGACGATCCGCGAGCGGGCGCTGGCCTGCGGCGCGGTCGAGGCCTATGTGGCGGACGCGCGCGACGAGTTCGCCTCTGAGTACTGCATGCCGGCGCTGGCCGCCAACGCCCTCTACATGGACCGCTACCCGCTGGTCAGCGCCCTGTCCCGACCGGTGATCGTGAAACACCTGGTGCGGGCCGCGCGGCAGTTCTCCGCCACCACGGTGGCCCACGGCTGCACCGGCAAGGGCAACGACCAGGTCCGCTTCGAGGTCTCGATCACGTCGCTGGCCCCGGACCTGAAGTGCATCGCGCCGGTGCGCGACCTGGCCCTGACGCGGGCGGCCGCCATCGACTACGCCGAGCGCCATTCCCTGCCGATCGAGACCACCAAGTCCTCGCCCTTCTCGATCGACCAGAACGTCTGGGGCCGGGCGGTCGAGACCGGGTTCCTTGAGGACATCTGGAACGGCCCCACCAAGGATGTTTACACCTACACCGACGACCCGACTTTCCCGCCGGTCGAGGATGAGGTCGTGATCGCCTTCGAGCGCGGCCTGCCGGTGGCGATCGACGGCCAGCCGGTCAGCCCGTTGGCGGCGGTCCAGGAGTTGAACCGGCGCGGCGGGGCGCAGGGGATTGGCCGGATCGACATGGTCGAGGACCGCCTGGTCGGGATCAAGTCGCGCGAGGTTTACGAGGCGCCTGGCGCAATGGTCCTGATCGAGGCGCACCGCGATCTTGAGGGCGTCACCATTGAACGCGAGTTGGCGCGCTTTAAGCGCCTGGTGGGTGCGCGGTGGAGCGAACTGGTGTATGACGGGCTGTGGTTCTCGCCGTTGAAGCGGGCGCTGGACGCCTTCATCGCCCAGACGCAGGAGCACGTCAGCGGCGAGATCCGGATGACGCTGCACGGCGGGCGGGCGGTCGTGACCGGCCGGCGCTCTGACGCCTCGCTCTATGACTTCAACCTGGCCACCTATGACGAGGGCGACTCCTACGACCAGTCCCAGGCGCGCGGTTTCATCGAGATCTTCGGCATGCAGTCGAAGCTGGCCGCCGCCCGCGAGGCCCGCGCCCCCAAAGCCGGCGGCGCCGGCGGGCCAGGCGGCGCGGTGCCAACCGGGAACGACCGAGCGAAGATCAGTCAACCAACACCGTCGGCTGGCTGATCAGCTGAGGGTGATGTGTGCAGCGTCTGTCCCGGCCACCTGGGCGTGACGTTTTGTGCCGAGGAGTACGGCCCAGGCTTTGGCGCTGTCGGTCGTGACGGTGATGGTCTCACCCTCGCGGCGGACCTGGAAGGTGGCGTCCTCGGCGCCCGTTCCCGCCTCTGAGGCCGGGATGACGAGTGTGGAATCGTGGCCATCGGCCAACTCGAACATGGCCAATGTCAAGCCGTCGGACCAGTCGTATTCGGCTGTGTCGTCGCGGGCGCCAAGGGGGAGGACCGTGTTTGGGCGGACCAGCAGTGGCAGCGAGTCCAAGCCGTGCCGCTGGCGGACCCAGCCGGGGCCGGTTACGGTGGCGCCGTCCAACAGGGAGGTCCACGTGCCGGCGGGGACATAGAAATCGACGGGCGCCGTGCCGGGGTGATCCTCGGCCGCCTGCCCGGCTGCCGGGCCGCCAGTAGAGGCTGAGGTGGCCGGGGCCGAGATGGGGTTGAACACTGGCGCCACAAGAAGATTTGGCCCGAGCAAGTATTGGGTGTCAACGTCCCAGGTGCTGCGGTCGTCCGGGAACTCCAGCACCATGGCGCGCAGAATCGGGGTTCCCTGGGCTCTGGCGTCGCGGGCGGCCATCCCCAGATAGGGCAGCAGCCGCAGCTTCAGCTTGGAGTATTTCCTGACCACCTCGACGGCATCGGGACCGAAGGCCCACGGAACCCGCAGCGTGGTCGAGCCGTGGAAGCGGGAATGCGACGAGAGCAGGCCAAAAGCCGTCCAGCGAATGAACACTTCTCGCCCGGGAGTGCCTTCGAAACCGCCGATGTCGTGGCTCCAATAGCCGAAGCCCGACAGTCCCAGCGACAAGCCTCCGCGCAGGGTTTCGGCCATCGCTGGCAGCGTGGAGTCGCAGTCGCCGCTCCAGTGCGCCGGAAATTGCTGTCCTCCAGCGGTGGCCGAGCGCCCGAACAGGATCGCTTCTCCGTCGCCGCGATGCTCGCGCAGGGCGTCGAAGACGGTCTGGTTGTACAAGTAGGAGTAGTAGTTGTGCATTCTTGCCGGGTCCGACCCGTCGAACCAGGCCACGCCGTCCACCGGAATCCGTTCTCCGAAGTCGGATTTGAGGCAGTCGACGCCTTGGCCGAGCAGAACGCGGATTTTGTCCGCGTACCAATCACGGGCGGCGGGATTGGTGAAGTCCACGATTCCCATCCCTGCTTGCCACAGGTCGGTTTGCCACACGGAGCCGTCCGCGAGGCGCAGCAAGAACCCCTGCGCGGCAGCCTCGGCGAACGATGGCGCCCGCTGCCCGATGTAAGGGTTGATCCAAACGCAAACCCGAACCCCTTTGGCGTGCAGGCGCGCCAACAGTCCGGCCGGGTCGGGGAAGGCGCGCGAATCCCATTCGAAACCGCACCACTCGTATTCGCGCATCCAGAAGCAGTCAAAATGGAACACCGCCAACGGCAGTTCCAGCTCGGCCATTTTGTCGACGGCGGCGATGACTGTCCGCTCGTCGTAGTTGGCGGTGAACGATGTCGACAGCCACGGCCCGTACGACCAGGCCGGCACTTTAGGCGGGCGGCCTGTCAATTCCGTGTAGCGACGGAGCACATCTTTGGGAGTCGGCCCGGCCATGACGTAGTAGGCCAGACGCTGCCCCGGCACGGAGAACTGCGCCCGCTCCACGTTCTCGGAGGCGATCTCGAATGACACGCGCTCCGGGTGGTCCACAAACACGCCGTAGCCGCCGGAGGTGAGATAGAAGGGCACGTTCTTGTAGGCCTGTTCAGACGCGGTGCCGCCGTCCCTGTTCCAGATCTCGATGCTTTGGCCGTTCTTAGCTAACGGGCCAAAGCGCTCGCCTAAGCCGTATACCCGTTCGCCCACACCCAGAGCGAGTTGTTCGCGCGCGTAGGCCGTGCCCGCCACATCCAGGAAGGCCAACGACTTCGCGTCGGAACTGGACAACAGCTTCCCGGCGGAGCGGAAGTCGATGCGAAAAGGTCCGGCGAGAGGCAAATGCGCAGACAGGGCGCCCGCGTCGAGCAGAGCCTCCGATGCCGTGACACTCGCGGCCGCCCTCCAGGCTGGATCAGTCGCCTTGGGAAACGCGGGGGTTGGCGGCCGGCCACCGGACCAGTGTTCCGCCTCAACCCGAATGATCCCTTCTGCGGGCGAACTGAGCCGCAACGTGACCAATCCCCGATTGAGCGTGTCGGCCCGGTCGGTGATGCGCGCCGTCGCCGCGTACACCGTGAGCAATCCGTCGGCCGCGTGCGCCGAATCCACTTCTATGGGGTGCAAATCCGTCACCCCGTCGCGGAACATCCAGACCCCGTCGGTGAATTTCATTGGATCCCCTTGTCATTAGGTGATTTGAGAGTGCGAACCGGGCCAAAGTCGGTTCCCCGGCGTTTGCGTTGCCGCTGGCGGTCTGCCGTTCGCCGGGCCGATCAGGGTCGGCAGTCCGGCGGGGCGCGTCGTCAGGCGAAGATGAAGCGGCATCGCTATTTGCTCAGGGCCTTCAACACCAAACCGGCGCGAAGGCTCCCATCGGCCCGAACCAACCCGAAGTCGCGGTCCTTGTAGGTCCACAGAGCCCGTCCCACGCGGTGGCGCTCCGCCCAGTTGACGAAGTCCTCGACCCATCGCGCCGCGTCGGCCAGGTTGGCAGAATCGATGACGCCGAATTCGCCGCAGTAGAGGCCCACGCCGGTCGTTTCCGTGAAGGCAGCGGCTGGCGATAACAACCTTTCCATCAAGTTGCGATCATTTCTGGACTCACCGCGAGCCAGTTCATGCTTGATGCGGTACTCCGGTTTAGTGGAGATGAATGCCCCGAACTCGTCGAGATCCCCTGGGTAAGACAACGCCTTGTTGAATTCCTTGTGTTCCGGTGAGAAGTGGGCGCGTTGGTGGGTGAACGCTTGCGGTTCATAGTAGTGGAAGGTGGCGAACACCCGTGGGTCGTCCGGCAGGCGCAATTGATGAAGGTAGTTGACTCCGTTCTGGCCGTTTGAGCCGACCAGAATCCAGCGCTCGGGGTCAATTCGGCGCACGGCTTTGATCGTTTCTGAGACAAGGTTGTTCCACCTGGTGCCGGACGCGTCTGACACTTCGTTCAACAATTCGAGCATGATCGTCTGTTCGTGACGGTCTAGCACATGCCGAGCGAGCTTCTCCCAGGTTGCGATGAAATGGTCTGCTATTGCGGGGTCGCTCAGGAGGGGAACTAGTTGATCCATCTTGCCCCACTCGTGGCCGTGGAAGTCGTGCAAATCCAAGATCGCGTTCAGTTTGAATTGGTCGCACCAGTCCAGGCACCGGTCGATCACGGAGAGGAAATCCGCGTTGAGCGGCTGGCCTGGTCCTGCCTCGGTGAGCGGTCGACCGTCTATGCAAAGCCGGATGTGGTCGAAGCCCCAGTCGGATATGCGGGCCATGTCCGAGCGGGTGATGAATTGCGAGAAGTGGTCCCTGCGCTCGGCCGGGGTGAGCGGGCCGGGAAGGTCGATCTCGAATTGGGAGAGCCAGCCGCCCAAATTCAACCCGTTGCGGAAGCGCCGGTAAAGCAGGTCGTGGTCCAATGGCATGTTGCTATCCTTTCAGCGCAGCGTCGAGGGCGCCTTTGATGAAGTACTTCTGGAGGGCGAGATAAGCCACCACAAGGGGCAGGATCACCACGATGGCCGCGGCGGCGGCGCCATTGAGGTTGCTCGCGGAACTCGCGGAGAAGTATTGCGAGATCTCCAGGGTCACGGTGTACATCTCTCTCTTTTGGAGCAGGTACAAGGCGTATCCGTACTCGTTCCAGGTCCCGACTCCGTTGAGGATGACCACCGAAACGATGACCGGGCGGAGTTGGGGGGCGATGATGAGGAAGAAGGTGCGAATCGGGCCGCAGCCATCCAATTCTGCGGCCTCGTCGAGCGAGATCGGGATCGAGACGATGAAATTGGCGAATATATAAATGGGGAAAGGCAGCCCGAAGGCGACCAAAATGATGATGATACCCCAATACGTGGAGATGGCGTGCAAAGCGACCATTGTTGAGTAGACGCCGACCAGAATACTCAGTGGGGGGATCATTAGCACGCTCAAAAATCCGCTTTGTATCCATCGGTTGAACCGCGTCTTACGTCGCGCCAGCGGGTAGGCCGCCATGCCAGCGATGACGACTTGAAGCAGGACCGTCAAAGCGGTGATCACGGCGGTGTTGAAGATCGCTCGTCCGATCGTGCCGTCGGCGAACACCTTGATGTAGTTGTCCCAGGTTGGCGCCGTGGGAAGACTTAGCAGAGACGATTGGTCTGTGATGTCTTTGAGCGACAGGGAGATAGCGACATAAAGGGGCAGCGCGTAGATCAATACAAGCAGGGAGCTGAGCGAGAGATTGGCGGCGTGCGCGCGAGCGCGCTTGGCCAGCGGCTGTTTCACAGCGCCTCCACTTGCCGCGCGCGAAACATCCGTGTCAAGAGCGAGGACATGGTGGCGATGAGCGCGAATGTCAACACGCCGAGGGCGGCGGAATAGCCAGCCTTCTGAGCGTTGAAGTACTGATTTGAAATGTAACTGGACAAGGAGTGGGTGGCGAATCCTGGTCCTCCGCCGGTCATGGAGACGATCACGTCAAAGAGTTTTAGGCCTCCGATGAGGTTTAGGACTACGGCGGTGGAGATGGCCGGGACCAGCAGTGGAGCGGTGACATGCCTGAACGTCGCCCAACTGCCGGCGCCGTCAAGTCTGGCGGACTCGAGCAGCGCGTGCGGGATTGACTGGAGTCCGCCCAGGTAGATGATCATGGTGACACCGGTGTACTGCCACACGTTGATCGCCATGATTATAAGGACGGCCCTCGTCGGGTTAGCCATAAAATCCACAGGCGCGACGCCGAAGATCCCCAGGATTTCGTTGAAAACTCCTCCGTCGTACTGGACGAACAGCGAGATGATATAGCCCATGATGAGACCCGAGATCATCACGGGCAGGTAGACCATCGCTCTGACGGCTGAGTGTCCGCGGAGCCGCCTGTCGAGGAACAAGGCTATGCCGAGGCCGAAGACGTTCTGGAGCAACGCGCTGCCAAAACCGTAAATCAGCGTGTTCCCGAGGATTGATGGCAGGTAGCCGTCCTGGGTCAGTCGCACGTAGTTGTCGAACCCAACGAAGCTCCGCACCTGCGAGTAGCCGTTCCACTGGTTCAACGAGAGTGAGAGCACCTCATAGAGCGGGTAAGCCACAAAGGCCAGGGTCAGAAATAGGGCTGGCAGGTAAAGCAGATTGACGGACGCCCCGCGCCAGCGGCGGCGCGGGGCGTTGCGACCAGATCTGGTCAAGACCCTATCCGGTGTATTTCTCCTGGTAACCGGCATCGAGGGTGGCGATGGAGTCATCGACGCCCTCCTGTGTGCCGTCTGTCAGGATCTGAGTGAAACTGTTGGTCAGATCATCCCACATTCCGCTGGGCAGGTACTCGCGGTCGAACAGAGGTATGTACTGCAGGTCGCCCTCAAACTGAGTCTGGGCCGTGCGGAAGTATTCCGTGACTTTGTCGTCGCCTTGCGGGACGTCCGCAAACCCCGGAAGGTCTCCGGCCGCCGTGGCGATTTGGGAGACGACATCGGCCTGGGCCAGATAGTCGAGCAGCTTTCGCGCCTCGTCGGGGTGCTCAGTGTCCTTCCAAACGCCGTAGGCGCTGCCCTCGCCCATGCTGAGGCTCGATGGAGCGCCGTCTGCCGCAGATGGCGCTGGCAGCAGGCCGAGGTTAGCGTCCGGTGAGAAGGTCAGGGCGAACTTGATGTTGTTGCTCCCGCCGAACATGAAGGCGGCCTTTCCGGCCCCCATTGCCTTGGTGCCCGCCTCATTGTCGGCGGTCAAGATGTCAACATTGAAGTAGCCCGCTTTGAGCCAACGAAGGACCTGCTCCGAAATCGGCTTCCAGTGCTCGGCGAAGCTGAAAGTGCCGTCCTTCAGCGCGGCGGCCTGGTTGTCGGGAGCCCCTTCATTAGTCAGATAGGTCGGGGGCAGGGCCTCGCCAAGTTGGGCTGAGTCGCCCGTCTTGTTGCCGATGAAGATTGGGGTGATACCCGCTTCGAGCAGTTTGTCGCAGGCGGCCTCGAAGTCGTTCCAGGTACGGATTTCTTCAGCCTTGACTCCTGCCGAGTCGAAGGCGTCTTTGCTATAGGAGATGGTGTTGATGCCCATAGTTAGCGGCAGCGCGTAGACGTTGCCGTCTTTCCCGGTCACGATCGGCTCGATTGCGGGATCCAGCCGGTCGACCCAGGCTTGGTCGTTGAGCGGAGAAAGGTATTCCGAATAGCGGGCCACGGCCCAGCCGTGCGTTTCCCACAGGTCGGGGAGGTCCCCGGAGCCCATTCTGGTCTTCATCACGGTCTCGTACTGGTCGCCCGGGGTTACCAACTCAACTTTGATCCCGGTTTCTTCAGTGAAGCCCTTTAGGATCTCGGTCAGTGCGTCGGCGCGCTCCGCCGTCCAGGTGGTGGCAACCTCGAGTGTCACCGCCTCGTTGTCGGGGCCGCCGGTCTCGTTTGTGGCGCCGCCCGTGTCGTCGCCGCAGGCGCTGAGCGAGCCAACCGCCAGCAGGGCTGAGACGAATATGGCCGCTGATCTCTTGATATTAGGGGTTCGGGCTTGTTGTCGCGTCATGAGCGTAGGCCTCCCTTGTTTCATGTCTGGCATCACTGGCAGACTCATGTACTCTGCTGTCTTCGCGCGCCGAATAACGGCGGAACCAAGCGTCCCTCAACGGCGCGTTTCAGGTAGTATGTCACGCGACGTTACAAAATACAAGATGCCCCATCCTCCCAACTGGCGGCGGGAGCTGTCCGGGGCTGGATACGGAGCCTGTTATGGATTCAGCCAGTCGGATTCGGGGGTCGTTCCTTTCGGGCGCCCGCGACCTGCCCGCCGCTCGGCGCTTCGACTGGCCGGCAGACGGCCTGGTCTTCGGCGCCGACTACAACCCCGAACAATGGCCGCGCGAGGTCTGGCGGAAAGACGTCGATCTCATGCGCCGCGCTGGCGTCAACACTGTCAGCCTGGGGATTTTCTCTTGGGGGCTGTTGGAGACGGCTGACGGGCGGTTCGAATGGGACTGGCTCGACGAGTCGGTTGATCTCTTACATGACAACGGCATCGGGGTGAACTTGGCCACTCCCACGGCCGCGCCACCCATGTGGCTCTTTGAGGCCCATCCTGAGATCGCCACCGTCGATGCCCGCGGTGTGCGCACCTCTCGGGGCGGACGTCTTGGCTGGTCTGCCAGTTCGGCGACTTTCCGGCGTTATGCCCTCCGCATCGTCGGTGAGTTGGGCAAGCGGTACGGTTCGCACCCGGGGCTTAAGATGTGGCACGTCGGCAACGAGTTCGGAAACGAGAACGCCCGTTGTTTCAGCGATGAGACAGCATTGGCGTGGCAACGCTGGCTGCGCCGTCGATTCGGGGACATTGAGGAGCTGAACGACGCCTGGGGCACCGCCTTCTGGGGACACCGGTACACCAGCTTCGGGCAAGTCCAACCTCCACGTGAAACCAGGACCTCGCACAACCCGGGCCTGCTCTTGGACTTCGAGCGATTCTCGTCCGACGCCTTGCTGGAGCACTACCGCGCGGAGCGCGACTTGCTCCGGCGACTGACTCCGGGCATTCCGATCACCACCAACTTCATGATCCACTCCGGCGCGGCGCCCGTCGACTATGTGGACTGGGCTGGGGAAACCGATCTAGTTGCCAATGACCACTACACCAAGGCCGCCCGTCCCGACCGAATGGTGGAGCTAGCCTTCTCCGCCGACAGGACGCGGGGGATCGCCGCTGGCAAGCCGTGGTGGCTGATGGAACACTCGACCGGGGCGGTGTGCTGGCGGCCAGTCAACAAGGCCAAGGCCGGAGGCGAGTTGCGGCGAAACTCGCTGGCGCACGTCGCCCGCGGGGCAGACGCCGTGATGTTCTTTCAATGGCGTCAATCAGCCGCCGGGTCGGAGCAGTTCCACTCCGCGATGGTCCCTCACGCAGGAGCCGACGCCCAGATCTTTGCCGATGTCGAAGGGTTGGGCCAGGACCTGGCCCGCCTCGCGCCTGTTCGCGGGACAACTGTCGAGCGGGCTGGCGTTGCCATCATCTTCGACCACACTTCCATGATGGCCTGGCGATGCGGCAGGAAGCCGAGTGAGCTTGTCGATGTGACCGAACTTGCGTTCGAGTTCTATTCTGAGTTGTTCAGCAGGAATATCGCGTGCGACATTCTGCCGTGGGGGGCCGATCTGGCCGATTACCAGCTGGTGGTGATCGCCACCCAGTACTCAGCTGGCGTCGCGGAGGCCGCCGCGATCCAGGCGTATGTGGAAGCCGGCGGACAGGTCTTGATCAGTTACCTGTCCGGAATCGTTGACCAAGACAACACTGTCGCGCTCGGAGGGTACCCGGGCGCATTCCGCGAGCTTTGCGGCGTGTGGGTTGACGAGTTCTTTCCGCTGCTTGCCAACGAGACAGTCGAGTTGGACAACAGCTCGACGGCAACGTTGTGGACAGAGCGCGTCACCACCCGCGGTTCGTCAGTGGTCACGGCCATGAAGACTGGCGCGCTGGCCGGATGGCCGGCTCTGACATTCAGAGAGGTGGGCCAGGGCAAGGCGTTCTATCTTGCCGTTCATCCAGACGCGCGCGGGATGGGCGCTTTAGTCGATGCCCTGGTAGTGGAGAGCGGGGTTGAACCGGTGGCCAAGGCAGACCAAGGCTTGGAACTGGTCCGCCGATTGGGCGACGGGCGTAGCTACCTGTTCGCCATCAACCACACCAACAAGGATCTGTCCGTGGCTGCCTCGGGAATCGACCTGCTCAGCGGCGAACGCCTCTCCGGCGCCCCAACAATCGCGGCTGGGACAGTCCGGGTCATCGATGAGTCCCAAGACGCCGATTGACGGCTTTTCGGCCAGTCCGGGCCGCTTGGCGAGGTCTTGGATAAACTGCGCGGAATGAAGCTTCAAACGGATGCCGAGACGGTGACCGCCCAGGCTCGCTGGCCCGAATTGGAGGAGAGCGAGCGGAGGGTGCTCCTTGAACTTCTGCTGCACCGGCCGCAGCCGCGAATCAGGCTGGCCGAGAGCCTCGGCCTGTCGCGCACCAGCCTCACCCGGATCGCAAGGCGACTGCTCGGCCTTGGACTGATTGTCCAGGATGACGTCTCGGAGCCGAACGGAAGGGGCAGGCCGTCGGAGACGTTGCGCCTTAGGGGGGAGGCGGCCCATTTTCTGGGCATCAAGGTTGTCGGAGACGGTCTGGTGGTTTCGCTCACCGACTTGGAGGGCAACGTTGTTGGAGGCTGGTCAGAGCAACTGCGCAGCCGGGGTGTCGACGAGGTCGTCGCTCAGATAGCCGAGGCCGCCCGCCACCCCAAATCGGTCTCGCTGTCACCCGTGGCCGTCGGAATTGCAATCGCTGGAGATGTCGAAACCCGAAACAAACGGGCAATTCTGCGAGATTCGGGTTTTCTCGGGTGGGACGAAGTGCCACTGGCTGATCTGGTCGTTGAGGCGACCGGCTTGCCGACGGTGGTGGCGAACGACGTGGACGTGTTGACCGCCGCGCACCACTGGTTCGGAGGCCGCCCGCTGCGGGACCCATTGGTGGTGATCGCCGTCGGCGCGGGCATCGGCAGCGGCATAATCGTCAACAGCGCGTTGGTGGAGGGAAGGCACGGACGCAGTGGACGCGTCGGGCACTTGCGGCTCGGCGGGGAGGGGCGAACCTGCAACAACGGCCACGCCGATTGCATCCACGCCTACGTCACGATCCCCGCGATTGAGCACAATGCGGGAGTGGGAACCGGCGAATACGAGACGGCGCTGGCGCGGGCGCGGGATGGCGAGGAACGCGCCCTGGAGGCGTTTCGCAGGGCCGCCTTCGCCCTGGGTGCGGCGGTGGCCGAATCAATCAACAGCATCGACCCTGAAAGACTTGCGCTGATGGGGGAAGGTCTGGCGATGCTCGACCTGGCCGCCGGGGAATTCGAGCGCGGGCTCAAGGACTCTCTTGAACGAGTCAGCCTGAGCGAGCCTTTGTTGGAGCGCCCGCCGTTTGACTTCGGGCTGTACTCCCGAGGTGCGGCGATCACCGCCGAGCGGCAACTCCTGAGCAGCCGGGTCGCCCGAAGAGACAACAGAGGAGACGTTGTGGCTGTCAAGGGCGATCAAGCCAATCCAATGCCGCCGACTGCCCGTGACGGAAGCCGGCCATGAACACATCGACTGAAACCGAACTGGCGGCTCTGCCCCTGAGCGGTTCGAACTGGGAACTGTGCCTGCCGAATCCGGTCGCAGTCCCCGAGGTGGTTGCGGCGGCCTTCGCCGAGGGCGGATCCATTCCGGCCCGAGTCCCGGGCTGCGTGCATGACGACCTCCTGGCGGCTGGCCTGATACCCGATCCTTTCCTGGGCGACAATGAGGCGGCCTGCGTTTGGATTGGCCACCAATTGTGGCGTTACCAGGCGCAGTTGCCGCCCGTCCTGGCTGAGCGCGTCGATCTGGTGGCGGACGGCCTCGACACTGTGGCCGAATTGAGCGTCGACGGCGCCGTTGTCGGCGCCGCACGCGACCAGCACCGCCGCTTCCGGTTCGACGTGACCTCAAAGGTCGGCGCCGGCGGACGGCTGCGGATTGACTTCAGCCCGGTTTACGACCGCGCGGCCGCAGTCGCGGCCGCGGTGGGGCCCCTGCCAACAACCTTAGACCTGCCATTTCCCTATGTTCGGAAAATGACCTCCAATTTCGGCTGGGACTGGGGCCCAGCCGTCGTCACCGCTGGAATCTGGAAGGACATTCGCCTGGAGACATGGGCGACCGCGCGGCTCGCTCATGTGCGCCCGCTGGTCAGCCTCCCCGATCCGGCCTCGCGGCTGGGCGTCGTGGATGTGGCGGTGGAAGTCGAGCGCACCCCCGCCAGAACCAGCCAAGTCCTGGTCTGCTCCGTCGAGGTCGCCGGGCGTCGCGCCAGCCTGGAACTGCCGCCCGGGACCGATGCCGCGACACTCGCCCTGGAGGTGCCGGACGTCGATCTGTGGTGGCCGCACAGCCTGGGCGGCCAGCCGCTATACCCGCTGATTGTGTCGCTCTGCGACCGCGACGGGCGCCAACTCGACGCCCGACGGACCCAGGTCGGTTTCCGGTCGATCATCTTGAAAACCGAAGTCGACGACATCGGACGCGGCTTCACGTTCAGCGTGAACGGCCGCGACGTCTTCGCCACCGGCTTCAACTGGATACCCAATGACACGCTGGTCGCCCGGGTGAGCGAAGACGACTACCGGGCGCGCCTAGCCGACGCGCGGGACGCCGGCGCGATCATGCTGCGAGTCTGGGGCGGCGGCATCTTCGAGAAAGACGAGTTCTACAATGTCGCGGATGAGTTCGGGTTGATGGTCTGGCAGGACTTCCTGTTCGGCAACGCCGGCTATCCGGAGACGGACGAATTCGCCGCCGAGGTCGAAGCCGAGGTCCGCGACAACATCGAGCGCCTGGTGAGCCATCCGTCGCTGGCGCTCTGGAACGGCGGCAATGAGGCTCTGTGGGGATTTGAGGAATGGGGCTGGCGCGATGTCCTGCAAGGACGCCCATGGGGCCGGCGCTACTATCTCGACCTGTTGCCGCGTCTGGTCGCGGAATTGGATCCGACCCGGCCATACTGGCCGGGAAGTCCGGCGAGCGAACCGGTCGAGGCCGGCGCGGGTTCGGGGGTCGCCGCGAACGACCCAGATCATGGCTGCTTTCATTCCTGGGTGGCCTGGAACCAGACCGATTACCGTGGCTACGCCACGTCGGCGCCGCGTTTTGTGTCCGAGTTCGGTTGGTGCGCCCCGGCCGCCCACGCCACGTTGGCCGAGGCGCTCGGGACTGACCACTTGGCCAGCCCGCGCGATCCGGTTCTGGAGGCGCACAACAAGGCCGCAGACGGGCCGGCCAAGATCAACCGCTGGTTGGAGCGGCATTTTTCGTCCCCTCGGGACACCGATCAGTGGCATTACCTGGCGCAGATTCTCCAGGCCCGGGCCGTCGGATTCGGCGTGGACCACTGGCGCGGCTGTTGGCCGCGCACGGCAGGCGCCTTGATTTGGCAGTTGAACGACTGCTGGCCCGCCGTGTCGTGGGCGGCGGTGGATAGCGCCGGGCGCCGCAAGCCGCTTTGGCACCAAGCCAAGGCCGCCTTCGCCACCGTCCGGGGGACGGTTGATTTCGGAGCGCTCGGGCCGGTGCTGGCTGTGTCGAACTTTGGGCTGGCCGCTTGGGCCGGCCAGGCCCGAATCCGGCGCGTCCGGGCCGATGGCCTGGTTTGCGCGCAATGGCGCCGCCAGGTGAGGGTCGAACCGGGAGAGGTCCTGAGAGTAGACCTGCCGGGGGCTCTTGCCCACCCGGCCGAGGCGGCGCGGGAACTGCTGATCGCCGAAGTGGCCGGGGGACGTCAGGTGCTTTCCTTCGTGCCCGACAAAGACTTCGACTATCCGCCGCCGGCTTGGTCGGCGGAAGTTCGTCCGCTCGGGGAGGACTGCCTGGTCGGTATCACGGCTCAGAGCTTGCTGCGCGACCTTTGGCTGCAGGCCGACCGGCTGAGGGCCGACGCGGCGGTCGACTCGGGACCGGTGACGTTGCTGCCAGGTGAGACTCACCAGTGGCGGGTGCGGGGCGCCGGCGCCTTGATAGACGTGGCCGAACTGCGTTACCCGGTGTTGATGAGTGTGGGAGACGTCGAGGCGGGCCGGGCCGGGCGCGGCGTAGCATCGGGGGATGCGGTTTGCGACGATTGACCACGAGCGCCTGGCCGCGGAATTGTTGGGCGTCTCGGTGGGGGAGTTGCGGGCGCGGGCTCTGGCCGGGTCGTTGGAGTTGCCACAGGGTTACGATGCCGCCGCCCGCCGGCTCGAGCGCGGCGAGCCACTTCAGTACGTGGTTGGCCGGGCGGCCTTCAGGCGCCTTCAATTGAAGATCGGCCCGGGCGCGTTCATCCCCCGCCCGGAGACCGAGGTCGTGGCCGGGGCGGCCATCGACGCCCTGATGGCTTGGCCGGAGGGGCGGCGCCTGGCTGTTGACCTGGGCGCCGGCGCCGGCCCGATCGCCGCCGCCCTGGCGACGGAGGTCCCAGGCGCCCGAGTCGTCGCCGTCGAGCGGGCCTGGGCGGCCGCCGGCCAGGCCAGGGACAACCTTGAACCCTTGGGGGTGGCGGTGGTCAACGCCGACGTGGGTGCCGCGGTGGCGGCGGGCGGACCGCTGGCGGGGCTGGTCGGCCGCGTGGCCGTGGTCGCCGCCAACCCGCCCTATCTGCGCCCGGACGCGGAACTCGGCCCCGGCGTGGCCGAACACGAGCCGCCCGCCGCCCTCTTCGGCGGCGGCGAGGACGGTTTGGCGGCGCCGCTGGCGTTCCTGGCCGCCGCCGCCCGGCTGTTGCGCCCGGGCGGGACCGCGGTCATGGAACACGACCCCTCCCAGAGCGCCGCCTTGCGCCGCCACGCCCAGGCCGAAGGCCTTTTTGAGGACGCCCGGACCGGCCGCGACCTGGCCGGGCGCGAGCGCTACCTGCTGGCCACCCGCACCGCCGGGGCGGGAAGAAGTGGCCGCGGGGCCGTAGAATCGCCTGGATGCTAGCTTCCGCGATCAGGCCACCGACGCCTCAGGCCTTGGCCGACGCCGCAGACGCCATCGGGCGCGGCGGGCTGGTCGTGATGCCGACCGACACGGTGTACGGCGTTGCGGCTGACCCTTTCAACCCGTCAGCCACCGAACGGCTGTTTGAAGTCAAGCGGCGCCCGGCGGACCTGGTCCTGCCGGTGTTGGTGGCGGACGCGGCCCAGGCGCGGCGCCTGGCGGGCGCCTGGCCGGAAGACGCCGAGGCGCTGGCCAGCGCCTTTTGGCCGGGCCCGCTGACCGTGATCGTGCCCGCCGCCGCGCCGCCCGCGCTCCACCTGGGAGGCGCCGGCGGCACTGTCGGCCTGCGCCAGCCCGCGCACCCGGCCGCCCTGGCGCTGTTGCGCTTGACCGGTCCGCTGGCGGTCTCATCGGCCAACGTCTCCGGCGCCCCGCCCGCCGTCACAGCCGCCGATGCCGCGCGCCAGTTGGGCGACGGGGTGGCGCTTTACCTCGACGCCGGCCGGGCGGGCGGCCAAACGGTGTCCTCGGTGGTGGACCTGAGCGCCGGACCGATGCGCCTGACGCGGGCCGGCGGCATCGGGCAAGCCGAGTTGGAAACGGCGCTGGGACGGGCGCGGGGAGCGCTGACGGGCGGCGGCGCGTGAGAATCTACCTGATCTTGTGCGCCATCACGGCGGTGGTGACGGCCGGAACCGTGCCGCTGGTGCGCCGCCTGGCGCTGGCGACCAACGCCCTCACGCCGGTGCGCCAACGCGACATCCACACCGTGCCGACACCGCGCCTGGGCGGCATGGCGATGGCGTTGGGCGTGACGGTCGGATTGGCGGTGGCCTCGCGGGTGCCGTTCCTGGAACCGATCTTCGCCGACATGAACGCGCCCTGGGGGGTCCTGGCGGCGGCCGTCTTCGTCAGCCTGCTCGGCGCCCTGGACGACTGGTTTGACCTCAGCTGGCCGACCAAACTGGCCGGGCAGGTGCTGGCGGCCGGGTTCCTGGCCTGGCAGGGCGTGCAATTGATCACCTTGCCGGTGGGCGGCGTGACGATCGTGTCCTCGCGCCTCAGCCTGATCGTGACCATCTTGGTGGTCGTGGCCACCATCAACGCCATCAACTTCGTCGACGGCCTGGACGGGCTGGCGGCGGGGATGGTGGCGATTGGCGGCAGCGCCTTCTTCGCCTACTCCTACCTGCTGTCGCGTCAGGCCGACGGGCCCAACTACGCCACCCTGGCGGCGCTGATCCTGGCCCTGACCGTGGGGGCGTGCATCGGGTTCCTGCCCCACAACTTCCACCCCGCCCGCATTTTCATGGGTGATTCGGGCTCAATGCTGCTGGGCCTGCTGTTCGCCGCCGCCACCATTTCTGTGACCGGGCAGATCGACCCCGGCGCCGCCGCCGTCACGCAGCGCCAGGCCTTCGGCGCCTTCTTGCCGGTCGTCTTGCCCTTCGCGGTGCTGGCGCTGCCGCTGCTGGACATGCTCATGGCGGTCACCCGCCGCATGCGCGCCGGCCAGTCGCCCTTCAAGGCGGACCGCATGCATCTGCACCACCGGCTGCTGCGGCTGGGCCACACCCAGCGCCGGGCGGTGGCGATCCTGTATCTGTGGACGGCGGTCTTGGCCTTCGGCACCGCCGGACTGGCCGTCTTCCGCGCCCGGGAGGTCGCGACCGGCCTGGCCGTAGCTGTGGCCGTGGCCCTGATTTTGACCGTGGCGCCATGCCACCTGCCGGGGCGCCGGCGGGCGCGCGGCCCCCGACACGCCATCAAGGAGGCAAGCGATGAACCGACCGGACCCCCCGGACCTGCCGGGCCCCCCGGACCAGACGGACCAGCCGGGCCAGACGGACCAG
>JAITJZ010000002.1 GCA_031278655.1 Bifidobacteriaceae bacterium
AGGAGGGCGACGGCATCGGGCAAAGGCAGAACCCGCTCCGCCAGCGTGCGCCGCATCGCCGCCGGGTCCCCGACCTGGAAGTCGGTGCGCCCGATCGAGCCGGCGAAGACCACGTCGCCGGTGAACACGACGGCCGCGCCGCCCGCCGCGCCGCCCACCGACAGCAGCACACAGCCCGGCGTGTGGCCCGGCGCGTGGGCCAGGCCGACCTCCATTCCGCCGATGCCGAGCGCTCCCGTCCCGCTCCCCCCGTCCAGTTGGTATTCGCGCACCTCACGGGCCTGGCGCAGGCCGTCCGGGAAGAGCGCGCGGATCATTGGCGCGGCGTCCGGGGTCAAGGCGGCGACAGGGTCGGCCAAGAACGGGCGGTCGGCGGCGTGGATGTACAACGGGACCCCGTAGCCGTCCGCCAGGGCGGCCGCGTCTGCCACATGGTCGATGTGGCCGTGTGTGGCGAGCACTGCGGCGACTGTCCGCCCGGACGCCGCGACCGCTCCCCGGCAGGCGGCGGCCGCGTCCTGACCAGGGTCGATGATGACGCATTCGGAGCCGTCCGCGGGGCCGACCGCATACCAGTTGGCTTGGAAGGCGCCCGAGGCGCCACCGGTGAGGAACACGCTGGAAGGCTACCGCGGCGACCTCGCCACGCGTTTGCCGCGTGGTCAGCGCGGGGCCTGGGGGTCAGCCGAGCAGGCCGAATGGGATCACGCTGATGCCGTCCGGCCGGCGGTGGGCCAGGCCGGAGGCGGTGATGACGATGAGCGCCGCGGGCGGGCCGATGGCGTCTTGATCCACCGTCGCGGCGAAGCGGGTGAGCGAGGCGGCCGCAGCCGCCGCGCCGGCGAAGCCCAGCTTTATCTCCACCCCGGCCCAGGCGCCATCGCGCAACTCGATCACGGCATCGGCCTCGACTCCGTTGGAGTCGCGGTAGTGGTAGACCTTGCCGCCGGACGCGGCCGCGTGGACGCGCAGGTCGTGGATGACGGCGGACTCGAACAGCAACCCCAGGTATTCGAGGTCGGCCATGAGCCTGTCCGGCCCGACGCCCAACGCCGCGCAGCACAAGGAGGTGTCGGCCAGGTGGCGTTTGGGCCGCTGGCGCAGACGCGCCCGCGACCGGATGCGGGGCGCCCAGGCGGGCAAGTCTTCCTCGACCATCAGAGCGGTCAAAGCGCTCAGGTATTCGGCCACCGTCTCCTCGGCCAGGGGCCCGTCGCCGCCTCCTGCGTCAGCGGCCAAGGCCGTCAGCGAGGCCTCGGTCGAGACGTTGCGGGCGAGGGACTGGAGCATTCGGCGGACTTTGGCGGGGTCGCGCCGCACCCCCCAGGCGCGGGCGGCGTCTTCCTCGACCAGGAGGTCGAAGTAGTTGAGGTTGTCAGCCTGCGCGTCCGCGGCGCTCAAGGCCAGGTTGCCGGGCCACCCGCCGACCGCCAAACGCTCCGCGACCAGTGTTATCGGGGTCTCGTCAGGACGCGGCCGAACTTCGGCCCCGGCGAGGACGTCGCCCAGAGACACCTCCCCGGTCGACCAGCCCAGCTCCCGCCACGACATTGTTCGCATGTCGACGATGCCGAACCGCCCCACCCCGCTGTGCCGGCGCGGCTGGCCTTCGGCCTCGGGCTTGGGCGTGGCCGACCCGGTCAAAATGAACTGGCCTTTCTCCTTGCGGCGGTCAACCTCGCGCCGAACCGCGTTCCACAAGGCGGGCTGCTGCTGCCACTCGTCGATGAGTCGCGGCGCCTGCCCTTGGAGGATGATCGCGGGGTCGATCTGGAGAGCCGTCTCAACTGTGGGAGTGTCCTCCGCGTCCAACTCGCTGCGGCTGTGATGCCGGCCGGTCTCGGTCTTGCCGCAGCCTTTGGGGCCGCGAATCAACAGCGCCCCCGCCACCCGAAGTTGCTGCTCAACCGTTGCGTCGACAACCCTCGGCAAATACTCCACAGCAGGACATTACCACGCAGTCGGCTGTTTGCAGGCGGTGGAGCCGGTTGTTTGCAGGCGGTGGAGCCGGCTGTTTGCAGGCGGTGGAGCCGGCTGTTTGCAGGCGGTGGAGTCGGCTGTTTGCGGGCTGCGGAGCCGGTTGTTTGCAGGCGGTGGAGTCGGCTGTTTGCAGGCCGGGCGGGTGGGCTGGAGCTTAGACCGGGCGCGGTCCGTTTAGCGGGTCACCCGGAGGATCGGGGCGCCCCGGGCGACGCAGTCGCCGAGCCCCAGCGGCTCGACGGCGGCGAAATCGGCGGTGTTGGTGACGGCGACGATGACCGCCGTCTGGTAGCCGGCCTGGCCCACGGCGGCGAAATCGACCCGCGCCAACGGGTCGCCCTGGCGCAGGCGCTGGCCCTCGACCGCCAAAGCCGTGAAGTGCTCGCCTTTGAGCTTGACCGTGTCGACGCCGATGTGCACCAGGACCTCGACGCCATCCTCGGAGGCGATGCCAAAGGCGTGGCCGGTCGGGAACGCGGCCACCACCGTGCCCGAGACCGGCGCCGCCACCTCGCGGCTCTCCGGGATCACAGCCACGCCCGCGCCAAGGGCCCCGCTGGCGAAGGTCTGGTCGCCGGCGCTCTTCAAATCCACCACCCAGCCGGGCGCCGGCGCCCCGACCAAGCTGGTCTGACCCTTCGGATTGGACATGTCTGCCGCCTTTCTCAGCTCTCCGGCAATTCAACCGCTTGGCCAGCCGCCGCGTCCACGCCCGCCGGGGCGAACGCCACCATCATGTGCGGCCGCACGCAGCCGACCAGGGCCTCGTAGGGCCGAGCGATCTCCGCCACCCTGGCCTGGCGCGGATCGAGCGGCCGATCTTGCCTCATGATGTGGATTTCACCCTGGTAGCGCCCCCAGGACGGCAGGTCCATTTGGATGCTGCCCTTCCAGCGCGCGTCGGCATTGACCACTTGGCGCGGTTGGCGCCCCGAACGCGTCCCCTCCAGGCGCCACGAGGCCGCCGCGACCTCGCCGCGCACCCGCCAGGGATGCTCGAACAAGAACTCAGCCGACGCGTCCAGACAGGTCAGCGGCAGCGTCAGAATGCCGTCCCGCTCCAACGCGGCGATCCAATCAAGGTGCTGGGGCAGCAACGCGCCCTCGGCGCAGACCACCTTCGCGGCCGGGCTAAGAGCCTTGATCTCGGCGTGGTTGACATAGGAGTTGCGGTGGCGCTGCGACTCCAGCATCGGCAGGCCCAGGTGCAGCGGCGCCCGGAAAGTGGTCTCGCCGGGGATGAACGCGTACACCGGCCAGCCCCGCTCCTCGAACAGCCGGCTCTGAGCCTGAAAGAACTCAGCCGTGATCCCCGTCTCAGGCCGCGGGTAGTAGTTGTGCCAACCGACCACCCCGCCAGTCCACCCGTCGCCGCCTGCCCGCCCGATGCCGTCCGGCCGCCCGCCGCCACCTGCCCGCCCGATGCCGTCCGGCCCGGTCACGCTGCCACGTCCGGTCACGCTGCCACCCCCGCTGGCGCTGTCCGGCCCGGCCGCGCCGCCCCGCCCGGCCGCGCCGGCCGCCCGGCTGAGAGGTTCGAGCGCGTCGAGCAGGGCGGCATCGGCCGTCGAGGCGTTGACGGCGATGGCGAAGTGCTCCGCGATGCGCCGGATCGCGGCCGGCTCGAAGCCGAAGTCGATGCGCGCCACGACCACGCCCCAGTCCTTCAGCGACGCCAGGTCATCCAGGCCGATGCCGAGGGCTTCGAGTGTGTGCGGGGAGATGTCGGCGCAGAACACCAGGCCGTGCTGGCGATGCAGCGAGGCCAGGTAATCGCCGAACTCCCGCAGGCCGGAACTCTCCGGTATGTGCAGTGATGTGAAAACCAGCTTCTCGGGGCCGCCAGCGGCGGCCTGGGCCACAGCCGCCCGCGTGGCCGGGGCGTCTGTTGGATACAACGAGTACAGCATTTGGGAACTCCTTCGCGCTTGGGCGGCGCGCCGGGGGCGCCGCCGGAAACTTCAGTTGCCGGCCCTCGGGGAGCCACTGGGAATTCGGTGCGGAAACCGGATTCCTAGCTCAGGCGCTCGACCATCTTCTCCTTGAAGCCGAACAAGAACGTCAGCAGGAAGCCCATGAGGTAGGCGGTCACCAGGCCGCCGACGTACCAAAGCCAGTGCCCGCCGGAGATCAGGCCCGTCAGCAGCAGCCCGGAGACGCCCATGCCGGAGGCGCCGAATCCGCCCGGCGTGAGTTGGATGCCGAGCGCCACCACCGCGCCGCCGAAGCCCGCCCCGAGGCAAGCCGTGATGAATGGGTAGAGCAAGGGCAGCGAGACGCCGTAGATGAGGGGTTCGCCAATGCCTAGGAAGCCGATCGGCAGAGCAGATTTGACGATGTTCTTCAAGCGCCGGTTCTTGGTTTTGACCAGGACCGCGATCGCCATGCCGACCTGGCCGGCGCCCGCCATCGCCAGCACCGGCAGCAGTTGGGTGAAGCCGTTGTCGGCGATCAGCTGGGCGTGAATCGGGGTCAGGCCCTGGTGGACGCCGAGCATGACCAGCGGCAGGAACAACGACGACAGCAGGTAGCCGCCTATGACCCCGCCTTGCTCGAGGGCGAAGTCGATCAGCAGCCAGTTGATGCCCTTCATCAGGAGCGCCGAGAGCGGCATGATGACCAGCACGCAGGCGGCCGCGCCCACCAGCAGGGTCACGAACGGGACCAAGAACAGGTCGAGGGCCGCTGGCACGTGCTTGCGCACGAGTTTCTCGATGACGGTGAACAGCCAGGCGGTCACCATCACGCCGATGATCCCGCCGAGGGCCGGGCTGAGGTCGCCGAAGAGCGGAATCGACAGCGGCTTGGCCGGATCGGTCTCGGAGGCGGCGATGCCTCCGAGCGCCGCCAGGTAGGGGACGCCGCCGGCCAGCAAGCCGAGTGTGGGCGAGCCGCCGAACTCCTTGGCGGTGTTGTGCCCGGTGATCAGGTTCAGCGCGCCGCCGATGATCCCGCCGAGGGCCGCGAAGGCGGCGAACCAGGGGTTCAACACCACGTTTGGGTCGATCATCTTCCAAATGTTGGCTATGGCCATGACCAGGCCGCAGGCGATGAACCCGGGGATGATCGGAATGAAGATGTTGCCAACGTGCCTGAAGAGCGCGTGGATGGAGGTCTTGTGATGGGACTTGATCGAGTCGCGGGTCTCCTTGGCCACGTCGCGGACCGCCACTTGGCCGTCGGCGTCGACCTCGGCGCCGGCCCTGAGGCCGCTGGCCGCCTCGAAGGCGTCGCGCAGGCGCGCCGCGTGGCCGGGCCCCACCACGATCTGCAGTTGCTCTCCGGATGGCACCACGCCGATCACGCCGTCGAGATCTTTGATGGCGGCGATGTCCGCTTTGGCCGGGTCGATCAGCTCGAGGCGCAGCCTGGTCATGCAGTTGGTGAAGGAGCTGACATTCCCGGCGCCGCCGATGACGTCCAGAATGCCCTCACTGAGGGTTTTGTGATTCATTGCGGTGATCCTTTCGTTCGGGGAAATCGGGTGGAATCGGTTGAGATGAGCCGCCGGTCAGGCCGCGGGCGCGGGCGGCGGGCCCGCCGCTGCCGCCGGGGGGGCGGTGTGGCAAGCGGCCTTGGGAGCGGCCTTGGGAGCGGCCTTGGGAGCGGCCTCGGACAGGGCGTCGCGCACGAATCCGCCGGCCGCGGCCAGGCGCCGCTCCGCCGCCTCCGCGTCGACATCGGCCGCCAGCATGACGATGGCTGTCTTGGCGCGCTGGCCGGACTGGGCCAAGGCGCGCTCGGCGGCCCGCTGGGTGCAACCGGTGGCAGCTCGCACTATGCTGACCGCCCGCGCCAAGAGTTTCTGGTTGGTGGGGCGGACGTCCACCATCAAGTTGCCGTAGACCTTGCCAAGCCGCACCATCGAAGCCGTTGAGAGCATGTTCAGGATGAGTTTTTGGCTGGTCCCGGCCTTCAGGCGGGTCGAACCGGTGAGGACTTCGGGCCCGTTGTCGACCTCGATCGCCACGTCGGCGTGGCGGGAGACCTCGGCGCCAGGGTTGCAGGCGATCGAGACGGTGGCCGCGCCCAGGCGCCGGGCGTGGGCCAAGGCGCCGATCACGAACGGGGTGCGGCCCGAGGCGGCGATGCCGACCAGCACGTCGGCCGGCCCGAGTCCGATGCCGTCCAGTTGGCCTTCGGCCAGCGCGGGCGAGTCCTCGGCGCCTTCGACGGCTTGGGTCATGGCCGCCTCGCCGCCGGCGATCAGCCCCACGATCAAGCCGGGGGGCGTGTCGAAAGTCGGCGGGCATTCGGCGGCGTCGAGAAGGCCGAGGCGCCCGGAGGTGCCGGCGCCGGCGTAGACCAGCCGCCCGCCCCTCTCGATGGCCGCGACCACTAGTTCGACGGCCTGGGCGATGGCGGGCAGCGCTTTGGCGACCGCCGGGGCGACCTTGTGGTCTTCTTGATTCATGGTCGTCAAGAAGTCGAGCACCGTCATCGAATCGGCGCCCGCCGTGGCGGGGTTGCGCGCCTCGGTGGCGGCCAGATGATTGAGGTCGACCATCTGCCGTGCCTCCCTTCGTTGGGCGATTGAGCCGGGCCGCCGGCGTCGCGGCCCGTGTCTGAAACAATACTACACAGATGTTACTGGTTGTGAAATAGTGTACCATCAGAAGCGGTCGACGCCGACCGGGCCCGCCCGCCGCCCGCCTGGCGCCGGATGCGCCCAGGTAGCATGTGCTCTGAGCCGGACAGCGGCGCCGCGCCGGCCCATGCCGGGTCTGGCCGGGCCACCCCGGCCAGGCGCCAACAAGGAGAGGAATCGAGGATGAACGAGGATGTCATCGCCCGAATTCAGCGGATGGTGTCGTCGCGCAAGCTCGCCGAGGCGCGGATCGCGGTGGCGCTGCTGGACAACCTCAACCACGCCCTGACCGCGACCGCCTCCGAATTGGCTGAGACGGCCGGCGTCTCTCAGGCCAGCGTCATCCGATTCAGCCAAGAAATCGGCTACAAGGGCCTGCCGGAATTGCGCATCGACTTGGCCCAGGAGCTGTCACGGCGGGCGCTGGAGCTGGAACAGGCCAACGTCGCCGAAGGCGGTATCAACCTGACAGACTCGATGGCCGAGATCATTGTCAAACTCGCCTTTCACGAGTCGCTGTCCATCAACCAGACTGCCCGCCGCCTCGACGTCGACGCCATCGAGCGGGTGGCCGGGGCCATTGCCGCCAGTGACCGCCAGGAGACTGTCGGCCTGGGCGCCTCCGGTTTGGCCGCCCACGACCTCGCCCAGAAGCTCCAGCGGATCGGCCTGAACTGCTTCTACTCGATGGATTCCCACCTGCAATTGTCGCTGGCCTGCCTGAGCACGCCGAAGAGCGTGGTGATCGGATTCTCCTTTGCCGGGCAGACCCTGGAAACCCATCAGGCCCTGGCCTTGGCGCGGGGGCGCGGGGCGCTGACGGTGGCGGTCACCGGCGACACCGGCTCGCCGGTGGCCGAGGTCGCCGACGAAGTCCTGGCCGTGTCTGTGCGCGAGTCGCCCTTCCGGGTTGGGGCGCTGGCCAGCCGGGTGGCCCAGCTGGCGATCGTGGACTTCTTGTTTGTGCGCGTGGCGCAACTGTGCCAGACCCAGGTGCGCGAGGCCGTGGAATCTTCCAAAGACGCGGTCAAGCCGCTCAAACTGGGCTCGGCCGGACGGGCCGGCAACTGACCGGGAGCCCCGGCCAACCGGCGGGGCCGATTCAACCAACTGCACAAGAATCATGGAGGGCAAGGCAAACATGGCAAGCAAGACAGTCACAATCGGTTCGCGCACGGGTCTGCACGCGCGTCCGGCGGCGGTGTTCGTCGAAGCGGCGCGAGCGGCTGGCGTGCCCGTGCGAGTCGGCCGCCCCGGCGGGGCCCAGGTCAACGCCGCCAGCATCCTCGCGGTCATGGGCCTGGGCGTCGAACACGCCGACCAGGTGGTGGTGACCAGCGACTCCCAAGAAACTGTGGACCAATTGGCCGAGCTGCTGGCCCGAGACCTGGACGAGGACTGACCATGGAGGCGAGCGCCCGGGTGATCAGGGGGATTCCGGCCAGTCCCGGACTTGGCGTTGGCCCGCTGGTCCGGCTGCCCCGGCGGGTGGCCCCGCCCGCCGACGAGCCGGCGCCGGCCACGCTCGAAGACGGCCTCGCCGAGGTGGCGGCCGCCCTCGAGCAGGTGGCTCAAGGCATGGAGGCCAGAGCGGAGGGGGCGACTGAGGCGGCCAAGGCGGTCATGCGCGCCGGGGCGCTGATCGCGCGCGACCCGGACCTGGCCGACTTGGTGCGAGACCGGATCGCCGAGGGCCTGGGAGTGACCAGCGCCGTGGCGGCGGCCGCCGACTCCTTCGCCGCCCAACTCGAGTCCTTGGGCGGCCTGATGGCCGAACGCGCCGCCGATGTCAGGGACGTGCGGGACCGCGCTGTGGCGCGGCTGCTGGGCCAGCCCGAATCGGGGGTGCCGCGGTTGGGCTGGCCCTTTGTGCTGACAGCCGACGAGGTGTCCCCGGCCGAGGCCGCCACACTCGACCCCGCCCTGTGCCTGGCGATAGTCACCACCGGCGGCGGCCCGACTTCGCACACGGCCATTTTGGCGGCGCAACTCGGCATACCGGCGGTGGTTGGCGCGCGCGGCATCGAAACGGCGCCGGAACGAGTCACGGTGGCGGTCGACGGCGGGCGCGGCGAGGTCGAGATCGACCCGTCGCCGGCCCGATTGGAACAGCTGCGGACCCGCGAGGACGCGCGCAAGCGGGCGCTTGAGGGGTTCTCCGGCCGGGGCGCGACCAAAGACGGCCATCCGGTGCCCTTGCTGGCGAATCTAGGCGCCCTGGCGGAAGCGGTCCGCCTGGGCGCGTGGGATGTCGAAGGGGTGGGGTTGTTCCGCACCGAGTTCTTGTTCATGGACCGCGACCGGGCGCCCTCGGTGGGCGAGCAGGAGGCTATCTACCGGCGCCTGTTCAACGGCATCGGCGGCCTTCCGGTAACGGTGCGGACCCTGGACGCCGGTTCGGACAAACCGTTGCGGTTCGCCGACTTGGGGCTTGAGGACAACCCGGCGCTGGGCCAGCGCGGCATCAGGACCGCCGGCAAGTTCGGCTCTTTGCTCGATGACCAGCTGGCGGCGTTGGCCCAGGCGGCCGAGCGGACCGGGGCCGATGTGCGCGTCATGGCCCCGATGGTCGCCACCGAGGCCGAGGCCGAATGGTTCGCCGGCCGGGCCCGCGCCCGCGGGCTTGAGCGGGTCGGCGTCATGGTGGAGACCCCGGCCGCCGCGCTGATGGCCGGTCGCATTCTGCGCCAGGTCGATTTCATCTCGATCGGGAGCAATGACCTGGCGCAGTACACCATGGCGGCCGACCGCCTGCGCCCGGAGCTGGCCGGGTTGCTGGACCCGTGGCAGCCGGCGGTGTTGCAGCTGATCGGCCTGGCGGCCGAGGCGGCCGGGTCGACCGGCAAGCCGGTCGGCTTGTGCGGCGAGGCCGGCGGCGACCCGGCGCTGGCGTTGGTGCTGATCGGGCTGGGCGTCACCAGTCTGTCAATGGCGCCGCCCAAGATCGCCTCCGTCCGCGCCGCGCTCGCATCGCATGACCTGCGGCACTGCCGCGACCTGGCCGGCGCGGCCCTCGCCGCTCCAACCCCGGCCGCGGCCAAGCAGGCCGTCCTCGACGCGGCCGCCCCGATCCTGGCCGCCCTGACCTGACCCGGCCCCCGCCCGACCCCGAGTCATGGAGGCTTTCGAGCAGAGCGTTGGCGACGACCGCGCGCTGATCGGCGTCGAGCGCGAGGCCGTCTCGGATCAAAGCCGCGGTGTCCGGCGCCAGTCCCCAAGCGTACGTCGAACGGCCGGCAACCACCCTGTTCCGCAGGTGGGATGAGCGCGTGGCCGCCCCGCGGCCGCCGGAAAGCGGTAACAATGTCAGTGGTTGCCGCCACAATGGTTGGTGACCGACTTGCGAGGAGCAGCGATGACGGATCTAAGGGCCCAGGCCCGTGCTGGGCGGGATGAGGCGGTGGCGTTGCTGGCGTTGCTCCGAGCCGCGCCGCGTGGGGTGGGTTGGAGCGACATCGGCCAAGAGGTGTTGTTCACCGGGTCGGCTCGGGCGGTCTTGGACAGGTTGCGCGGCGCCGAGGCCGCGTTGTTCCCGGACCCGGCGTTGGATGAGGCGGCCCGGTTGGCTGACGCGGAGTTGGGCGCCTGGGAGGCGGCCGGCCTTGATCTCGTCACGGTGCTCTCGGACCGGTATCCGCAGCGGTTGGCGAGCGTGTTCGACTGCCCGCCGTTCCTGTTCGCGCGCGGCGCGGTGGACCCGCAGGACCGCGGTATGAGCGTGGTCGGCTCCAGGCGGGCCTCGGCCGAGGGGCTGGAAGTCGCCAGGCGCGCGGCGGGTCTGCTGGTGGAGCGGGAGTTGCTACGGACGGAGCATTTCTGCGGATGGGATCTTTGGTCCTCTGACGAAGACTGCCCTGAAGTGGGTTCGGCAAAACAAACTCGGCATGACGGGATCTTAAATTGACGGGATTTACGGAGTCAACACCCGCAACAAGATCAAGTTCTCCGATAACCCCTATGGGATCCACTGCTATCAAGACGGCGCCATCTAAGACGATGCTGGGGGTGGTGCGAGAGCGCGCGTGTCCGGTGTTGAGATTCGCGCGTCTCAGTCTGGCTGGTTGCTGTGCTGCGATCGTGGTTGGCGCGGCGCTTGTCGGCTGCGAGAGCGGACTTGAGCGCAGCACCGCCCCGGACTCAGTCTCGGCTTCAGCGGAATCCCGAGTCACCCATGAATCGTCACCGGCTGTCGGGAACCCGCCACAGGCCTCGCCGGTGTTGAAGCTGTCGACCACGGATGAGTTCGCCGCCTTGGTTAGTGCTGTTTCGAGCGCCCACAGCCGAGCGGCCGAGGCGGAGTTCGCCGCCCGGTCCGCTTGGTGGCAGCAGGCCGAGGCCTCGGTGGCGGCGTGCATGAAAAGGCAGGGCTTCGCGTATACACCTACGGCGTACCGGCTCGTATTGACCTCGACGGCCGTCGACTGGTGGCAGAATATCGACGCCATCGCGGTGCCCACACTGCCGGCTACCAGGTTGGATGTGGAGCGGTTCGGATACGGCGCCCAAGAGCCAATGTCGATGTCCCCAATACTTCCAGCCTCGGTCGAGGAGCAAGCCAACACCGCTTTCTTCGAAGGGCTAAGCGCGGACGCGCAAGCCGCCTACGAGTTGGCCTTAACGGGGCACAGCGGCGCCGACGCGGCCAATTGGGCGGAATCGGGTGGCTGCCGCGGCGAGGCCGAAGCAAACCACCCTCAGCCGACCTCTTTCAGCACCGCTCAAGATGTGCTCGACACTCACGATGATCTGGTCCATTCCCTTCGCTGGCTGATCATCGACGGTGTGGCGTTGGATCAGCGGATGACCGCAGTGAACCGGGATTGGGAGAGGTGCATGGTCGAAGCAGGGGTGGAGCATTTGGGGGACGTCGGCGATGACCAAGTCACGCCCTATGCGGCCTTGATGGTGGCAATCCGAACCGATCCGGGCGGAGTTTACTGGGACGCCGCCGGGTGGCCAGTCGATGTGGAAGAACCGGAGGAGTACCGAAGCCTGGTTATGTCGGAGCCCGAGATCCGGGTCGCTTTGGCAGATTTCGACTGCCGGAGGGCCGTTGGATATGAGGATTTGGCCAATCAGATTGCGCTTGAGTTGCAACACGCCTTCGTTGGCGAGCACCGCGCCAAGCTCGCTGAGCTGCTTGCCGCCCTTGATGCGGTAAGTGGATGACCAGCGGCGTCAACGACCTGCGGCCGGGGCGGTCGACGGGCGTCCTGTGACCGCCTCGCGTCTGCGGCGCGCGGTTCAATGAGGACAAACCCGCTGG
>JAITJZ010000006.1 GCA_031278655.1 Bifidobacteriaceae bacterium
ACGCTGACGGGCGCCATGACCACCCCGCCGGTGGACCTGTTCTGGCGCACCAGCGGCGAGTCGCGGCTGTCGAATTTCCTGCTTTGGCAATCGGCCTACGCCGAACTGGTCTTCGCCGACAAACTCTGGCCGGACGTCGACCGCCGCGACCTGTGGCACGCCATCGGGCAATACGCCCGCCGCGAACGGCGCTACGGCGCGGCCTGAGCCGGCGCCCGCCCGGCCGGCGCGGAAGCGCGGGCGGCGACGCAATCGCGGCAAATGCCGCTGATCTCGAGCGAGTGGCGGATGTCCGCGAAGCCGGCCGCCGCCGCCACCTTGTCCGCCCAGACCTCGAAGTCCGGGCCGGTGACGGCGGCGGAGCGGCCGCAGGAGCGGCAGATGACGTGATGGTGGTGGCCGTCCTGGTCGCAAACGCGATAGAGGGCCTCGGCCCCCTCCACCCGGACCTGATCGACCAGGCCGTCCTCGGCCAAGACCTGCAGGTTGCGGTAGACCGTCGCCAACCCGACGGGGTGGCCGGCGGCGCGCAACTCCTGGTGGAGCGCCTGGGCGGAGCGGAAGGCCCCGGCCTGCGCCAACCCGCTCAACACCGCCGCGCGGGACTTGGACGTGCGTCTCTTGATCATTGGCGGGACACCCTCACCCTTTCCAGAAGCGGCCGACCGATCGCTGCCACAGCGTAGAGCACGATGGCCAGCACCACGATTGTGGCGCCTGGCGGCAGGTCGTACCAATACGAGGCCACCAGCCCGGCCGCGCCGGTGACCGCCCCGAGCGCCGCCGCCGCCGCCATGGTCCGCCAAAACGACCGCGCCCACAGCTGCGTCACCGCCACCGGCACAATCATCAACGCGCTCACCAGCAGCAAGCCGACCACTCGCATCGCCACGGTGACGGTCAGCGCGGCCAAGGTGGCGCTGACCACATTCCAAAAGCCGGTCGGCACACCGCTGGCCTTGGCGAAGTCCTCGTCCAGGGCGGCTGCGAAAAGCGCCCAACGCCCGGCCAGCCCAACGGCCAAGATGACCGCCGCCAGCGCCACGGAGGTGACGACATCGGCGGCGGACAAGGTGGACAGCGAGCCGAACAGGTATGCCACCAGCGTGGCCGAGGTCCCGCCGGCCACCTTGATCAGGGCCGCCCCGCCGGCGATCCCGCCGTAGAACATCAGCGCCAGCGCCAGGTCCCCCGAGGTCCGCCCGGAGGTCCTGACCAGTTCGATGACGACGGCGCCCACAACCGCCGCCACCACCGCGCCGGGCACGGCCAACGCCCCGGGCGCCAGCCCCATCCCCGTCCCGATCAGCCAGCCGAGGGCCACGCCGGTGAGCGCCACATGCCCAATGCCGTCGCCCAGCAGCGCCAGGCGGCGTTGCACCAGGTAGGTGCCGACCACAGGCGCGGCCGCGCCCACGATCACCGCCACCGTCAGCGCCCTTTGGACCAGCGGGTCGGCCAGCATCTCCAGCCAGTAGTCGAGGTAGGCGCTCACGGGTGGACCTCCAGCGCCGGGGCGTGGGAGTGGGCGGGACGCGGCGGCTCGTGGTGGTGATGGTGGTCGGTCGGCAGGACCTCGCCCAGCGGCCCGTCCGCGACCACCTGGCCGTGACTGAGGACGATGCCGCGCCCCAAGTAGCGCTCGAACGGTCCCGGATCGTGCAGCACCACCAGGGCGGTCAGGTCGGCGCGGTCCGCCAGGGCGGCGACCAGTTGATCGGCGGAGGCGGCGTCGACCCCGGCCAGGGGCTCGTCCATGACCACCAGGCGCGGTTCGCGGACCAGCGCGCGGGCCAGCAGGACGCGGTGGCGCTGACCGCCGGACAGGCGCGACATCGGCGTCCTGGCCTGGTCCTTCAGCCCCGCCTGGGCCAGGGCGGCCAACGCCCGGGCCTTGGCCCCGCGCGGCGGCCACGGCCCCCACCCGGTCAGCAGCCCGGCCCTGACCACGTCCAGGGCCGAGGTCGGCACCCCCGACCCGGCCGGCGAGGTCTGCGGCACATAAGCCAGTTCGCCCCATGGCAATTGGCGGCCGGGTTCGCGCCCGCAAACCCGGACTTGTCCGGCGGTCGCCGGGATCAGCCCAAGCAGGGCCTTGACCAGCGTCGATTTGCCCGAGCCGTTGGCCCCGAGCAGGCCGACCCGTTCGCCCGGCTGGATCACCAGGTCAATCCCGGTCAAGATGCGGTTGCCCGCCAGGCTCACGTCCAGGGCGCGGGCCTCGATCAGCGGGCTCAAGGCGCGACCAGGCCGGTTCGCAGCGCCTCGAGGTTGGCGCGCATGACTTCGAGGTAGTCGCCGGAGTTGTCATTCTCGAGCGGGCTGAGCACGGCCGTGGCCAGGCCGAGCCGGTCTGCCAGAACCTCGGCGGTCTTGGGCGAGGCCTGATCCTCGAAGTAGACCGTCTTCACCGGCAGCTGGCCGAGTTGGCGCGACACTTCGGCGATGCGCGCCGGGCTGGGCTCCGCCTCGGGGTCCACCCCGGAGATCGACATCGCCTCGAGGCCGTAGCGCTGGGCGAAGTAGTTGAAGGCGGCGTGGGTGGTGACCAGGACAGCGCCGCCGTAGTCGCCCAGTCCGGCGGCGATCTCCTGGTCCAGCGCCGCCAGGTCGGCGCTGACCGCCTCGGCCCGGCTGTCATAGCCGTCCGCCCCTGACGGGTCGGCCTCGGCCAGGGCGGCGGCGATCGGCTCCGCCAACAGGGCCAGCCGGGTCGGGTCGAGCCAGAAGTGCGGGTCCTCGTCCTCCAGGCCGACCAGCGGCCCGGCGTCGAGGACGGCGGCCGGCGGGTTGGATGAGACGGCGTCATCGACGGCGGCCTGGAAACCGCCCAAGGTCACCAGCAGGTCGGCCTCGCCCAGGGCCGAGACCTGCGACAGCTCCAGCTCTGAATCGTGCGGCTCGCCGCCCTTGGGCGTCAGGCTGGCGACAGTGATCCCGTCCCCGGCGATCCGTTGGGTCAGCCATTGCAGCGGGTAGAAAGAGGCCATCACCTTGGGCCCGGCCTGGCCGCCGGAGGCGCCGGTCTTGGAAGACGCGGGCGCGCCGCAGGCGGACAGCGCCGCCAGCGCCGCCGCCACGGCCACGGCCGTCAGCGCCCTCAGAGCCCTCAGCGCCCTCAGAGCCCTCGGCTTGCCCGGGCCGGTCCGCCCCGCCCGGCCGCGCCGGGCGGCCCAATGGCGCCGGGCGGGCGTGTTCGGGCTGGCAGACGGCCGGTCGGCTTCAATCTCATGCACGCGAATGATTATCATTTTGCGGGCTGGTCGAAGTCAAACCGGAGGCGGCCCTTCCTGGCGCAACCGGACGGCATCGGCGGCTGGACTAGGCTTGTGCGCCATGGCTGCTGCTTCCTCCACCATCGACGCCGTCATCTCCCTGGCCAAGCGCCGAGGCTTCGTCTTCCCCTGCGGCGAGATCTACGGCGGCACCAGATCAGCCTGGGACTACGGGCCCCTGGGCGTCGAATTGAAGGAGAACATCAAACGCCAATGGTGGCAGGCCATGGTCACCGGGCGCGAAGACGTGGTCGGCCTGGACTCGTCGGTGATCCTGCCCCGGCAGGTCTGGGAGGCCTCCGGCCACGTCGCCGTCTTCACCGACCCGCTGATCGAGTGCACCAACTGCCACAAACGCTTCCGCGAGGACACGCTGCTGGAGGAGTTCGAGGAGCGCAAGGGGCGCGCGCCGGAGGGCGGCTTGGGCGGCCTGCCCTGCCCCAACTGCGGCGTCAAAGGCGCCTGGACGGAGCCGAAGCAGTTCTCCGGCCTGCTGCGCACCTTCCTCGGGCCGGTCGAGGACGACAAAGGCCTGCACTACCTGCGCCCGGAGACGGCCCAGGGCATCTTCATCAACTTCGCCAACGTGCTCGCCGCCGCCCGCAAGAAGCCGCCGTTCGGGATCGGCCAGGTCGGCAAATCGTTCAGGAACGAGATCACGCCCGGCAACTTCATCTTCCGCACGCGCGAATTCGAGCAGATGGAGATGGAGTTCTTCGTCGTCCCCGGCACCGACGAGGACTGGCACCAATACTGGATCGACGAGCGCACCCGCTGGTACACCGACCTGGGCCTGAAGCCGGAGAACCTGCGGCACTACGAGCACCCCAAGGAGAAGCTGTCGCACTACTCCAAGCGGACGGTCGACATCGAGTACCGCTTCCGCTTCCAAGGCTCCGAATGGGGCGAGTTGGAGGGCGTCGCCAACCGCACCGACTTCGACCTGACCACGCACTCGCAGCATTCCGGGCAGGATTTGTCGGTCTTCGACCAGGCGGCCGGCTCGCGCTACGTTCCCTATGTGATCGAGCCGGCGGCCGGGCTGTCCCGCTCGGTCATGGCCTTCCTGGTGGACGCCTACGCCGTCGATGAGGCCCCCAACACCAAGGGCGGCGTCGATTCGCGCACGGTGCTGCGCCTGGACCCGCGCCTGGCGCCGGTCAAGGCCGCCGTCTTGCCCCTCTCGCGCGACGCCAGGCTCTCGCCCAAAGCCCGCGATTTGGCCGCTGACCTGCGTAAACATTGGAACATTGAGTTTGACGACGCGGGCGCGATCGGGCGGCGCTACCGCCGCCAGGATGAGATCGGCACGCCGCTGTGCGTCACTGTCGACTTCGACTCGTTGGACGATGACGCCGCCACCATCCGTCAGCGCGACTCGATGGCCCAGGAGCGGGTTGGGCTGGGCCGGGTCAAGGAGCGCTTGGCGGGGCTGCTAGCGGGGGCATGAGCGGCGGCGACGGCATCGGCGGATGGCCGCGGCTGAGGCTGGGGCGCCTGGAGGCCCCGGCGCCCGTGATGCTGGCGCCAATGGCCGGCGTCACCAACCTGCCCTTCCGGCTGCTCTGCCGGTCCTTCGGCGAAGGCCTGTTCGTGACCGAGATGATCACCAGCCGGGCCCTGGTCGAGGGCAAGGCCGCCACCCGCGCCCTGCTGCGCCACGACCCCTCCGAACGCCCGCGCTCGGTCCAGTTGTACGGGGTCGACCCGGCCGCGATGGCGGCGGCCGTGCGGCTGATCCGGCGTCAAGACCTGGCCGACCACATCGACCTCAACTTCGGCTGCCCCGCGCCCAAGGTCACGCGCCAGGGCGGGGGAGCGGCGCTGCCCTGGAAGCTGGGCCTGTTCCGGCGGATCGTCGGCGGCGCCGTGGCCGCGGCCGGGGACATCCCGGTGACCGTCAAACTCCGCTCCGGCATAGACGACCAGCATTTGACCTTCATCGAGGCCGGCCTGGCGGCCGCGGGCGAGGGCGCGGCGGCCATCACCCTGCACGCCCGCAGCGCCGCCCAGCACTACTCCGGCCGGGCCGACTGGTCGCAGATCGCCCTGCTCAAGCGGACCGTCACGGCGGTCCCGGTGCTCGGCAACGGGGACATTTTCGAGGCCGATGACGCCGCCGCCATGATCCGCCAGACCGGTTGCGACGGGGTTGTTGTCGGCCGGGGCTGCTTGGGGCGCCCGTGGCTGTTCGCCGACCTGCGAGCGGTCTTCGCCGGGCGCGAGGGCCGCTTGCGGCCCAATCTCGGCTTCGTCATGGACGTGATCCGCCGCCACGGCCGCGGGCTGGTCGACTGGTGCGGCTCGGAGGAGCGCGGGCTGACGCAGCTGCGCCGCCACATGAGCTGGTACCTCAAGGGCTACCCGGTGGGCGGCGAGGAGCGGGCCGCGGCGCACCGCCTGACCAGCCTGGCGGACCTGGAGGGCTTGTTGTCCCGCCTTGACCCCGAGTCGCCCTACCCGGGCCCGGTAGCGGGTCAGGCGCGCGGGCGGGCCGGCGGCCCCAAGCGGCCGCGCCTGCCGGACGGCTGGCTGGATTCGGCGGAACTGACCGCCGCCCACCGGGCGGCCCTGGCGGCCGCCGAAGCGGCCGTCTCCGGTGGCTGACAACTGCGGCCGGCGGGCGGCATCGGACCCTTGGCGCGCTCAGAATCAGAAGAGGGGCTGGCGCAGGCCGCGCGCCAAGGTTGGCAGCGCCACGGCCGTGACCAGAGCCATGCCTGCGACCATGACTCCGAGCGGGGCCATCCACGCCACCGGGTCAAAGCCCAAGGTGGCGGGCCAGTCGGGGGCGGTGGCGACCTGCGCCAGGCCGATCCCTGTGGTCAGGCCCACAATGGCGACCCCGATCATGGCCACCAGCGTGGCGGTCACCGCCAAGATGAACGCCTCGGTGAAACCGGCCAACAAGACTTGCCGCCCGGTCGCCCCGGACAGGCGCAAGACACGCGCCTCGTCCACCCGGCTGCGGGCGGTCACAACCACTGTCAGCACCGAGCCCGTCAACACCACCAGGACCGGCACTCCCGCCAGCACCACCCCGGAGACGTCCCTGGCCGCCACCCAGCCGCGCCCGGCCGTGTCGAGGGCGCTGCGGGCGAAGTAAATCGACAGGGTCGAACCCGCCAGCAGCGCCCCGACCAGGATCAAGTTGAACGCCTCCAGCGAGCGGCGCGCCTGGAAGGCGGCCCCGGAACGCCCCAGCGACAGGGCGGGCAGCCGGTGCCTGGGCAAGAAGACCGTCCAGGCGCGGATCAACAGCGGGCAATAGGCGGGCGCCGCCGCCCAGAAGAAGATCGCCAGCAGGGCGGTGGTGGTCCCGGCGCAGGTGGCGGTGATGTTGGCCGCCTCGAGGGGGCGGTAGCGCAGCGACTCCAACCCGGGCAGGACGGCCGTCAAGACGGCCGTCAGGGCCGCCCCGGCGCCGCCGGCCCCCGCCAGCCAAAGCCGCCGCCGGGAGCCCTTTCGCGGTTGGAAAGGCCTGTCTTTGAGCGCCTCGATCGGCTCGACCGAGCGGGCCTGGCTGGCCCCCTGCGTGGCCCCGATCAGCGCCAGGCCCAAGGTGATGACGAACGAGCCGAGGATGGCGTGGGCGTCGGTGCGGCCCTCCAGGCCGGCGTGGCCCGAACTGGCCCAGGCGATGAAACGCATCGCCACCGGCGCCGTCGCCCAGCCGACGCAGATCCCAACCGCCGCGGCGACGGCGGCAACGCCCATGACCTGATGCGAGAAGCGCGTCGAGGCGCCGCTCGGCGTCAGGCCGGCGATGGCCAGGTTGGCGACCCGGCGGCGCGTGCGCTGGGCCACCTGGTAAACGGACACCGTGGTCGCGGCCAGCCCCGCCAACAGCACCAAAGCCAGCAAGGTGGCGTCGTATTGGTCCATCAGCCCGACCTCGTCCTCAGCTAGCGCCTGGTTCAGCGAACGCATCGAGAAGGTGATCGTGGTCAGCGCGGCGGTCAGCGCCAGCAGCGGCCCGGCCGCCAGCCACAGGCGCAGATTGCTGAGCAGTTCACGCAGGGCCAGCGGACTCACTCGTCGCTCCCGTAGGCGGTCTGGTCGAGCGCGGCCAGCACTTCCTCGGCGCTGGGCCGCTCCAAGGTGGCGCCCAGGGCGCCGTCGACAATCGTGATGACGCGGTCGGCCTGGGAGGCCAAATGGAGGTCATGGGTGGCCAGGACAATGGCGGCGCCGCCGTCTGAGAGCTTCTTCAGCGAGCGCAGGACCAGCTTCGAGTCGCTGGTGGACAGCCGGCCGGTGGGCTCGTCGGCGAAGACGATCTTCGGGTGCTGGGCGATCAGCCGGGCCAGCGAGATCTTGGCGGCCTGCGGCGGGGTCAATTGCTCCGGCAGTTTCCGGGCCCAGTCGCGGGCGCCCAACTCGTCCAACGTGCGCAGCGACACCTCCCGATTCGACCAAGCCGACCGCCCGGCCAAACGGCCCGGCAACTCCACGTTCTGCAGGGCCGTCAACGACGGCACCAGCGGCGGGTTGATCAGCAGCAAGCCGACTTCTTCGCGCAGCATCGCGGCCAAGGTCGAGCGCGAGGCCCGCGCCAAGTTGGTCTCAAGGAGCACAACGTGCCCCTCGGTCACCGGCTCAAGCCCGGCCAGGCAGCGCAGCAGCGTCGATTTGCCTGATCCTGACGGCCCCACCAGCGCCAGCATTTCACCGGCGCGCAAGGTCAAAGACACGCCCGCGAAGACGTGCAGCGGGTGCTTGGCGCCCCTCATCCAGAAGACCTTGGAGACTTTGTGGGCGCTCAGAACCGTCGGTCCAGGGGCGAGATCGGTTTGGTTCACCGCTTAAGGTTATCGGGACTGATAGCGTGCCTGCATGTCGCCATACGGCCCGGACGCCTCGGCCCGCCAGATCGACGAGTCCGACAAGACCTCCGGCCGGACCGAGTTCGAGCGTGACCGGGCGCGATTGCTGCACTCGGCCGCGCTGCGGCGCCTGGGCGCGAAGACTCAGGTGAGGACGCCTTGGCGGCGCGCCGACCACCCCACGGGGGACGATTTCATCCGCACCCGCCTGACTCATTCGCTGGAGGTCGCCCAGGTTGGGCGCGAACTCGGCAAAGCCTTGGGCTGCGACCCGGAAGTGGTCGACACCGCCTGCCTGGCTCACGACTTGGGGCATCCGCCGTTCGGGCACAACGGCGAGCGCGCCCTGGCGGAGGTCGCCCAACCGGCCGGCGGGTTCGAGGGCAACGCCCAAACTCTGCGCCTGCTGACGCGCCTGGAGGCGAAGGTTTACGCGCGCGGCCGGTCATGGGGGTTGAACCTGACCCGCGCCTGCCTCGACGCCAGCATCAAATACCCGTGGCGGCGGGGAGAGGGGCCGGCGGGTTCTGATCCGGCCAAGTTCGGCGTCTACGAGCCGGAGGCCGAGGCTTTCGAGTGGGTCCGCCAAGGCGCGGCGCCGTTGGCCAAGTGTGTCGAGGCGCAGGTCATGGACCTGGCCGATGACGTGGCCTACTCCGTTCACGACGTCGAAGACGGCATCGTCGGTGGTTCCATACTGCCCGAAGCCCTCTCCAGCCCACCGGAGCTGCGAGCGGTCGCCGGGCTGGCGCTGGGGCGTTACTGGAGCGGCGAGGCGGGCGAACTGGAGGCGGCGGCCTGGCGGCTGACGGCGCTCGGGTTCTGGCCGCGCGGCTGGGACGGTTCGCGGCAGGCGCTGGCCGGGCTGAAGAACATGACCTCTGGGCTGATCGGGCGGTTTGTGCTGGCCGCGCGAAACGCCACCCGCCAGGTTTACGGGCCGGGCCGGCTGGCCCGTTACGCCGCCGAAGTGGTGGTGCCGCGCGAGACGGCGGCGGAGATCGCCGTCCTGAAGGCGCTGGCGGCGCTGTTCGTGATGCAGCCTCGGCGCGAGGACCCGGTCTATCTGCGCCAGCGGGCGATCCTGAAAGAACTGTTCGGCTACCTGATGGACGCCGCGCCCGGCTCGTTGCAGCCGGAGTTCCGGGCCGACTTCCTGGAGGCGGGCGACGAGGCCGCCCGCGTGCGCGTGGTGGTCGACCAATTGGCGTCGTTGACGGATTCCTCGGCGCAGATCGAGCACAGCCGTTTTGCGGCCGGTGGCGAACGGCCGGGGCCGCCGGGGGCCGGCGCCGGTGGCGTCTCATAGACTTGGGCACCGTGGCCGGGCTGATCGTCAAACAAGACATCGAAGCGGTGCGCGCCGCCGCCCAGATCGATCAGATCGTGGGGGAGCGGGTCAACCTCAAGCGCGCCGGCGTGGGCTCGCTCAAAGGGCTCTGCCCCTTCCACGACGAGCGGACGGCATCGTTCCAGGTGCGTCCCCAACTGGGCCTTTGGCACTGCTTCGGCTGCGGCGAGGGCGGCGACACCATCGCCTTCGTGATGAAGGCCGACGCCCTCAGCTTCACCGAGGCCGTCGAGTACCTGGCCGGGCGCTGCGGCGTGACCCTGCACTACGAGGAATCCACGCCCGGGCGCGAGCGCGACCCGGCCGAGCCCAGCCGAGCCCGCCTGCTGGAGGCCAACCGCCTGGCGGGGGAGTACTACGCCGAACAGCTCAGTTCGCCGGAGGCCCGGCCCGCCCGCGATTTCCTGCGGGCGCGGTCCTTCGACCGCGTTGTGGCGGACCGGTTCGGGGTCGGCTTCGCCCCGGGCGCCTGGGACAAACTCACCCGTCACCTGCGCGGTCGCGGCTTCGGCGAGGCGGAGCTGGCCGCCGCCGGGTTGACCGCTCCGGGCCAGCGCGGCCCCATCGACCGTTTCCGGGGCCGGATCATGTGGCCCATCCGCGACCTCACCGGCGCGGTTGTCGGCTTCGGCGCCCGCCGTTTGGACGACGACCCCCACCAGGCCAAATACTTGAACACGCCGGAGACGCAGCTCTACCGCAAGTCGCAGTTGCTCTACGGCGCCGACTTGGCCAAGAAGGCGATCGCGCGCCAGCGCCGGGTGGTGGTTGTCGAGGGCTACACGGATGTGATGGCGGCGCATTTGTCCGGCGTCGAGGAGGCGGTCGCCACCTGCGGCACGGCCTTCGGGAACGACCACATCCGCGTTGTGCGGCGGTTGTTGGGGGACGTCGGCTCGCCCTCGGCCGGGGTCCAGATGTCCGATGGCGTGTCGATCGGCGGGAAGGTCGTTTTCACCTTCGACGGCGACGAGGCCGGGCAGAAGGCCGCCATGCGCGCTTTCGGTGAGGAGCAGCAGTTCTACGCCGGGACGTTCGTGGCGGTCGCGCCCGAGGGTCAGGACCCGTGCGAGCTGTGGGTCAATCAGGGCGAGGCGGCGGTGCTGGAACTGGTGGACGGCGCTGAGCCGATGTTCCGTTGGGCCGTGCGGGCCGCCCTCAAGTCGGTCGATCTGGAGACGGCCGAAGGCCGCGTGGCGGGCATGCGCATGGCCGCCCCGATGGTGGCCGGGATCAGGGACGACGCGCTCCGGCGCGACTACACGCGGTTGCTGGCCGGGTGGGTGGGCCAAGACGAGGCCTTGGTGCGCCGGGAGGTGGCGGCGGCCCGGCCGGGCCGGGGTTCGGGGCGGCGCGCCGCCGGCCCGGAAGGGCGGTCGGGGCCGGGCGCGGGTCCGGGCGGCGGCGGGCGGCCGGGCGAGGGTTGGCGCCCGCCGGGCGACAGTGTTGGCCGATCCGAGCATGAGGCCTTGGCGGCGGTTCTGCAATTCCCCGGGCTGGTGCCGCCTCAATTCGACGACTTGGACGGCGATGTCTTCCAGGTGCCGGAGTTGCGGGCGGTTCATGACGCCATCCGGGCGGCCGGCGGGGTCCGGGCCGCCCGCGAGGCCGGCGAGGCTGGGGCCGCCGGCGGCGCGACGGGCGGCGCCGCGGCGGCGTGGATGGCCGAGGTCCGCGACCTGGCGGCGGCGCCGGTGGTGGGCGTGGTCACTGCCCTGGCGGTGGAGGCGCTGCCGATCCGCGAGGGCGGCGAGGCCGATTACGTGACCGGCGTGGTCAGCGGCCTGCTTCAACTCGGCATCACCCGCCGCCTCGGCGAACTGCGTTCAAGGCTGGGTCGTCAAGACGCCATCGGCGACTTGGAGGCGCGCGCGGCGACCTTGGCCGAGATCAACGAGTTGCTGCGCCGGCGCGGCGAACTGCGCGCCGACTAGCGCCGCGTCCCCGGGCGTGTCAGGTCTGGTCGTCCGGGAACGGGCCGGGCTGGGCCGGCCTCTTGCCGTACTGCTTCTCCCAACTGCTGAGCTGCTGCTCCAGGGCCTTCATCAGCTCGAAGACCTGTGCTGGGGGGATGCGGACGCGGGCGCCGATGACCGCCGTCAAGATCACGCGCTCAGACTCACGGCGCGGCGGTTCCAAGAGGGAGGCGAAGTCGAGCACGAAGGCGTCGTTGGTGTGCCAGGCGCGGACGAAGTCGGCGTAAACGCCGACTTCCTTCTCGGTGGGGAGTCGGATCTCAATGCGCTGCTCCGTTGCCATTGGCCAATCCTAACTGGACGCGGCCGCGGCTGAAACACTCGTCCCCCGTCAGGCCACCCCCGCGCCCAGCGCCACTTGGCGGGCGCGGGATCGCCCTCCAGCCAGCCCGCCCAATCCAGATCAACCCCGCTCGGGGTAGGGTGACCGAATGGGTTACTTGTTCCCCGACCGGCCCCCGAGGCACTTGGCTGACGCCCTTGGTTTGCCGCCTGGCTCAAGGATTCTGGCGGCGGCCGCCGTCTCGGGCGGCGCCGACTGGCTGGTGGCCACCAGCCTTGGGCTGGGCGTGGTCGCCGCTGACCGCCACGAATTTCACCCTTGGGACTTGATCGAGCGCATCAGCCTGCGGCGCGAGGGCGGCCTGCTCTCGATCACCTACGCCGACACTCGCCTCACCGAGGTCTTCCCCATCCAACCCCGAGACAAGCGCTTCGCCTCGATCCTGAACGAACGCCTGCGGGCGTCCGTGGTCGAGGTCGAGCATGTGCCCGCCGGGCCCGGCCAGGTGGCCGTGGCGCTGCGCCGCCGGCCGGCCGACCAGAGCCTGTACTTGCAAGAGCTGCCAGACGCTGACGCGGACTCGGAGGCCGCCGCCCCGCTGGTGCGCGCTGCCCGCGCCCGCTTGGGCGAAGCCGCCGGTCTGCCCACCGCCACCTGGTAAGCTGTAGCGCGCCTTCCCGGCTAGCTCAATCGGCAGAGCATCTGACTGTTAATCAGAGGGTTACTGGTTCGAGTCCAGTGCCGGGAGCCAAACCCCGAAGGGGCCAGTAGCTCAGCCGGTCAGAGCAGCGGACTCATAATCCGCCGGTCGTGGGTTCAAGCCCCACCTGGCCCACTATTCATTCATAAATCTGTATCACTAGACCCTTCACAGTTCGCCGCGCACGAACTCTCCCAGGTACGGCAAACTGTAGGCGACCTGTCCGGTCCCTGCGGGAGCGATCACGCCAGCCGCGATCAGCCGGCGCCGGGTCTGTTGGGCGCTGTCCGGGCTGACGCCCATCCGCTGGGCGATCTGCGAGATGGCGCTGGGGCCCGTGTCGAGTGCCATGGCCTCAAGGAAAGCCCGATCTCGGCGCGACAGCGGCGCCAGACTCGGCGCGAAGACGGAGTCCTCCAACGCTCTTCGGGATAGGCTGACCGCCGCGTCAACGGTGTCTGCGGTCACGCTGTGGTCGGTGCCGACCAATTGGACCAGGTAGTAGCCGACAAGCTGGAGAAGATACGGGTAGCCGAGGGTCGAGTCGGCGGCGCGTTCCAGTTCTCGGCTGGCCAGGGACTTGCCGAGGGCCGCGAAAGTGCGGGCGTAGTGAACGGCCACGTCGGGGATCGCAAGGGGAGCCAGGCGCGCTTTGCGGGCGCGGTTCAAGAACGTCAGCACTGTGTCGTTGAGAACGTTCGACACAGCGTTGGGCAGGCCGGCCATGGCGATAGCCACGTTCCGCCCCTCGCCCACCAGCTCCTGATAACAGGCCGCGAGTTGCCGAATCTGGTCGGAGGCTGAGGTCACCTCGTCAACGAGCAGGAGCACCCCTTTGCCCTGCTCTGCGAGGGCATCGCAGAGCAGCGACAGTCGGGCCCGAAAACTCGCCCTCTCCTGGACCTCGGCGCTGAATGTCAAGCCGGCTGAGAACCCCAAGACACCCAGGCTGGCGCCGGACACCCGCCGTCCGCGCTGAACGAACTTCGCCCCGCCGGCCTGGACGCCTTCGACCAACTCCGACAACAGTTGCGGGCTGGCGGTGGCCTTGGCCGTGACAAAGCCGTGACGCTCGGCTTGTTCGGCGAACTCCAGCAGCAGGGCGGTCTTGCCCATGCCGCGTTGGCCCAGGCAAAGCGTCGCGCGGTCCCGGTGCCCCGGCGGGGCGGCCAGTCCGGTCAGAAAGTCCCCGACTTCCTGACTGCGCCCGACCAGACGCTCGGGGCGGTTGCCGAACGCCGGTAAGAAGGGATAGTCCACGGCCCACCTCGAATCGAACTTCAGATCGTATCAGGTCGCTTAAGATCATATCAGGCCGCTTAACAACTCCTGACTTCTGCGTGGTTTGGGCGTGCCGGAGAAAGACACCAGAGGCACATGGTTTTGAGTTCAGGCGGCGGGGGTCAAGCGGGCGGCAGCGGTTTCTTGGGGCGGGTGGTCTTGGTCGGGCGAGCCGGGGGGCCCAGTTGCGACAGCAAAATCCCGGCCATCATCAGGCAGGCCCCGAGGTATCCGCGCAGGCCCATGTTCTCGTGCAGGATGACGGCGCCGCCCAGCGCCCCGAAGACGGTCTCCAGCGACATGATGAGGGCGGCCGGCGTCGGCTCGGCGTCGCGCTGCGCCAGGACCTGAAAGGTGTAGGCCAATCCGACTGAGATCAGTCCGCCGTAGAGCACTGGGATCAGCGCCAGGTTGAGCCCCGCGAACGGCGCCCGGTCGAGCGCCAGAGCGACCCCGGCCGAGGTCAAGGCGCAGAATCCGAACTGCGAGCAGGCGAACCGGAGCGCCGGCAGGCGCCCCGCGTAGCGGTCGACCGCCAAGATTTGGAAGGCGAAGCAGACCGCCGCGAGCATCACCAGCCCATCGCCGCGCGCGAAGGTGAAGGTGTCGGTGATGGCCACGAAATACAGCCCGACCAGCGCCAGCGCAATCCCGGCGGCGGTCAGCCAGCGCAGTCTCAGGCCCATGAAGACGCCAAAGACCGGCACCAAGACGAGGTACAGGCCGGTGACGAAGGCGGCGTTGCCGGCGGTGGTGTCCGGCATGGCCGCTTGTTGCAGCCCAACGGCTGCGGTCAGCATGCTGCCGCAGGCGAAGCCGGGCCACAGCACCGACCGGGTGAGTTGGCGCCGGCGCGCGGCCGTGAAGCCGCGCCGCCGGTCCAGCGCCATCACCACGGCCCCGATCATGGCGGCGCCGAGTGCGAAGCGCACGGCCGTGAAACTGAAGGCCCCGACGTGCGCGGCCCCTTCTTTTTGGGCGGTGAAGGCCAGGCCCCAGAGCAGCGCGGCGAAGGCCAACATCAGGTTGGCGCGCAGGCGGCGGCGGTTGGCCCTCAAGGCGACACAGCTTTCTTTCTCGGTGCACGATGGCGTCGGGCCGGGTTCTCGGACGGGGCGACCGTTGGGCGGCCGCGCGCCGGGCCAGCGACATTTGGCCTCACCAGGCTACCCTGCCGCTCCGGTGGGCCCGGCCTGGCGCGGGCGGGGCGCGCCTGGTGGAACAATTGTCAACGTGATCGCCCCCGCCCCGGCCGCCACCTTGGCCGGATCGACTATCGACACGCCCATCGGCCGCCTCGGCTTGTTGGCCGGTGAGGCCGGACTGGTCAAAGTGACCTTCGCGCACGAGGCCTTCGGCGAGGTCGCGGAGCGCCTGTCGGCGCGGCTCGGGGCCAGGCTGGTCCAGCGCCCGGAGCGCCTGGACCAGGTGAAACGGCAGTTGGACGAGTATTTCACGGGTCGGCGCCGCGACTTCGACCTGAAGCTCGACCTCAGCTTGATCGCCGGTTTCGCTTTGGCGGTGGCAGGGCGCCTGCGCGCCATTCCGTACGGCGCCACCCTCACATACGGCCAGGTCGCCCTGTCTCTGGGCCGCCCGGGCGCCGCCCGGGCGGTCGGCCGGGCCTGCGGCGCGAATCCGGCGCCGGTTGTCGTTCCCTGTCACCGCGTGGTCGCGGCCGACGGCCGCCTGGGCGGCTTCGGGGGCGGCCTTGACATCAAATCCGCGCTGCTAACACTGGAAGGGGTCACGTGCCGATGAGCGCACTGGGTTGGGGGATCATGGCGACGGGCGGAATCGCCGAGGCGTTCGCCGCCGATCTGCGGCTGGACGGGCGCCGCCTGGCGGCGGTCGGCTCGCGCACCGCCGCCAAGGCCGAGCAGTTCGCCAAGCGGCACGGCGCCGAGCGCGCCCACGGCTCCTACGAGTCTTTGGTCAGCGACCCGGCGGTGGACATCGTTTACGTGGCCACGCCCCACACGCATCACCTGGAGGGCGCCTTGGCCGCGATCGCGGCCGGCAAGTCGGTGCTGGTCGAGAAGCCGTTGACGGTCAACGCCGCCGAGGCCCGGGCGCTGGCGGCGGCCGCGGCCGCCGCGGGCGTGAGCGCGATGGAGGCGATGTGGACGCGTTTCTTGCCGCACATGGTCCGGCTGCGCCAGATGATCGCCGAGGGCGAGCTGGGGGAGTTGCGCGGATTGACAGTCGATCACACCCAGAAACTGCCTGACGACCCGCATCACCGCATCAACGATCTCGCCTTGGGCGGCGGCGCCCTGCTCGACTTGGGCGTCTACCCGATCGCCTTCGCCCAGGACATCTTCGGCCCGCCCGCCAGCGTCCGGGTCAAGTCCGCCAGTTTCGGCCCAACCGGCGTCGACAAGGCTGTCACCGGGGAGTTCACCTACGCGAGCGGGGCAACGGCGCTGTGGGTGACGGCATCGGACAGCGCTGGCCCGAACGTCGCCGCCGTGCTCGGCTCGAAAGCCCAAGCCCACCTCGACGGCGTCTGGTACACCCCGACCGAGCTGCAGCTGGCGGCCACGGACGGGGCGGTGCTGGAAGTGTTCGACGGCCGCACGCCCGGCCGGGGCATGCAGTTCCAAGCCCGCGAGCTGGAACGCCTGGTCGAGCGGGGGCTGCCCACCAGCGAGATCATGCCGTTGGCGGACTCGATTCAGACCCTGGCGATCATGGACCAGATCAGGGCGGAGATCGGCGTCCGCTACGCGGCCGACGGGCCCGTTGGCCGCGACCCGCGTTAGCCGCCAGCCCGGGCCGGGCTGCCTGGGCGGGTCATTCCTCGCCCCGGTCGAGCAGCATGTTGGTGATCCTGACGGTCGCCACCCGGCGGCCGGCGTCGTCTTCGACCGCGACCTCATGCGTGGTCAGGCGTTCGCCCAGGTGCAGGGGCCGGGCGGTGGCCGTCACGTAACCGTGGCGGACGCCCAGGTGGTGAGTCGCGTTGACGTCCACGCCGACCGCTATCCGATGCCGTGTGGCCGCGTAGGCGTCGGCCGCCAACGACCCGAGGGTCTCGCCCAGGGCCATGGTGGCGCCGCCGTGAAGACGGCCGAAGGCCTGGCGATTGCCTTCGACCGGCATTCGTCCCACGTAATGATCCGGCGAGGCGTCGACTATCTCGATGCCGAGTTTGTCCGGCAGTTCTCCCAGTTGCGAGTCCACGCCCGAAAGGATAGGCGATGGCGGCGCGCGCCGGGAGCGGCCGGGAGCGGGCCGGACCTGGCGGCGACGCGCGCCAAGTAGGCTGTGGGTCATGCTTGAACCGATCCGACGGGACGAATTGGCAGACACCATGGCCCTGGTCGAAAGGCTGTCCGCGTCCTACCGCCGGCGCGTCGTGGGCCAGACCGGGCTTTGGTGGTCCTTGCTGGCGGGTCTGCTGGCGGACGGGCACGTCCTGCTGGAGTCGGTGCCGGGGCTGGCCAAGACCACCGCCGCCCGGACGCTGGCGTCGCTCTGCGGCGGGTCTTTCTCGCGCGTTCAGTGCACCCCGGACCTGCTGCCCTCGGACATTGTCGGCACGCAGGTGTTCGACGCCACGCGGTCCTCGTTCCACACCGAGATCGGCCCCATCAACGCCAACTTCGTGCTGGTCGACGAGGTCAACCGGGCCAACACCAAGACGCAGGCGGCCATGCTCGAGGCGATGCAGGAACGCCAGGTGACCCTGGCCGGCCAGGTCCACCCCCTGCCCGAGCCGTTCATCGTCTTCGCCACCCAGAACCCGATCGAGCAGGAGGGGACCTACGAACTGCCGGAGGCCCAACTCGACCGCTTCCTGCTGAAAGAGGTCATCACCTATCCCTCGGCCGAGGAGGAGGTCGCGATCCTCGACCAGGCCGACGCCGCCACCGCCGACCAGCCGGCGGTGGCGGACCCGGCCACCATCCAATCGTTGCAGCGCCTGACCAGGCGGGTGCACATCGACCGGTCGGTCAAGGACTACATCGTCCGCCTGGTCGGGGCCACCCGCAAGGCCGGCGCCGCCGGCCCGCTCGGCCGCTATGTCGAGTACGGGGCCTCGCCGCGGGCGTCGCTCGCCTTCCAATCCGCCGGCCGCGCCATCGCCCTGCTGTCCGGGCGCGACCATGTGGTGCCGGAGGACATCAAGTACCTGCGCCATCAGGTCCTGCGCCACCGCCTGATCCTGACTTATGAGGCCGTCGCCGACTCGGTCCGGCCCGAGGCCGTCATCGACGCCATCTTCGCGGCCACCTGGGCGCCATGACCAGCCGCGGCGGGCGGCTGGCCGCCATCGGCGCGCTGCTGGAACTGCATTCGCACCGGCGCGCGCGGCTGGTCCTGGACGGCGGCTACACGTCGGTCTTCCGCGGGCGCGGCACGGAGTTCGAAGACCTGCGGGAATACGCGCCGGGCGACTCGGTCTCGGACGTCGACTGGAAGGCGACGGCCAGGGCGGGCAAGCCGCTGGTGCGCCGCTACCTGCCGGAGCACAAAAACCATCTGCTGCTGCTGGTCTCGACCGGACGCTCGATGACCGCCGTCGCGCCGGACGGGACCTCGAAACTCGAGCTGGCCTTGGACGTGGCCGGGGTCTTCGCGCATTTGGCGGTCAGGCACCGCGATCTGGTCGGGGCGGTCTTCGGCGACGCCGGCGGCCGGGAGGCGATCGCGCCCCGGGGGTCGCGCGCCCACGTCGAGCATGTCCTGCGGCGGCTGTCGGATTCGACCGCCGACCCGCTCGGCCCCCGGTCCGACCTGGCGGCGGTGCTGGACCTGGCCGTCCGCGCGCGGCTGCCGCACGGCATCGGCGTCTTGATAACGGACGATGCCGAGCTGGGGGCTGCCGGCGAGCGCTCGCTGACGCTGCTGCACGCCCGCCATCAGATCATGGTGGTGCGGATCGCCGACATGAGCCCGGCGGCGTCCGCAGCGCTCGGGCCGTTCGACGTCGAGACCGGTCTGCGCCTGCCGGACGAGGTTCGGTGGCATCCGCGGCTGCGCGGCCAGGCGGCCGCTGTCGTGTCCCTGCGGGAGCAGGCGATCGAGCGGGCGCTGGGGCGCCGGGGGATCGCCCACGGGCGCGTCACCGGTCAGCGCGACCTGGTCGAGACCCTGATCGGAGTGCTTGAGAGGCATCGCCATGGCGGGCGCTGAGCTGATCGAGCCGCTGCCGCCGGAGCCGTTCTCCGGCTGGTGGTTGGCGGGCGCCTGCCTGCTGCTGGCGCTGGCCGCGGCCCTGGTGGCGTGGCCGTGGCTGTGGCGCCGGCTGCGCCGGTGGCGGGCGCGGCGCCCGGACGGCGACGGGCGGGCCGGGGCCCTGGCGCCCGGCGGCGCCCTGACGGCGCGGATCGACCAGATTGAGCGCGCCTGGCGGGCCGGCGATCTGACCGACAGGGCGGCGGCCCAAGCCCTCGCCCAGGTCGCGCGCGAGGCGGCCGGCGGCGAGGCGCCCCGGCTGACGCTGGCGGAGTTGCGCCAACGCGGAGACCTGCCGGCGGTGGCGGACCTTGTTGGGGTCGCCTACCCGGTCGAGTTCGGGGTCGCCGGCCAGGGCGACATCACCGATTTGGTCGCGCGCGCCCGGGCGGCGGTGCGCCGATGAGCTTCGCCCAGCCTTGGATGTGGCTGATCGCGCCGCTGGCGGCGGCCGTGGTCCTGGCGGCGGCGAGTTGGCTGCGGGCGCGCCGCCGGCGCGGCCAGGCCCCGCCCGGGGCGACCCGGCTGGCCAACACCGCCAGCTTCGCCGACCTGCCTGGTTACGCCGACGTGGCGCGACGGCATCGGACTGGCGCCGTCTTGGGGGTGGCGGCCGGGCTGGTGGCGGCGCTGGGCGCGGTGGGGGTGGCAGCGCGGCCGGTCGCCGCCGAGACGCTCGCCTTGGAGAACCGAAGCCGCGACGTGGTCTTGTGCCTGGACGTCTCGGGGTCGATGTACCCGGTCGACGCCGAGGTCATAGGCCAATTCCGGGAGATCGTGGCCGGTTTCGACGGCGAGCGGGTGGCGATGTCGTGGTTCAACTCGTCGTCGGTGACGCTCTTTCCGCTGACTGACGACTACGCCTTCATCGAGGACACGCTGGCGCCGTTGGAGGATCAGTTCGCGGCCGTGGCGGACGCGATGACCTGGGGCGAATGGCTGATGGTGCCGGAGAATCTGGTGCCTGACGACTCCGGCACGCTGTTGGGGCAGGGCTCGTCGCTGCCCGGCGACGGGCTGGTGTCCTGCCTGTCGCTGTTCGATGACTCTGACATGGAGCGGCCCCGGTCGGTGATTCTGGCGACGGACAACATGGTCGAGGGCGTGCCGATCTTTTCGCTCTCTGAGGCCGCAGAGCTGGCCGCCGCTTCGGACGTACATGTGTTTGCCTTATGTCCCGACGTGCCGGACTTCGACTTCTCCGACCCTGAGATCGCGGCCTATCGCCAGGCGGCCGCCGACCTGCAAGCCGAGGTCGAGGCCGCCGGGGGAGACTTCTACCAGGTCGAGCACCGCGACTCGGTCAGCCAGATCATCGACTCGATCCTGGCGCAGGCGGCCGGGCCCGTCGACGAGCCGCCCCGGCGAATCTTGACCGACCGGCCCGGCTGGTGGCTCGCCGCGGCGACCGCCGGGCTGGCCGGGGTGGCGGCCTGGGGCGGTTGGCGGCGGCGCCCGGCCTGGCGGACCTGGGCCCGGCGCGGTTCGGCGGTCGCGCTGGTGGCGGTCATCGCCTGGAACCCGGCTTGGGGCGCGGGGCGGGCGACGGTCCAAGCCGACGATGCCGCGGTGCTGGTCTTGGTCGACCGGTCGCCATCGTTGGCGGCGGAGGATTGGGACGGCGACCGGCCGCGCCTCGAGGGCGTCGCCGCCGACTTGGCCGCGCTGGTCGAACACCACGCCGGCGCCCACATCGGGATCATCGTGTTCGACTCGTCGGCGCGTTGGCTGCTGCCGTTCTCGACCGACCCGGGCGCGGCCCAGGCGGCCGCCGAGACGCTGACCCCGGTGACGCCCTGGCAAGCCTCCGGCTCATCGATCACCGCCGGGCTGACGCTGGCCGTCAGCGCCCTGGAGGCGCAGGCGGTCAACCACCCCGAGCGGGCCCGGCTGGTCTACTACCTGGGCGACGGCGAGCAGACCGGCGACCAGGCGGCGGCCTCCTTCGAGCCGCTGGCGGGCCTGGTCGACGGGGGAGCGGTGTTCGGCTACGGCACCGACCGGGGCGGCAAGATGCGCCTGAACGACGCGACGGTGCTGGGCAACCTGTTCGGCTCCGGCGACTACATCATGGGCCCGGACGGGTCGCCGGGCGTCTCGCGCATAGACGAGGCCGCGCTCAGGCGGATCGCGTCCGATTTGGGCGTCGCCTATCACCACCGCGCCGCCGACCTGCCGGTCGCGGACGCGCTCTGGCTGGGGAGGTTGCCGCAGCGCGTCATCGAGGACGATGCCGCCGCCCGCCGCCCGGTCGGCTTCCTCCTGGCTTTGCCGCTGCTGGCGCTGCTGGTCTGGGAGTTGGCGGGACTGTTCGAGCGCGCCGGCTCAGCGCGGGCGGCCAGTCGCCTGGGGGAGAGGCGGGCCGCCCGGCGGCGGGCCGTCGGCGTGGTCGCGGCCGGAGTCGGCGGCGCGGTCGGGGGCGCGGTTGGGGGCGCGGTCCGTGGCTCGGTCGGGGGCGCGCCATGAGGGCGGCGCGATTTGGCCGAGTGATTCTGGCGCTGGCGGCGCTGGCCGCGGCGCTGTGGTTGGCGCTGGTCTGGTTCTGGGGCCGGGGCGGCGCCGAGGCGTACCGCGCTGGCGAGGACGCGCGCGCCGAGTCGCGCTACTCGCTGGCCGCCTCATTGATGGTGGCCGAGAAGTGGAAGGCCCTGTTCGGGCAGGGCACGGCGGTCCTGGCCGGCGGCGACGCGGCCCGGGCCGAGGGACTGCTCGAGGGGGCGCTCGAGTTGACTCCCTCGGAGAAGGAATGCGTCGTCCGGATCAATCTGTCGCTGGCGCAGGAGCGTCAAGGCGACGAGGCCGGCGCCGCCGGCGACTCGGCGCTGGCCGCCGAACTGTGGCAGACCGCATTGGACACCTTGCGGGCGGGGCGCTGCCCCGCCCGCGACGACACCGCCGCCGAGGCCCAGGAGCGGTTGAATCTGAAGCTGGAGTCCGCCGGTGAGGATGATTCGGGCGGGGACTCGTCCGGCGCCGGCCAAGACGACCCAGACGACCCAGACGACCAGGAGGGCCAAGAGGGCCAGGAGGACCCGCCCAGCCCTTCGCCGAGCCCGGGCCCGGCCGAGCCCAGCGACGCCCCATCGGATCCCGCCGAGCCGGACGATGAGTTGGACGCCGACCTTCAGGAACGCCTGGACCGGCTGCGCGACCAGACCCGCCGCGGCCAACTCGAACGCCAAAACCCCGTCGACCCAGAGAGCCTGCTCCACTATTGGGAGCAGCCCCTCTGGTGAGGGGAGCGCCCAAGCCAACCCCACCATCCCCACAAGCGCCCGCCAACCGCCCCGCCCCCGCAATTCGGACATAATGCGCATTATCGGCGCTAAGAATCTATCGAACGATCTGCGCTCTCAGAACCGACGCGAAGCAGGGCCCGCCCATGACTGCCACGGCGCTCCGGCCCGGCCCGAAGCCGATCGGCATCGCCTTCGTCCGGCGCGAGCTTGCATGCCATTGCGCCACCTTGGTGAGTGGAATTCACCGAGTCATCGCGTCCTACTCGTGTGGACCATGGCCAAATGTCGGCTCACTAGCCCGATTGTGCACAGCACGGCCTGGCTTCCTCATGAGGTGGGCACAGCATCAGTTGATGTCACGGGTCCGGCAGTCCGGCAGCACCGGTAAGCTCGCACAGTGACGCCGCCCCCGGACGCGCCGCACCCAATAGCCCAAGGGTTCGTGATTATATGACCTCCGTCCGCAGACATATCACTGGCCCCCAACATGCGTTATAGTTCCGCTCTTTCTTGCGCGGATCGTAAGAAGCCCACCATCATACAAATCCCCATTACTCACATGAAGGCCGACAACCTCGTAGCTAACCCGTCCATCGCATACGCATCCTGCGTCACCACCGGAGTGCTTTGCTAATACATACTCGTTGAGCGCCCCTTGTTGAGTCGAGGATCAGTTCATTTTCCCTCTGGTAAGCTTTTCCCGCGCGTCGCCGCCATCACCTTGGGGCTGGGGATCAGTTCATTTTCCCTCTGGTAAGCTTTACAAACAATCACCAACGCCAAAACCACCGCTGGGGATCAGTTCATTTTCCCTCTGGTAAGCTTTTGCCGCGCCGGCCCCTGCCGCGCCACTGGCTGGGGATCAGTTCATTTTCCCTCTGGTAAGCTTTCCGACCGCCACCCACCACCTGACGGACAGCTGGGGATCAGTTCATTTTCCCTCTGGTAAGCTTTGCTCGCCAGTGGCCACGTGCGTCGGCACGCTGGGGATCAGTTCATTTTCCCTCTGGTAAGCTTTGAGTCCCTTTGCGTCGGGCCGGTCGATCGCTGGGGATCAGTTCATTTTCCCTCTGGTAAGCTTTAGCTCCAGGTCTCCCCGGCCGGCGGGGTGCTGGGGATCAGTTCATTTTCCCTCTGGTAAGCTTTCTTGCCTCACTCTGCGCACTATATACTAGCTGGGGATCAGTTCATTTTCCCTCTGGTAAGCTTTCCAACAACGGGATGACGCCGTGCTGCTCGCTGGGGATCAGTTCATTTTCCCTCTGGTAAGCTTTCGCTGGCGTCCGTGAGCACGCCATCCGCGCTGGGGATCAGTTCATTTTCCCTCTGGTAAGCTTTCCGCCTGAACCAGGTACTCCGTCCAGGTGCTGGGGATCAGTTCATTTTCCCTCTGGTAAGCTTTTTGGCGTTGCGGTACCACATTTTCTTGTGCTGGGGATCAGTTCATTTTCCCTCTGGTAAGCTTTCCAGGCCGCGCCGGCCGCCAGGCCACTGGCTGGGGATCAGTTCATTTTCCCTCTGGTAAGCTTTGTGACCCCGGGGATGTGCTCACCGCCGAGCTGGGGATCAGTTCATTTTCCCTCTGGTAAGCTTTGGGGGGACCCTCCGCACGCCGGTCTCCTGCTGGGGATCAGTTCATTT
>JAITJZ010000020.1 GCA_031278655.1 Bifidobacteriaceae bacterium
TTTTGGGCGCTTGGCAAAACGAGGCAGCGGTTTTGTGCGCCCTGGCGAAACGAGGGCGACTTTCTGTGCAAGATCCGGCGGTGAACTCCAAGGTGGGCCTCGGAATGGCCCGCCCAGGATGCATAAAAAGTCGCCCTGGTTTGAGGCGGGTGCACAAAAGATCGCCCTATTTTGGTTGGGCCGCAGTTGGGGCGAAGCCCCGTTAGTACCACAGCCTGATTTTGGGGTTCGACGGCGTGGTTCTGGTGGTGGACCAGGGCGTCGAGGTCGGCCAGCAGGCGGGCGGGGCCTTGGCGGCGGCGGTCTTTGGCGGCGGGCCTAGAGTTCCGGGGGGCGGTTTGTCAACTCTGACACGGCTGTAATCAGCGAGAACGTTCTCCCGCTGAGTGTTCTTACCCACCGGGGGCCTGCATTTTGGTTGACTTTGTGCCAACCTAGTCGTGGCGCCGGTTCCCCCCCCCGATGGACCCGGCGCCATTCACATGCCCAGCCGCGTTCCCGCCAGCATTCCCGCCAGCATTCCCGGCCGCATTCCCGGCCGCGTTCCCGGCCGCATTCCCAGCCCGCGCGCCCGGCGTTCCCAGTCGTCACGGGGCTCCGCCGCCGCCGCTATCATTCCAACGGTGACCGAGACGCCCGCGCCCCCCTGGCGCCCCGACGGCCCCAACCTGGTCCTGGCCGGGGACAACCTGCCGCTGATGGGCGCTTTGCCGGACGGCGCCTTCCGGCTGATCTACCTGGACCCGCCGTTCAACTCCGGGCGCGCCCAGAAACGGCAGGCAACGCGCACGGTCCGGCGCGAAGGCGCCAGCCGAATCGGCTTCAAGGGCCAGGCCTACGATGTCATCCGGGGCCGAGTCACCGGCTACGACGACGCCTTCGCCGACTACTGGGGATTCCTGGAGCCGCGCCTGGAGCAGGCTTGGCGGTTGCTGGCCGGCGACGGCACCTTCTACCTGCATCTCGATTACCGCGAGGTCCACTACGCCAAGGTCCTGCTCGACGCGCTGTTCGGCCGCGAGTCCTTCCTCAATGAGATCATCTGGGCCTATGACTACGGCGCCCGCGCCAAGTCGCGCTGGCCAGCCAAGCACGACAACATTTTGGTTTACGTCAAGGATCCCAAGAATTACCACTTCGCCGCCGATGCCGTCGATAGAGAGCCGTACATGGCGCCCGGTTTGGTGACGCCCGCCAAGGCGGCGCGGGGCAAACTCCCGACCGACGTCTGGTGGCACACAATCGTCTCGCCCACGGGGCGTGAGAAAACCGGTTATGCCACCCAGAAGCCGGAGGGCGTGCTCCGCCGGATAGTTCAGGCCAGTTCTGAGCCTGGTGATTGGGTGGCCGATTTCTTCGCCGGCTCCGGCACCACCGGCGCGGTGGCGGCGGGGCTCGGCCGCCGCTTCGTCTTGGCCGACTCCAACCCCCAAGCCATCGACGTGATGCGCCGCCGCCTCGGCCTGGTGGCCGAGTTCGGCTGAGACATTCGCCCGGGCGCCCGCGCCCAAGCCGGCCACACGGCATCGTCCCCTGAATGTTGACCAAGTGCTTGGCCAGGGTTAGTCTGACCGCGTGCCGGTGTTCAATGTGCTGGAGGCCAAGACGCATTTCTCGCGCTTGATGGCGATGGCCGAGGGCGGCCAGGAAGTCGTCATCGCGCGCCACGGCGTCCCCGCCGTCAAACTGGTCACGGCCGCGCCGACCGGTGCGCGCGTCTTCGGGGCGGACCCGGCTGTGCGCCTGCCCCGCGATTCGGCCTTCTTCGATGATCTCCCGGAGGACGAATTGGCGGCCTGGGAATGAACCTGCTGCTGGACACCCACGTCTTTCTGTGGCTGGTGGGGGAGCCGGCGCGCGGGCCGGTCAGGTTACGGGAGGGACAACTCTTGGAGAACACTTGGCTCTGGGGGCGGCCAGTCGACCAGGGGAAATGGGGGCGCTGGGTTAGCGGAAGGTTAACGGTTGGGGCTCTAAAGGTAGCGCGGCGCTGGTAGGATCAGTGCTTACGCTGGTCAGCGCCCTAATGACGGTGGTCGGCGGAGTTCGGCGGGCAAGCCAGCGGCGTTGCTACGCTAACCGCCGAAGCCCGCAGGCCGCTGGCCCAAACGGTTCGGTCCGCGGGGCGTTCGCCCACCGCCTAACAAGGAAGGCCGAATCGTGAGATTCCCACGGATCAACCAACCCGTCAGCCGCCACCACAGCGTCGAAGGAGACGCTCCCAGGCGCTCGCACCGGTGGCGGCGAATGGCCGCTCTTGCTGTGGTGGGCGCCATGGGGCTTGGCGGCGCGGTGACGCTGCCGGCGGCGCCGAGCCGCGCCAACGCCAATGACTTCATGATGGAGTACTCCAGGTACGGCCCGAATGAATTCATCAACATCTACGTCGGCACGCTCAGCCAAGGTTGCGACGGGCTGTTCAGAACCTCAGACATCTATGTGATCCCGGCCGGGCAGGCTCAACCCGGCGCCGAGTTGAACGACATCTCAGGCGAGCCGAATCAGGCGTTGGGCAACCTCCTGGGCCATGGCTTCGCCTTCCTGCAGATCGGCGCGACCTACCCGGCTGGCTCCATCCCGCCCGGCATCTACGACGTGGTCGAGGATGTGTGCGAGGACGGCAGGTTTGACGACGGCCAAGACAGCGTCCTCAGGAACGCCTTCGAGGTGACGGACCCGGACCCATTGCATCCGCCGTCGGTGGCGGGCGGACTCGCCATCCTCAACGCCAAGGCCGCAGCTCAAGGAATGGCCGACTACTACACCGACGCGGTCTTCTATTGGAACTGGTTCTGGCGAATCTATGGCTGGATACCGGGACTGCCCAGGGTCTGGGACGGCGCGGACGCGATCATCAAGCACTTCCTCAAGTCCGGCATCTGCGGGCGCTGGGCTTTGCCCCAGAACATAGTCTGCCGGGCCGCAGTCGGCGAGATTCCAACGATCTTCGGGACCATCAGGTTCTGGGGCGCCCAGTTCGGGTTGTACCAGGCGCGCGTCTACCAGGGGCTGGCCGCCGATCCGCCGGACTTGGATTACACGGCGCCGGTGGCGCTGGCGCCGGTGCCACCGTCCAACCTGAACCCGGCCACGGTGCTGGACCGGGCCGTGGAGGAGTTGTACTACGCCGATTGGGCTGAGGCGGCAGCCGTTGAAGGGTTCTGGCACGCGCTCGAAAAATACCAAGGCGCTGAGCAAACCCCGGACGCGGCGGCGGCTCTGATGCAGGCCGAGGCGGCGGCGGCGTACGCCAACCAGGCCGTTCAGGCGCTGACCGCCAAAGCCGAGGCGCGGGCAGCCATGGTCGCGGTGGAGCAGGCGGCGGGCGGATTCATGAGCGACACGGCGGCGGCCCAATTCAACGAATTGTATGACCGCTTGGCGGGCGGGGCTGGCCTCACCGCCGAGGAGAAGGCTGTGCTCCAGGACCTCGGCATGGGCGAGGCTGACATGGACGAGTTCGTCGAACTCGTCAAAGACGAGGCCTTCACCCCGGCGCCATTTCAGACGCTGGCCGAGTTGGACGCCGAAGCGGCGGCCGTCGAAGCAGACATGATCGAGGCGTTCGAAGACGCGGCCGCCATGTTCGCCGGTTTCGCCGCTGAGTTGGAGGCCGGCCTGGCCGCCAAGGGTTACCCCAAGTATCCGCAGCTCACCCTCGCGGGGCCGGAAGAAGCAGGTCTTGGGGAGACGATCACCGTCACGGCGACGACCGCCGCCGGCAATGAGGTCGCCTGGGACACCGACCTGGATGGCGAGTTTGACGACGCGACCGGCGCCACGGCATCGGCGGCCTTTGAGACCTTGGGCGTGCACCGTGTTGGCGCGTTGGTGACGGACAGCGCCGGGCGGCGCGCCATCGCCTACCACAACGTCGCCGTGCGGTACTCGGACAGCCACCCGGTGATCGTGTCCGCCAACCCGGCGCAAGGCAGCGAGATCGTGGTGGGCGACGGCGAAGTGGCGACCATCAAGCTCACGACCGGCCACACGCGCGGCAAGGCGGTGACCGTGACTTGGCACGTCAACGGCCAGTCGGCTGGCACCGGCGACCAGTTGGACGTCACCGGCGATGCCGTCGTGGGAGTCCAGCACGTCGAAGCCGAGTTGCGGGACGCGGACGGGATGGCGGAGTGGGCGGTTTGGGGCGTGGCCACGGCTGTGGTGGCGCCGTTGCCGCAGGCGGGTCCGGCGGCGAGCTTCACATTCGCGCCGGGCAGCCCGGCGCCCGGACAGTCGATCACATTCACGGACACCAGTGAGGCGGGCGAGGGCCGGTCGATCACCTCGTGGGCTTGGGATTTCAACGGCGATGCCGTCACCGATTCGACGGCGGCGGCGCCGCAGCACTCGTTCAGCGCCGCCGGCGCGCAGACCGTCACGTTGACGGTCACGGATTCGGCCGGCGAGCGGGATTCCGCGACGCGGGAGATCGTTGTCTCCAACCCGTCCTACCTGTCGGTTTATCCGGTGGCGGGCACGGCCACCGCGGCCGAGGTGACGGTCCGGGTCAAGGCCTGGGAGGCGACCGGCTGGACCGAGTTGTCCGGGGCGGAAGTCGTCATCTCCGTGGGAGAGTTCCAGGTCACGGTCACGACGGGGGCGCAGGGCACAGCCGAGGCGCGGGTGCCGAGGGTCGCCGGGACGCCGGTGAGCGCGCAGTTGGTTGGCGCGGCCGATGGCGCGCATGGGCCGGCCGCGGATGTGAACGACTTGTCCACGATCGGCAAGCCGCAGGGCGACGTGGTCTTCGTGGTGGACGAGTCCACCACCATGGGGCCGTACCAGAACGCGGTGGCCGCGAATCTGAACCTGATCGCGGACAGGCTCGCCCAATCGATCGACTACCAGTTGGGCCTGGTCGGATTCGGCACTTGGGCCCACGCCAACGAGCGCGAGCACACCCACATCCCGGCGACGGATTCCTTGGCGGATTTCGCGGCCGCCACCGCCAGCTTGCAGCGTTGGGGCGCTAACGAGTGGGGCACGGACGCGATTGTGTACGCGCTCGATTCGCGCATGGGCATCCGCCCCGAGGCGGCCAGTTGCCTGGTGCTGGTGGCGGACGAGCACACCCAGGTCCGTGATGTCTCAGTCGCCCAGACGGCGCAGGCCCTGGCCGAGGGCGACGCGGCCCTGTTCTCGATCATCAACCCGAACACGAACTCGGTCGACTACCGCGATCTGGCGACGAACAGCGGCGGCGCCTGGTTCTCCATCGCCGACTTCGCGGCCGACCCGCAGCCGGTCTTGGACGCGCTCCTGACCGGTTGCGTGGCTTCGATCACCCAGCGCCCGGACCTGTCGGTGTCGGTTGACGACGGGCTCGCCGCCACGCCTTTGGACCGGGGCGGCACACACACGGTGACCGTGGTCAACGACGGCTTGGAGGCCGCCACGGGCGTCCAACTGCGGCTGACCTTGGCCGGCGCGGTGACTGTCGGCGCGGTCAGCGGCTCGGGCGCGGTCACCCCGGCGGCGGGCGGCGGCGGGGAGGTCAGCTGGCCCGGTTTCGACCTCGCCCCGGGCGCTTCGGCGAGTTTCACGGTCGCGTGGGCGCCGGCGGCCTCGGCGGCGCCTGGGGGCGCGGTGGTGGCGAACGCCCAGGTGGCTGACGACGGCGCCAACGGCGCCGACCTGTCGCCCGCCAACAACGAGGACGCGGACACGACGGCTTTGACGGCCGTCCCGCAGCAGGTCGTGTCGGTGGTTTACGTGGACGATGACGTGGACGGCGCCCAGGTGGCGCCGGCGGCCGGGTCCGCCACCAGTTTGGCGGGGCCGCGCTTGACGCCGGTCGGGTTCACGGAGGCGGACGCGAGGGCCGGGGTCCCGGCCGGCTATGAGTTCGTCTCCTTGGAGAACGTTGACGCCTATGACGACGATGACGCCGCCCAGGCGATCACCGTGCGCCTGCGCCACCATCACACTTTGTGGACGTTGCTGGTGCGGCGCACCATCGACTACACCGGCGCCGGGGAGGCGACCCCGCAGGACGTGGCCCACGAGGTCCTTTGGAACGCGGACACCGATGATGTGACCGGGGTGACGCTGTATTGGTCGGCTGACGGTTACCCGGAGGTCGCCTCGCCGGATGTGGTTGGGCACGATGTCTCGCATCCGGTGGTGGATGGGACTGAGGCGGTCGACGCCACCGCGGTGGCGCCGTTGGATTCGGTGGTTGTGGTTCAGTATCAGCCGCTCGACGAGCCGGCGCCCACGCCAACGCCAACGCCAACGCCGACCGAGGCGGCGGCGACCAGCCTGCCGCTGACCGGCCCGGGCGCGCCCGGATGGATCGCGCTGGCGGCGCTGCTCGGAGTTTTGGGCGGCTGGGCGCTGCGCCGGATGGGCCGGTTGGGCCGCCCGGGCGGGCCGGGCCAATCGGGTCAGGCGATTTCCAACTCGACCGGGACGTGATCTGAGGGGCCCTTGCCTTTGCGTTCATCACGGATGATCCGGACGGACGCGACCGCGTCCGCCAGCGCCGGGGAGCAATAGGCGAAGTCGATGCGCATGCCCTCGTTCCTGGGGAAACGCAGCGCCTGATAATCCCATTGGGTGTAAAGATGCGTCCCAGGCAAATGCTCGCGGCTGACCTCCCTGAAGCCCGCCTCGGCCAGGGCCGCGAAGGCTTGGCGCTCCGCCGCGGATGTGTGCGTCAGCCCTTCGAAAGCCGCCGGGTCCCAGACGTCGGTGTCCAGGGGCGCGACGTTGAAGTCCCCGACCAAGGCGACGCGGGCGGAAGGCTGGGCGCTGAGCCGACGCGCGGCATCGGCGGCCAAGGCCCGCAGAAAAGCCAACTTGTAGGCCATGTGCGGGTCGGCCTGCGCCCGGCCGTGCGGGACGTACAGCGACCAAACCGTCACCCCGCCGCAATCCGCGCCTATCGCCCGGGCCTCCAGCTTGGGCGGCTGGCCGGGCTTGGCGAAGGCGGGCTGGCCGTCGAAGGCCGTGCGGACGGCGGTCAGGCCCACCCGCGACACCAGCGCCACGCCGTTCCATTGGTCTAGACCAAAATGCGCCACCTGGTAACCGAGGGCCTCGAACGGCTCGGCCGGGAAGGACTTGTCCGCGACCTTCGTCTCTTGCAAAGCGAGCACGTCAACCTGGTGTTCCCGCAGGTAATTCAGGGTTCGTTCGAGCCGCGCGCGCAACGAGTTGACGTTCCAGGTGGCGATCCGCATGAGCCAAGGGTAGGTCGCCCAGCCCGGCCGGCCAAGCCGCGCCCTGGACCGGGCAAGTAGGCTGAGCGTATGGGAACAGCACTAATCACGGGCGCGAGCGCCGGTCTGGGCGAGGAGTTCGCCTGGCAGTTGGCCACTGTCCGGCACAACCTGGTGCTGGTGGCGCGCGATCAGCAGCGGTTGGAGGATGTGGCTGCGAAGATCCGTTCCGCCGCCGGTGTGCGGGTCGAGGTTCTGCCAGCCGACCTGGCCAAGGAGCGCGAGTTGAACAGGGTCGCGGCCCGCTTGAAGCAGCCCGTCCGCCCGGTCGGGTTGTTGGTCAACAACGCCGGCTTCGGGGTTCGCCAGCCTTTCTTGGAGACACCGATCCGCGATTCCGCGGCCATGGAGAAAGTCATGATCCATGCGGTCATGGTCCTTTCGCACACCGCCGGGCGGGCCATGGTGGAGCGGGGGCGCGGCGCCATTCTGAACGTTTCGTCCGTGGCCGCTTACCTCGCCTCCGGCGTTTACGCCGCGGACAAGGCCTGGGTCAAGACTTTCACGGAGGGGTTGGCGGTGGAGTTGAGGGGCACCGGTGTGACGGCCACGGCCCTGCTGCCGGGGCTGACCCGGACCCAGTTCCACGCCCGGGCCGGTTTGGATTACCTGTCGTATCCGGAGGTGGCTTGGCTTTCGGCCGCCGATGTCGTCGCCGGGGCTTTGTCGGATGTCCGCCGTGGCGCTGTGCTTTCGACGCCATCGTTGCGTTATGGCGTGTTGGCGCAGTTGGCGCGCCTGGCGCCGCGGTTTTTGGTGCGCGCGTTGAGCGCCGTCGAGGATCGCTGACCCGGGGGCGCCATGACTGGTCCGGTTGATTTGGCGGGGTTGGACCCGCGCGAGCAGCTTCGCTTGCTGGTGTCTGAGTTGGCGGTGATCCGGGGGCGGGTGCGGTTGGCCTCCGGCCGTGAGGCTGACTATTACGTGGACCTGAGGCGGGTGACGTTGCACCACCGGGCGGCGCCCCTGACGGGGCATCTGCTGATTGATTTGCTGGAGGACCGCGGTTTGGTGGCGGGCGATGATTATGCGGCTGTGGGCGGTTTGACCATGGGCGCGGACCCGGTGGCGGCGGCGATGTTGCACGCGGCCGCCGCTCGCGGCCTGGACTTGGACGCTTTTGTGGTCCGCAAGGAGGCCAAGGCGCATGGTTTGCAGCGCCGCGTCGAGGGGCCCTCGGTGGCTGGGCGCGCGGTTGTGGCGGTGGAGGACACGTCCACCACGGGCGGCTCGGTCATCACGGCGGTCGAGGCGCTGCGCGCGGCCGGGGCGGATGTGAAGGCTGTGGCGGTGATTGTTGACCGGGCGACGGGCGCCCAGGCGCGCATTGAGTCCCTGGGGCTGCCTTATTTCTATCTTTTTGGGTTGGCTGATTTAGGGCTTGTTTGAGGCCCCCGCGGCCTCCGAGCGGTCCTTGTGAGCAGTCTCTCAAGCCTGGCCTGAGCGGCGGGTTTCGAGGGCGTCGCGGAGCCGGCGGCAGTTGCGGGCGAAGGTTTCGCTTTCCGGCAGCAGGGACACCACCAGGCAGGGACGGTCGCCGATGTCGTAGAACCAGCCTGGGTGGACGGCCAGGTGGGCGTGGCGCAGCAACCAGACGGCCGGGTCGGCTTGGTCTTGGTCTTGGTCTCTGGGGCCGGGGCCGGGGCCGGCGGGTTCGCGGGGCAGGTCGATGATCGCGCTCCAGCCGCCGCCGCAGCGCCGGAGGCGGTAGGGCGCCTGGCCGAACACGCTCTTGGCTGTCGCCAGATTGGCCGCGAGGCGGGCGTTGGTGTGGGCCACGGTCTGCTCGGCCAGGCCGAGGAGTTCTGGCAGGGCCAGGGCCGTTGGCGTGTTCACCGACAGGAAGGTGTCGGCGATCTGGTCCAGCGCCGCCCGGACCGGTCGCGTGGACTGGGCTGGCCCCGCCAGCCGAATCCAGCCGAGTTTCAACTGCGGGGCGCAGAGCAGCTTCGACAAGCCGTTGAAGGTGAAGGTCACGGCCTGGTCTGGCTCTGGCGCCCGCTCTGAGGCCGGGCCTGGCGCGTGCTCCCGGGCCGGCCCTGGGGCCGGGCCGGGCGGCCCGGGCCGGAACGCGGGCTTGTCTTCGAGCGTGAACGGCGCGAAGACCTCATCGACAATGATCGCCGCCCCGTGGCGCCGGCCGAGTTCCCCGACTTGCCGGGCGGTGGCCGCGTCGACGTGGGCGCCGGTCGGATTGCCGGGGCTGACCAGCACGAATAGCCGGGCGCCGCCCTGGGCGGCGCGGTCGATCGCCTGCGGGTCGGCGCACCAGCCGTCAGCTTCCAGGTAATGCCAGGGGCAGTCGAGCGTGCGCAAGCCGGCCAGCCGCTCGCGTTCCCTGGCCACCGCGTTGACCTGCCCCAACCCGCTGAAACGCCGCGACACCCGCACCCGCCCATGCTACCGACCCCACCAATCCGGCGCGGCCCCCGCCTCAACCCGCCGCGAGCTGGCCCGTGCCGTCGGGCCGGGTTGGGCGGTCGGCTCGTCTTGGCGGTTGGCTCGGGGCGCGGCGTCGCCCGCCGGCGCCGTGGCGGGTCAAGTCTTTGGTTCTGGTGCTGGCTGCCGACTCTCAACCTGATGATCATCGGGCGACTCAGTAACCGGTAAATGGTGTGGTCTTGCGAGATCGCCTTACCAGGTGTGCCTATCACGCGCCGGTGGACAGCATGGGTAGGGTGGTAAGCATGACGGCCACATCGAGTAGGAGTTACCACTCTCCGGACGGCCTTGAGCGTGCTGTCATCGACCTGGTCAGGGTCGGCGCCAGGGGGCATGGTGGCGGAGTCAAGCAGTTGGCGTCGCGGCTCATGCGGTCGGTGCCAACTGGAGTCCAGGATGTCGAGTCCTTCCGTGACGCCCTGCACGCGGCGGTCGCGGCCGCTCTGGACGCCACCGAGCTGCGTTACGCCTCGGGCTCGGTGCCAACAGAAGGAGACAGCGCCCGGCCACTGGTGGACATCGACCCCATGCCAGACGGTGAAGGGCTTGTGCTGGACGGCCAGGCGATGGCGGCCCTGGGCGAAGTGCTTATGGAACGGGACCGCGCCGAGGACTTGCGCAGAGCTGGAGCGGGGCCCAGCCGTACTGTTCTGCTGAGCGGTCCACCCGGGGTGGGCAAAACAATGGCAGCGCGATGGCTGGCACAGTCGTTGCGGTTGCCGTTGCTGTCGCTGGATCTGTCTTCGGTCGTCTCCAGTTACCTCGGAACTTCCGGGCGGAATATCAAGTCTGTGCTCGACTATGCGAAGAGCGGTCCTTGCGTTCTACTTCTCGACGAGTTCGATGCCATTGCCAAGCGCCGCGACGACGACTCCGACATCGGCGAACTCAAGCGCATCGTCAACGTGATCCTGGTGGAGCTTGATCGCTGGCCAGACACAAGCCTGCTCGTCGCGGCGACCAACCATCCTCACCTTCTCGACACGGCCGTGGAGCGACGGTTTGACCGCTCGATCACGTTCTCACTCCCAGCCCGTGAACAGAGGCGAACGATCCTCGACCACCTCTCAACGGGCGTCGACCCCATCGACGCGGCCGTTCTTGACCTCGCCGTGGAACTCACCGAAGGGGTCTCCAGTTCAGATCTCACACGGGTCTGGTCGCTGGTGCACCGCCGCTCGATCCTCAACGGGTCAACTATCACGGCCGAGCTAGTCAAGGAACTGGGGCGTCACATCAGGGACTCTGGGTCAAGCCGTGACAGACTTTTCCTAACCATGCGAGACACGCTGGGCATGTCGAACCGTCAGATCGCTGCGCTTGTCGGCGTCTCACACCCCACTGTCGCAGCGGGAGTCAAACGAGCCGAAGGAGTCCTCGATGGCAAACACACCGACCGGCGAAGCAGTGCGGCGCCCGCTTCTCGTCAATGGGGAAGTGCTTAGGCTCGCTGTTCATGCCCCTAGCGCAGGCGGCGGCGACAAATTTGAGCCGCAAACTCCGGAGCAGGCTCAGACTCTGCTCACGCCGCAGGTCGCCGCAGTCTTGGCGGCGGCGGCGAGACTGCCGCCGGAGCTGCGGGCGCGAGACCGCCTGTACGTGGAGGCCAAACTGCTTCCGAACTACCTGGCTGCATCCTATTTCCCGACCGAGCTTCTCGCCCATGTCGGGGCTGCCCCTGTCGGCTCACGGTCGGACACCGGACAGTACGTCACCAAGGCGAAGAGCGTCACGGCGCAGACGAGACGGCTCATCTTCGCCGTCTCGGACGACGGGCTCCACGAACTTGAGAGGCTCATCACCCAGGGTGGGCGCACTCGCTCCGAACAGCAGGCATTCACCCAGATCCGCGAGCTTGAAGAGATCTCGCTGCCTCGTCAATCCGACGTGCTTCGTGCTGGCAAACCCGACGCGGACGCTCCTGCGGGGCGCCGAGTCTGGGAAGCCGTGTTGCATCCGTCTACCGCTAGGCTGGGCGAGCCGGTGCCCCTCGATGACGAAACCCTTGAACTATGGTTCGACCTCGTCGCGACAGAAGACGGGGAGGTTCACCGGGACTTCGTCCGGAGAGCCGGCGGGTTGACCTTCACCCCGGTCAGCCTCGATGCCGAGCGGATCGTTTCGCTGGCCCGCTTCAATCCCCTGCGTGTTCTGCGACCGATGCCCTCCATCCGGCCGAGACCGCGTTTCGGGACGCGCAGCTTTCAACGGCTCGCCGCGCCCACCTCGTCGCAGCCGGTGCTGTCGAGCGTTTCCGTCGCGGTGTTCGACGGCGGCGTCGACACGGCGCATCGGAATGGCACTCTTTTCGCCATCCCGACGCACGACCTCACCCCTAAGCCGCCGGTCCAGGACGAGTTGGACCACGGCACAGGTGTCACCGGCGCGGTACTCTACGGCCTCGCGGCGCCAGGGGAGCAGGCTCCCGCTCCACCGCTGCCGGTGGAAAGCTATCGTGTGCTGCCAGCCCCGGATGTCCCTGGAGACCTTGAAGGCTACTGGCTGCTGGACCGCATCAAGGAAGAAGTCGAGAGAAAGGGTCATCGCATCATCAATCTCAGCCTCGGCCCCACCTTGGCCGTCGAGGATGATATGGAGCCGAACCGCTGGACCAGCGAACTCGACCAGCTAGCCTGGGAAAGAGACGTGCTGTTCGTTATCGCGGCCGGAAACGACGGCGACCAAGACCGGGTGACCGGCCTTCACCGAGTGCAAGTGCCAGCGGACATGGTCAACGGGATCGCTGTCGGCGCTTGTGACGCCCCGGCCCCAGAAGCCCCATGGGCTCGAGCGCCGTACTCCTCGATGGGGCCGGGCAGGTTCGGAGCACGGGTCCAGCCGCTGGGCGTCCAGTTCGGCGGTACGGACAGTCGGCCTTTCAACGTGGTCCGAGCAGACGGGAGTTTCCTTGAAGCGTCCGGCACAAGCTTCGCGGCACCTGTGTCCACCCACGCTCTCGCCGATCTGGTCACTCGGCTCCCACGAGTCAACAGCAGCGTCCTCCGGGCCTTCATGGCACACTTCGCCGAGCGCCCGAGGAACCATGTCAAGCTTCGCGACGAGGTGGGCTACGGGCGCCAGCCCCTCAGGTTCGGAGACCTGCTCAACTGCGCCCCCAACGAGGCCCGCGTCTTGTACATTGACGAGATCGAACGCGGCAATGTGCTCGGCTACCAAGTCGCGATGCCCGAACCAATCGCTTCGGAGGTCAAGGTCCAGATAACGCTCACCTACGCATCGCCGGTCGATCCCACGCAGCCGACCGAGTACACGAGCGCTTCACTGGAGCTGACGTTGCGTCCGCACCAGCGGCTGTACACCTTCCACCCTCCGAAAGACTTGACCCAGAGGAGCCGCGTGCTCGACATCAGCGGCCCAGAGGCCAGAAAGCTACTCGCCCAGGGATGGATCCCGAGCCAAGAGGCTGTCACCAAGACGCTGGGTGCCGCCAAAGTAGGCGCTTCAGAGGCTCAGCTACGCGACAGCGGAAAATGGGAAACCGTCCGCGACTACCGCGTGACGCTCAGACCCGGTGACGTCGAGCGTCCACGATTGGAACTGTCCTACGTTGCCCGTCGAAGCGGGGCGCTCGACAACTCGCCCACAACGATCCCCTTCGCGCTGCTGGTTTCAATAATCGACGAGTCGGGGACAACCGACGTGTATGACGCTGTGCGGTCTCGGTTCAGTAATCTACGTCCGGCCCAGCATGCACGCGCCCGCCTCAGCACTCGCGGCACAACGGTGCCACACTGGTACTGAGCAAACGAACGCATCACAGGCTTGCCTTGCTACTCGAAGGCAAGCAGCCGATGGACCGACGGATGCGAGACCCCAACCTGCCTGGCGATTGCTCTGAGCGATAGGCCTTGTTCCCGAAGCTCCTGGATCTCGACCACCAGTTCGCGCGAAGCGGACAACGTCGCTGGGGCGGCGGCATCGTCGGTCTTGACGGTCTTCTCGGTGGCGCCGCCCGCAGACGTGACGTTCGGCGCCGCCAACCGGCTCGCCGTCCTCGGCCTTCATCGAGCACTGGAACGCCGCCGGCTGACACCGACCGGGCCGAAGCTGGGTGGCGTCGTGACCGCGTGGGCAATCGACGGGGCTTGGTATTGAGACTGCCCGCGACGCGAATCGGGCGCTGGCTCAAGCCAATGAACAGGAGCCACATGTCCGGGACGCGAGGCCCAGCCCCAGCCGCCGCAGAACCGCCGCGGTTGCCGCTTCGGCGAGCGTGTTCATCGGCGAGAGCTATTCCAACCGGGACTACTGCGTCGCCGCGCTGCTGATGACAGCCAGCCAGGTCGCGGACCTGGAATCACGGTTCCAAGAGGTCCGCCAGTTCGCCCGCTTCAAGTGGGGGGTGCCAGACGACGTGGAGTTCCACGCCTACGACATAACGCTAGCCAAGA